>NZ_VFMQ01000001.1:0-301003 GCF_006715175.1 Curtobacterium citreum | reverse complement strand
GCGCGCGGACTGACGCACGGACCACCGGACGGGAGGATCGTGGCCAGCCCGCCACGATCCTCCCGTCCGGCGTCCCGCCAGCCCGTCAGCCCACTGGGGCGTCCCCGCCCCGTCGTCGATGGAGCAGACGACGTCGGGTGGTCGGGACGGACCCGACGTCTCCTGCTCCACCGAGCGACCTCGGGCGGGACCGGCCGGGTCAGCGGAGGCCGGTGAGGCCGACCACCAGCTGGACCACCGCCAGCACGACGAGCACCACCACCAGGCCGACGGTGCCCCACCGCTCGATGCCCACCCGCAGGGCGGACAGGGGTCGGTGCGCACGCGGACCGGCCGCAGCGGCGACGACCACCGGCGCAGCGACCGTCGAGGCGGCGACGACCACGAACAGCACGGCCGCCACGACGGCCTGCCCCGGCGCGGGGTCAGCGTCGCCGAACGCCAGTCCCGCGGTGAGCGCGAGCACGAGCGCCTTGGGGTTGCAGAACAGGAGCAGGCCGAGGCCGAAGCCGTGACCGGTGCCGAGCCGCTCGACGGCGTCCGACCACCGGGCACTCGACGGACGCCCGTCGGGCAGGCGCCGTGTCGTCCACTGCCAGACGGCGAGTCCGGCGAGCACCGCGGCGGCGGCGAGCGCCACGACGGCCTGCACCGACGACCCGCCGGCGGTCTCGAGCGGGAGCCGCTCGCCGACGAGGACCGCGACCACGAGCGCCACGGCCACCGCCGTCGCCCACCCGACCACGCAGGCGATCGCGGGTCCGTACCCGCGGCGGTGCCCGAGCAGGAAGACGACCGACGCGATCGGCAGGGGGCTCAGGGCGATCCCGACGGCACCGGGCACGAGGGCGGTCAGGTCCACGGTCGGAGCGTACCGCCACCAGAATGGTGCGGTGCCCCGTCCTCCCGCGTCCGCCGAGCGCCCTGCTCGCTCCGAGCAGCGCGGGGTCGACCGGGACATCGTCCGGCTCGCGGTGCCCGCCCTCGGGGCGCTCGTCGTCGAGCCACTCTTCCTGCTGACGGACACCGCGCTCGTCGGGCACCTCGGGGCGACGTCCCTCGCCGCGGTCGGCCTGGCGGGCGCCGTGCTGCAGACCGTGACGGGACTCCTCGTCTTCCTGGCGTACTCGACGACCCCGGCCGTCGCCCGGGCCCTCGGTGGTGGGGACCGTCGCGGCGCGGTGCACGCCGGCATCGACGGGATGTGGCTCGCGCTCGCGCTCGGCGTCGTGCTCGCGCTCGTCGGGTGGCCGCTGGCCGGGCCGCTCGTCGACCTGTTCGGCGCCTCGCCCGCGGTGTCGGCGGCGGCGACGGCGTACCTGACGGTGTCGCTGATCGGCCTGCCCGGGATCCTCGTCGTGACCGCCTCGACCGGACTGCTGCGCGGTCTGCAGGACACCAGGACACCGCTCGTCGTCGCGACCGTCGGCTTCGTGGCGAACGGGCTGCTCAACGCCGTGCTCATCTACGGCGCGGATTGGGGCGTCGAGGGCTCGGCGGCCGGCACCGTCATCGTGCAGTGGGCCATGGCGGCGGTCTACGTCGGCATCGCAGTCCGCGCAGCCCGGGCGTCCGGTGCGCCGCTGCGGCCGGGAGCGTCCGGCGTCGCACGCGCGCTGCGGTCGGGGGCGTGGCTGTTCCTCCGCACCGCCTCGCTGCGGGTCGCGATGCTCGCGACCGTCGGGACCGCGGCGGCGCTCGGGACCACCGGGCTCGCGACGACGCAGGTCGGGCTCACCGTCTTCTCGACCCTGGCGTTCGCGCTGGACGCCCTCGCCATCGCCGGGCAGGCCCTCGTCGGGCACGGCCTCGGCGCGCGCGATCCCGACCGGGTGCGGCTCGTCACCCGGCGGCTGGTGCTGCTCGGCGTCGCCGGCGGCGTGCTCCTCGGGCTCGTGACCGTCGCGGTGAGCGGCCTGCTCGGACCGGTGTTCTCCGACTCCGCCGCGGTCCGGGACGCCCTGCCGCTCGTGCTCGTCCTCATCGCGGTCGGGATGCCCGTCGCGGGCTACGTCTTCGTGCTCGACGGCGTGCTCATCGGCGCGGGTGACGCCCGGTACCTGGCGATCGCCGGCGGGGTGAACCTGGTCGTGTACCTGCCGCTCCTCTGGTGGGCGGGCGGCACGCTCGCGGGACTCTGGGCGGCGTTCGCGCCCGGGTACATCGGGGTCCGGGCGGTGACGCTCGGGCTTCGGGCGCACCGACGAGGCTGGATCGAACAGGCGCTGGCCCGGTGACGCGCTCCGGGGAAGGGACCGCGGTCGCGTCCTCCGCGGTGCTCGCGACGGTCGGCATCGGGGTGCAGGGGGTCGCGAAGCTCCTGGTCACGGTCGTCGTCGGCCGGGTGTTCGGCACCGAGACGCTCGGGCACACCACGGCCCTGCTGTCCCTGTCGGTCTTCGCGGCGCTGCTCTGGCCGAACGCGGCGGGGAACACGGCGTCGCGGTACCTCGCGGTGGCGCTCCGGGCCGGCCGGTCGGACGCCGCGGTGAACCGACTGCTCGGGGCCGCGACGGCGGTGTCGAGCGTCGTGCTCGCCGCGCTGACCGTGCCGATCGCGATCGCGTGGGGCAACGGGCCGTGGACCGTCGTCGGCGGCGTCGCGGTGGTGGTGGCCTACGGCCTCTACTGCCACGCGCGGGGTGCGCAGCTGGGCTACGGTCGTGCGCCGCTGACCGCGCTGTGGGACACCGTTACGAGCGTGCTCGCGCTCGGGCTGCTCGTGGCCGTGTGCGTCGCCCGCCTCGAGCCCCTCGTGCTGCTCCCCCTGGCCGTCGGCTACACGGTGTTCGCGGTGGCGTGCTGGCCCCGGGGCAACCGTGCCGCCGGGCCGCCGGAGCCGACGACCGGGGTGCTCGGCTTCGCGCTGTGGAACGTCCTGGCCGTGACCACCGCGAACGGCCTGCTCCAGCTGACGATGATCGCGGCGCAGGTGAGCGTCTCCGCGCGCGAGGCCGGGGTCTACGCCGCCGCGTTCACGCTCGCGACGCCCGCCTCGATGCTCGGGCAGGCCCTGGGGCAGGTGCTCGTCCCGGCCTTCGCGCACCGGACGGACGGCGGGTCGCTGCGCTCCCGCGGCGCCGCCGTGCTCGTCGGGGGCTTCGCGGGCGGGACCGCGGTCGTGTTCGGACTCGTCGCCCTGCTCGCCGGGTGGTTCCTGCCGATCGTGTACCCGGCCGAGGGGGCGGCAGCCGTGGCGGACCTGCGGTACCTGATGGTCGGCGTGTGGGTGTTCACGGTCGGGCTCGTCCCGGCGGCGCTCCTGCTCGCGGCCGGTCGGTCGCGGGCGGTGGCGCTGGCCTCGGTCGCGGGGTTCGTCGTGGGTGCGGTGCTGATGGCCGTGCTCGCGCCGGTCGCCGGGGTCGCGGGTGGGACGACCGGGTTCCTGGTCGGCAGCGCGGTGAACCTGGTCGCGGTGCTCGGACTCGGGTTGCGGCGGCGCTGAGCACGGCTGCCCCGTCAGTCGAACGTCGGCGTGGTCGCCGAGCACCGCACCGGCTCGCCCGGCGCACTCGAGGTGTCGGAGGCGATCTCGCGCCCGCCGTCGAGCAGGATCCGGCAGGTGGCGGTCGCCCCGGCGGCGGGCGTCGCCCGGACCGATGCCCGGTCCTCCGCGAGCACGACAAGCTCCCGCGTCCAACGCGATCCGCCGTCCGACGCCTTCCGGGTCTTCCGGTCGCCGAGGTCGACCTCGCGGGGCGCGTCCCCACGGCCCACGCGTCGCCCAGCTGCTGGTGGACGACGCTGCAGCCGGTCAGGAGCCCGATGGAGGCGGCTGCGGCGACGAGGGCGGCGGAACGACGGACGGTGGTGCGCGTGCTGGTGCTCATGCTCCGAGCCTGTCCGGTCGGCTCCCGGGGGTCGTCGGCCCGCGGTCCCGACGGGGTTGGCCGACGGGTGCACCCTCGGTCATCCGGACGAGGGGATCGACCACTGCCTGCTGCGGTCGGAGGACCACGAGGGCACGGCGTCGGGGTCACACCGCGAGAGCGATCCGCGCGGCGCGTCGCTCAACGCCGCGGCGTCGGCGAGGACCTCAACAACTCCGCAGACCAGGCCTTCTCTGCCGGTCGCCCGGCACGGACGAACCCAGCCGAGCTCGACCCTCACTGGTCTCTCGGGCCTGATCCTGGTCGTCACGGGTGCGCGGCACCCTCCAGCCAAGCAGAGATCTCCCTCGTCTGCTGTGCGGCACGGGTTGGGCCGCACAACGTCCCCAATGAACGGTGCAAGCGGACTGACCCCTCGTCATCCCTGATGGCGAAAGCCATCACCTTGAGGAATCGGCCACTCCCGTCGAGGTTCCCGGCGTTCAAGAAGCCTTCGTAACTCACGACCCGGCAACTCGTTATCGCAGCACGATTCCATCGTGACGTACGGAACCAGCTCCGAACAACAAGGACCTGCCCGTCGATGTAGATCCCCATGAACAGGCTCCTCACCAGGAAATACCCCATGGCGGACACCACAACACCGAGGATCATCCCGGCCGGAAGAGTGCGCGGCACCGCGGTGCCACTGAGGAGCTTCAGAAGGATGACGGACAACGTAGTTGAGTAGATCGGCAACGCAATCCATCGGGCGGTGTTGCCTGAGTGAGCGACGCGTCGCACTAGCTTCTCCATCCACGCCCCGGAAGCATCTTGCAGTCCCACACCGAAACGGACCCACTTGACCTAGTTACCGATATCCTCCTTCCCATGACCCCTGGTCACAGTCGCGAACACTCACTCCGGCAACTCTTGTGCATGAGCAATCACCCACACGAACGGTAGTCAGTGTCGAATCACGTCGTCTACCATATCTCCTGAATCCGTCGGAGCAACTCCGAGGGACACGCTTCAGCCAGGATCTGTTCGTCGATCACTTGGGTACGGCTTCTCGTTGCCTGAGACCTCAGGGCCAGTATGGCGGTCTCGCGCCAAGAGGATTCGCTTGCGTCTTCACTTCTGAGAGCAACTTCCACAACACCACCAGCCTCCGCAACCATGGTCATCTCCTTGAAACCAGAATCGAAGGCAATTTCTACCTCGAGCGCGAGTTCCCACTCGAAGGCACCCGTGGCAATGTCAGGAAAGGCAACGCGGTAGGGGTGATAGTCCAGGTCAAACGCAATCAAGGGGTATTGGAATGCCAAAAGCGTCCCCCAAATTTTCCAAACTTTCGCCACAGTCGATGCTGCCCAATGTTCCGACTCCCAAGACGAGGATAATGGGGTAGATATCTCGCGATTCCTCGATTGGACTTCACTCGATACCCGTGAATGCAGTGCAGCCCGATCGATTTTTGCGGCAATGACCTGAAGATAGGTGCTGCGCAGCGCGAAGCTTGGCGTTCTACCGGAGCTCGCCGTCCGTCACAGACACGGCTCTTCCTACCTGCGAGGACGGCTCCTACACTTTTCAAGTTCAACCAATGCTTCCATCGCGCCGCGTCGCGCCGACGCAGCGAGCGGACCCGGAGATACCCAAAAGGCAAAAAGCGGTGAGAAGCGTTTGCGGCCGTGTTGATTCCAGCCAATAAAGGGCAACGATACGACATCTTCAGATTGCGGCATGGCAAAGATTGTCGCATATGCAATTCGCCTATCCCGAATCAAGCCCCGTATAACAAGGTGGTCTCGTGCTACTTCCGCGCCGGTTCGTAGCGCGCGCCAAAACATGTAGCCTCCGACTGTCACGCTGATGGCGGAGAGAACTACTGTTACCCACTCGAGTCGAAGATGATTCCCGATCTGCCGCGCGAGCACGATACCGGCTAGCGCTGCCATTGCGTCACATGCTGCAAGTGAGTAGCGAGTGGCAACCGGGCCAAGAAGAACTATTGCGTCTTTTCTCATTTTCGTCAACGCTCTTTCTTGCATGTCGACTCTACCGATACTTGAATCCGTCGCGCGCTCTGGCTCGGACCCAACTTGCGCTTTGATAGATACCGTAGCCGGTATCTGCATAATGATGAGGTCGAATCACGTAACGTTTGAATTTGTAAGCTCGCAGCCTCACGGCATGCCGCGCCACGCGATTAGCTGGTCGACCTCTCACGAATCGAGGAATTCGGGCGAGTGCTCGAGCGCTGTATATGCGATTCCCGACGGAGAGCGCCTTGCCAACCTCAAACGAAGCTGCTCCAACGATATCCAGCCACCATGAACGATCTCCGTGCGCGACCTTGTAGATACCGCACTCAAGCGATGAGCCTTGAGCGCCGCACACTTCATCCTCGGGACCGGCTGCTCCCGGTCTCGGTCAGTCCGCCGCGCACATCAGCTCGACTCTGGAAAGGTAGCGATCGTGCCAGCTCGCGACCGGCGTTCCCGCTCGGCACTGACGACCGCTGGCGCATTGATCAAATGTTCACTCTGAAGCGCTCTTTCTGCGTGCTCGCGGTTGAAGTCGTCGGGATCGGCAGCAAGGAGTTGCAGAGCTTCACGAGGCCGGTCTACTCGGAAGATGACAGCCCAACGAACTGCGGAAGAGCGATCTGCCGCAAATGTCATGAGCTGAGCCTCATCTGGGAAGCGCAAGCCGTTGCCGACCACCGCAGTTCGAACCTCGGCCGTTCGGTCAGTTACGAGCCGCTGCATCTGCTCTCTATTGATCCGGGGATTGCTCGCGCAATAAGCCCGAACCTTCGTCGCTGCATCTTTGAGGAGGTTTTCAAAGATGTCGTTGTCATCGGTGGTTGCCGCCATCCGGCCTTGCACTTCTGCCGACGCGTCCTTCGCTAACCGGTATTGAATGCGCGGTGGGAGGGAAAGCGCGTAGCGCTCGAGGAACATGCTCGCAAGAACTGCCCGAACATCTTCATCCAATGATTGGCCAGCGACGCTGTAGAGGCGCGGCCGAAGCTCAAGATTTTCGGCCGCCGCCACGAGTCGTACAGTCGGGTCCTTATCTGAAAGCAAGACCTTCCCTGCAGCATCAGACGCTGAAAGATTGCTCGCCGCTGCGATACGCACGGTTCGCGAGTCATCAAGTGACAGATCATCAACCACTTGTCGCTCCGAAGATTGTCGAGCAAGGTCAGCAGCTTCCGAGATCTTCATCGTGTCAGCACTCTTTCCGTCGGTCATCTGCAACTAATCCGCGCTGAACAGGTCGCGGCGATCGGCGCAGCTGCCTGAGACGAGGTCGCTATAAGGTCATCCTAGCAAGCCGAATGTGCATTCAACAGGAATCAGCGCCCGGACAGAACTCCTCGAATACAAATCGACGCCGGAGCGGACCACGCCGTACATCGACAGGGAAGTCGAAGCCATCCGCAAAGGATACGAACTCTGGTGTTCGCAGGAGCCCTAGGCGCCCTATCATGGGGCGCATTTCGCTCGCATCGAAGTGTTCCAAGAGCCCAAACACCCGCTCGAGGGGTTCTTCGATGACAATATAGCCATCAAAGGCAGCTACTATTACTTGTTTCTCCCCCAGGGGACTGAGTGTGAGGCGTTGATCGAAAGCTTGACCATGCAACTCCCATTGCTCAATACCCGCATGTTCAATGACAGTAGTTTGGAGGTGCGGCAGACAAGCCCGTCGCAAATCGATGACAGAATTCAAGTTTCAACGCCTTCGGTGGTATGGGCTGCTCGAGACATGACTGAAGGGATGCTTGTGCGATCCAGCCCGTCCAAGTCGCCACACCAATGGCGACTTCTTGCTCACGGCACTTTTCTTGCCCAAGCTCCAACCGAGACGTATCCTACCTCTATTCAGCAATCCACCGGGCCCGAAGAGACGGCTGTTACGGCCAATACCCGGAAGTCTTGTCTGTACAGTCAATGCAGCCCGAGCGATTTTTCCGGCGCGGCCGGCTGACTTCGTTACCAAGGTCGCCGCCCTCACGCCTGGGACGATCCCAGCCAGATTGAGGGCTGCGCAAGACAAGCAACCGCCGGCTAGGGCAAGGCCGGCAGACGCAATCGATGCGACAATACCAATCGGACCGGGGATGAAAGCACCAAAGGAGATTATATCCGCAGCAGCGATCCACCTGTTCTGCTTATAAAGGGACATGCTCCATTCACCGGAGATGTCGGCGTCATTCACGGGATCATTCGGATAGGCGTAGTCGTCGTCGGTGCCGCCTTCGACGGGGTCGACTTGCAGGAACCGGCCGAGGGCTGCGACGTACTGTCGTGCTCCCATCTCGATCGTGGCGATCGAGCCGAGATGTTCGGTGAGCTTCTGGTGCTGGCCGAGCCAGCCGTAGTCGGCGCTCCCTTGTTGCGTGTCTGGCCCTGACTGATTCGCCCGGACCGTGCCGAAGAGGCTGGTGGTTTCGTCCATGACCTGGCCGAACGGGTCGTACACCGGCAGCGTCGGCGTTGTAATCGTTCCAGAACCGTCGGTCGTGATGGTGATATCGCCGTGGCTGTTCGGATACGACCAGACCGCCGCGTTGCTTCGATACTCAACGGTGACACCTCCGGCAAGCGGAAGGTCCCACTCGGTCAGCTTGCTCGCACCGTCGTAGACGAAGTCGGGGGTGTCGCCGTCGCCGGTGAACCCGTACCGGGTCACGGTCTTCGTCCCGTCTGCTGCCTGCTCGGTGCGCTGCACGATCCGGTCAGACGCATCACGCAGGTAGGTGACCTTCGACCCGTCGTCGAGGACGGTCTGCACGTGCCGGTCCTGACCGTCGTAGACGAGCGTCTCGTCGGCGAGCTTCGTGGTGTTCCCGTGCGCGTCGTACACCAGCTGCGAAGCCGTCAGCGACTGGTTCACCGGCGTTGCTCCGGCAACCGGGTTCGTCACCGTCGTCCCGATCAACCGGTCCGCGGCGTCGTAGCAGGACGCGACCTGCGTCGCAGCTCCCACCGGGTTCCCGAGAGCGTCGAGGAGCTGATCCGACGAAGACGTCCGGTTCCCGTTCTTCCCCGCCGCGGCGACCGCACCCGTCTGAGCGCACGCGGCCTGGCCGAACCCGTACGTCATCTGATGTCTGGGGATGGTCGCGGCCACGAGCCGTCCGGCCGTGTCGTAGGAGTACGTCGACGTGTTCGACGTTGCGCCGAGCGTGGTGGTGTCCTTCAGGACGTCACCGGACTGGGAGCGGACGACCTGATCGGTGAGCTGCGGCTGGTTGTTCGGGAACGACCACGCCAACCCGATCAGCTGCCCAGCGCCGTCCTTGGTCACCGTCGCGGACGTGCCGTTGCCGGCGTTGCCGTCCCCGGACGGGTACGAGACCGACGTGACGTCACCCTGCTGGTAGGTGGGCACCGCGACGACCTTGCCGTCAGCGGTGAACTGCGTCACCTTCGAGTCGATGTCGTACGACTGACCCGTCGAGTGCTGCACACCATCCGCCGTCACCGCCAGCGTCGAGGTGACGCGGCCCGCCTGGTCGTAGGACGTGGTCGTCGTCGTGCCCCACACGTCCACGTACTTCGTGACCTGGCCGAGCAGGTTCGACACGGTGGTGATCTTGGATCCGTTCGGTGACCCGGCGACGGCGTCGTCGGTCACCACCGTGGTCAGACCATCCGCGGAGAACGACGTGGTCGCGGTGGTTCCGGGCTGGCCGTTGAATGCCGAGGTCGTGCTCTTCACCGCGCGGCCGCGGGCGTCGTAGACGGTGCAGGACCAGTCGTCGTCCCCGGACTGCTTGGTTCCTGCGGTACGACCCCAGATGTCGTAGAGGTACGACGTCGTGACCGCGTTCCCGGTCGTCGGGATGGCTCCGGTGGTGGTCTTCAACTGGCCGTACTGCGGCGTCGACACGTCCACGCCACAGATCTGCCCGTCTGTTGTCCCGTACGCGGCCTTGATCGTTTCCGTGTCACCGAAGTACGCGTTCGTCGAAGCTGCAGCTGCCTGGGCCGGCAGGGTGCGCGTGAGCTGGCGGAGGTAGCCGGAGTTCTGGGGCTCGTAGCTCGCCGTCTCCTTCAACGCGAGTCCTGACGGGTCGGTGATCGTTGCGGTGGACATCCCGAGCCACGGCTTGTCGAACACCGTCGCGGACGTGGAACCACTGATCTGCGATGCCGAGATGCCAGCGACACCGGTCGGCGCCTGATCGTCCGTCTTCGACGTCGTGGCCAGGCCGTAGTCGGGCGTCAACGCGGTTCCCGGGATCACCGTCGTGGTGCCGCCGTTGATCTTTCACTCGAGCGCCAGGGATGCGTCGACGGTGACCTCGCGGTACTGCAGCCGGATTTTGACCGACTGCCCCTTCTTGAGGGTGACGGTCTGGTTCGCAGCTGTCTCGGTTGCGGAGTGGGGGCCCCAGTCGTCGATGAGCGGTACGTCGTCGACCCAGAGCTGGGCGCCGTCGTCGGACTTGGTCAGGAACGTGTAGGTCCCGTCCTGGGGTGCGGTGACCAGCCCGGTGAGGCGGACGGAGAAGTTGTCCGTCGTGAAGCCGGCGCCGGCTGCTGCCGGGCTGCCCTTGGCCCAGGTCTGGTTGATCGAGCCGTCGCTGCCTCCGACGCCGAGCCCGTAGGACTTGGGCGCTCCCGCGAGGCGGTCGTTGTCGTACCAGGTCGCGTTCAGACCGCGGAGCGGGTTGCCGTTCGCGTCCTGGTCGTACCCGGTGCTTGCACCGGCACCGCGACCAGGACCTCCCCGACCAACGCGATCTTTGTGATCACCGATGCGAGCACTCCGGCCCGCGCGACTCGTCCCCTCATGGGACTCCCCTACTGCTCCGACCGGCCCAGGACCGGTCACCTCCGCTCCCCCACGGGAGCACGGAGACTGAGCGTAAGGACAGTCGCGCTCAGCTGATCCATCGGTTCTGCCCCCCCGTTCGGGGAGGGTGGAACGACCGGGGTACGTCGCCGCTGGGCCGCGCCTTGCGGACAAACAACAGAACCACGAGCACTACCGCCGCGGTACCGGTTTCGGGGTACGACCGCAGACTGAAGCTACGGACCGGGTGCCAGCCCGATCCGCGGCACGAGCCACGCCATGCCGGCGGCGATCGCCGCCCGTGCAGCGAGCCAGTTGTGCTTCACCCCGGGGACCACCCACGTGGTGACGCGCATGCCCGCAGCTGCGGCGTGCGCGGCGACGACAGGCATCGCGGGACCGTACCGCCCGTCGAGCTGCGCCGCGGTGAAGAACGCCGAGCTGTCACGGTACGGACCGTGTGCGGCGAGCAGGGCCTCCGGCTGGGCCGCGCGGTACGCGGCGGCGTCGCCGGAGAAGCCGCGGGCGATCGACTCCCCGGGGCTGCCGAGCGTCGGGCCGAGCTCCCCGGACACGTCGATGATGTTGCCGAAGCGCCCGGGGTCACCGGCGCCGAGCTGGATCGCGCACGTGCCGCCCTGCGAGAACCCGCCGATCGTCCACGCGGACGCCCCCGTCTGGACGCGGAGGTGCGACGTGATCCACGCCGGGACGTCCTGCTCCAGGTACGTTTGGCTGTTGCCGAGCGGGCCGTCGACGCACATCGGGTTGCCGGAGTCCGGGCCGAGCTGGTCCGGCACGACGACGATCGGCGCGAGCCCGGCGTGCATCCCTGCGACCGCGTCCATCGTCTCGGTGAGGTGCCCGCCCGTCTCCAGGTCCTCCGGGCCGGAGCCGCGGGACTGCCCCGGGAGCAGGACCACCACCGGCAGCGCCGGCGGGTCCGGCACCAGGGCGGCCGGCGGCAGCCACAGCAGCCCGGGCCGGGCGGTGAAGTGCGACCGCGTCGCCGGGATGGTGACGCGGAGGAGCCGGCCGGCGGTCGGCAGGTCCGTCCGCGGGGCCCACGTCCGGGCGAGGTCCAGGGTCACCGGCTCCCCGGACGCCGGCGGGTGCTCGGCGAGGGGGATCCCATCGGACCCCGCCGGGTCGGGGAGGACGGTGGGCGTCGGCGTGACGGCCGGGGTGGGGGTGGGGGTGGCCGTCACCGTGACCGCAGAGCGGGGGTCGGCCGACGCCCGGCCCCACCACGTCGCGCCGACCCCGACGTTCACCACGGTCAGGACCAGGACCAGGACGAGCACGGTCCAGACCGTGGCCCCGGGGCGTCGAGCGTGCTGCACGCGCTGAGCGTACGGCGGGTCGCCCGACCACACGGCCCTCAGCGCAGCCGCGGCGCTGAGGGATTCCCCAGTCAGCTCCGAGCGGGGCCCGTCGTGTCGCCGATCCGCAGCTCGGACCGGAACGCCGCGGGGTGCGGCTCACCGCCCTCGAGCATCGCGAGCGCTGCCCGGGCTGCGGCGCGGCCCTTCTGCTCGAAGGGCTGCACGAGCGTCGTGAGCTGCCGGATCGGCGAGCGGTGGAGCAGGCTGTCGTCGACCGTGATGCCGTCGAACCCGACGACGCTGACGTCCTCCGGCACACGGAGTCCGGCGTCCAGTGCGGCCGAGATCACCCCGACGGCGAGCAGGTCGCTCTGCGCCACCACCGCGGTCGGGATCGCGGCCCCGGGAGCTGCTCCAGCGAACAGGGACTGCCCGGCGATGCGGCCCTCCTCGACCGAGCTGCCGGCGGCCTCGACCGCGGGGGCGTCCCCGTACACGCCGCGGACCCCACGGAGCCGCTCGAGGGTGGTGTGGGCGACGCCCTCGGCCTCGCGGGCGGGGTCGACGAGCCCGCGACGGCGGCTCCCGTCGAGGGGCAGCGTCACGACGGTCACGGCGGTGTGCCCGAGGTCGCGCAGGAACGCCGCGGCTCGGCGCGAGGCCTCGCGGTTGTCGAGGTGGATCGGCACCGCACCCTCGATCTCGTCCGCCTCGATCGCCACGACCGGGATCTGCCGGCGTCGGAGCACGGCGACGGCGGGGTCGATCCGGACGTTGCAGCCGACCAGGACCACGGCGTCCATCGGCGCGTCGACGATCGGGCCGGTGCCGCGTTCGTCGTCGAGCGGGCTCCGGACGAGCAGCAGCGACGCCCCCGCCTCGCCGGCGACCTCGGCGATGCCGTCCAGGGTCAGGACGTTCACCGGGTCGCGGAACGCGTCGCTCAGGCGCTCGTCCATCACGACACCGATCACCCCGGACCGACCGCGGCGCAGCGAGCGTGCTCGGGGGTCCGGCCCGCCGTAGCCGAGCTCGGCGGCCGCGGCGAGCACGCGGGCCTTCGCGTCCTCGGAGACCGGTCCCGCACCACTGAAGGCGAGCGACGCCGTGGACGGGGCGACCCCAGCCGCGCGGGCCACGGCGGCGAGGGTCGGGCGGGGTCCACGGCTCGCCCCACCGTCGGCGCCGGTCCGGGACGCTCCGGTCCCGGACGCGCCGGGTCCTGTTGCCGGTTCGTCCATCGCCCGTTAGCGTAGTCACCGAACGGGGTCGAATCGATTCGACACCACCGCGACACGCACCAGCACCGACCCGGAAAGCCCGACATGACGACGACGTCCGCCCGCACCGCCCCGACCACCCGCGTCTGGATCGTCGCGGTCTTCGTGGCCTTCACGCTCTCGGGCCTGGCGATCGCGACCTGGCTCGGCCGCATCCCGAGCGTCCGCGACTCCCTCGGCGCGACGACCTTCGAGATGGGCCTGCTCGTCCTCGGCATGGCGGTGGGCTCGATCGGCGGCCTGACCTTCGCCGGGCACATCGTGTCGAAGCTCGGCGCGCGTCGCGGCGTCCAGGTGGCCTCGGTCTGCCTGGCCGTCGGGCTGACCTTCGCCGGCTTCGCGGTCACGTACGGGTGGGGCTTCGCCGCGATCTGGGTCGGTCTCATCGCGTTCGGCTTCGGCAACGGTCTGGTCGACGTGTCCATGAACGTGTCCGGTGCTGCCGCCGAGAAGGCCGGCGGGCGGACGATCATGCCGCTGTTCCACGCGGCGTTCAGCGTCGGCACGCTCGCCGGCGCCGGGCTCGGGGCCCTGACCGAGGCGCTCGAGGTGCCCGTCGTGCTGCACTTCACCGTCCTCGGCATCGTCACGTGCCTGGTCTTGCTCGCGGCCGCGTCGCGCTTCGGCGACGAGCACCGGTTCGAGGAGCACACGTCGACCGCGACGAGCCCGACCCCCGTGCAGCTCACCCGTTGGCAGGTGTGGGCACAGCCGTCGACCCTGCTGATCGGCGTGATCGTGCTCGGCATGGCGCTGGCCGAGGGGTCCGCGAACGACTGGCTGCCCCTCGCGATGATCGACGGTCACGGCCTCGACAACGCCGCGGGCTCCGCCGTGCTGACCGTGTTCCTGGCCGCCATGACCGCCGGGCGCATCGCCGGCAGCCCGCTCATCGACCGGTTCGGCCGCGTGCCGGTGCTCCGCGTGAGCGCCGCCGTCGCCGTGGTCGGCCTCGGGCTGCTCATCTTCGTCGACGTCATCCCGATCGCCATCGTCGGGGTCGTGCTGT
This sequence comes from Curtobacterium citreum, assembly GCF_006715175.1. Lineage (NCBI taxonomy): Bacteria > Bacillati > Actinomycetota > Actinomycetes > Micrococcales > Microbacteriaceae > Curtobacterium > Curtobacterium citreum. The sequence goes on along the minus strand of NZ_VFMQ01000001.1, from coordinate 286,761 downwards.
GGGGCCTCGGGGCGAGCCTCGGGTTCCCGATGGGCATGTCCGCCGCAGCTGACGACCCGCGCTCGGCCGCGCTCAAGGTCAGCGCCGTGGCGACGATCGGCTACGTGGCGTTCCTCGCCGGTCCGCCGCTCATCGGCTTCCTCGGCGAGCACATCGGCCTGCTCGGTGCGCTGCTCGTGGTCTTCGTGTTCATCATCGGCGCGGGCCTGGCATCCGGGGCGGCGCGCGAGACGGGCGCCGCGGCCGAGACGCTGCGCCGCCGACGTGCGCAGTCAGCCGGGCGCGACCGCACGACGGGCCGCAGCGGGGACGACGGGGACGACCCGCGCCTCCAGGCCGGGACGCCGACCCCCGCGACGGAAGCCGCCGCACCGACAGCCGACCGTACGGAGAGCGCGACGCGCGACCACCGTTAGGATCGCCGGGTGCGTCTCGTCATCGCCCGCTGCTCCGTCGACTACGCCGGACGCCTGTCGGCCCACCTGCCGCTCGCGACCCGTCTGCTCATGCTCAAGGCGGACGGCTCGCTGCTCGTCCACTCGGACGGCGGCAGCTACAAGCCGCTCAACTGGATGAGCCCGCCGTGCTCGATCGAGATCGGCGAGCCCGACGAGGAGCAGGCCACCGCCGGCATCACCCAGGTCTGGACGGTGACGCAGAAGAAGACCCAGGACAAGCTGATCGTCAGCGTGAACGAGGTCCTCGCGGACGAGTCGCACGACCTGGGAGTCGACCCGGGTCTCGTGAAGGACGGGGTCGAGGCACACCTGCAGCAGCTCCTCGCGGAGCAGATCGAACTGCTCGGCGACGGCCACACGCTCGTCCGCCGCGAGTACATGACCGCGATCGGACCGGTGGACATCCTGGCCCGCGACGACGCGGGTGCGAGCGTGGCCGTCGAGATGAAGCGCAACGCGAACATCGACGCGGTCGAGCAGCTCACCCGGTACCTCGAGCTCATGAACCGCGACCCGCTCCTGCGACCGGTGCAGGGCGTCCTGGCGGCCCAGACGGTGGCACCGCAGGCGCGCACCCTCGCCGAGGACCGCGGAATCCGCGTCCTCGTGCTCGACTACGACGCGATGCGCGGCATCGAGGGCGGGCACACGCGCCTGTTCTGAGCGGAGCGACCGGGCGCCGCGGCCCACGTCCGTCATCGTCACGGCTCGCGCCCGTCGTCGGGACGGCTCCCGTCCGTCGTCGGGACGGCTCCCGTCCGTCGTCGGTGCGGGCACCGGCCTGGAGGCACGGGTCGCCCCCGACACGCCGACTAGGCTGGGCAGGACATGACGCGCCCCTTCACCGCCATCCTGTTCGACCTCGACGGCACCATCAGCGACTCCGCTCCGGGGATCCTCGAGAGCATGACGCACACCTTCCGCACGGTCGGCGTGCCCGTCCCGGACCACGCGACGCTCATGTCGTTCGTCGGCCCGCCGATCATGGACACGTTCCGCACGGCGATGGGGATGGACGAGGCGCAGGCGGAGCACACGCTCGCCGTGTACCGCGAGCACTACCTGTCGCACGGGGCGCTCGACTCGGCGATGTTCCCCGGCATCGACGTCGTGCTGCGGACCCTGCACCAGGCCGGACTGCCGATCTCGACGGCCACGAGCAAGCCCGAGACCCCGGCGACGTACATCCTCGAGCACTACGGGCTCACCGGGGACATCGACGTCATCACGGGCGCGAGCGACGACGAGGTCCGGAGCGCCAAGGCCGACGTCGTCGAGGAAGCGCTCCGCCGCCTGGACGCCCGCGGCTTCGACGTGAGCCGGCCCGTCCTCGTCGGCGACCGCCTGCACGACGTCGAGGGCGCAGCGGCGAATGGCGTCCCCGTGGTCTTCGCCGAGTGGGGCTACGGCTCCCCGGCCGAGGCCACGGGCACCGTCGCACAGGCCGCCACCCCGCTCGACCTGCTGCCGATCCTGCTGCCGGACGCCGCGTGACGACCGCGGCCCGTCGGGGGCTCCGCGGCGCGGCCTGGGTGCTGCCCGCCGCGATCGTCCTGATCGCACTGAACTTCCGCGGGCCGATCGTCGCCCCCGCGCCGGTGATCGGCGACGTCCGTGTCGACCTCGGGCTGACCGCGACGGTCGCCGGCCTGCTGACGACCATCCCCGTCCTGTGCTTCTCGCTCGCGACGCCGTTCGCCAGCTGGGTGATCGCCAAGGCCGACCCCGAGCGCGCGGTGTCCCTGTCGCTCGTGATCGTCCTCGCGGGCACGGTGCTCCGCTCGGTGCCCTCGGCGACGGCGCTGCTCGTCGGCACGGCGGTGATCGGCATCGGCATCACGATCGGCAACGTCGTCGTGCCCGTGGTCATCCGGCGGGACACCTCCCCGGAGCGCGTCGGCCTGGTCACGGGCGTGTACACGTCGGCGCTCAACGTCGGATCGATGATCACCTCGCTCGGCACCGCACCGATCGCCGCCGCGTGGGGCTGGCCGGTCGCGATCGCGGTGTGGGCCGTGTTCGCCGTGGTCGCCGCCGCGGGGTGGACGTACGCCGTCGGCACCCGCGCGGCCTGGCTCCGACCGGAACGCACCGAGCCGGTCCCCGCGACCGGACCCGTCGAGTTGCTCACCGAGACGGGGTCGATCCGCACGGTGTCGACGAGCGGCGCTCCGACGGTCCGGCCCGCTCGACGGCTGATCACGTGGGGGCTGACGCTGGCCTTCGGTGGACAGGCGTTCTCGTACTACGCGCTGACCGCGTGGATCCCGACGCTCCTGCACGACGAGATCGGGTTCTCGGCGGAGTCGTCCGGCGCGAGCTCGTCGGTGTTCCAGATCCTCGCGGTCGTCGGGGCGCTCGGGGTCCCGGTGCTCGCGACGCGCTGGCGGCCGCGGGCGATCGTCGCCCTCGTCGGCACGCTCTGGCTCGCGATGCCGCTCGGGCTGCTGTTCGCGCCGCAGCTCTGGCTGCTCTGGTCGGTCCTCGGCGGGGCGGCCCAGGGCGGCGGCATCACCGTCATCTTCATCATCATCGTGCGCATCGTCACGAGCGACGACGACGCCCGCCGGATGTCCGCGTTCGTGCAGGGCGGCGGCTACCTGATCGGCTCGGCCGGGCCGCTCGTCGCCGGGAGCCTGCACGGCGCGACCGGGGACTGGACGGCACCGCTGCTGGTCGTGCTGGTGGCGGTGCTGACCCTCGGGGTGGTCGGCACCCTCGCCGCCCGTCGCGTGACCTGACCCGCGCCGGACGGGACCCGTCGCGCCGGACGCACCACGTGCCTCCCGGCCGACCTGACGCGTCCATGGAGCAGCAACTGTCGGGTCGGAACCGCAGCCGCGCCCGGGACCGCGTCAGCGCGCCTCGAGCACCTCGCGCAGGATCATCGGCCGGCGGCCGGTGACCCGCTCGACGTCCCCGGAGACCGGCGCGAGCACGCCCTCCGCGATCGCCGTGTACGTGCTCACCCACGCGTCCGCCTGCCACGGTTCCGGATCCCACTTCGCGCGCGACGCGTACGCCTCGTCCAGGGTCTCCTCGTGGTAGCTGACCGGGCGCCCGCGGACCTCGGAGACGATCGCCGCGGCCTCGGCCAGGGTGATCGCGACCGGCCCGGTCAGGTCGTAGGTGCGGTCGAGGTGCGCCGACGGGTGCAGCAGCACCTCGGTCGCGACGCGGGCGACGTCCGCACGCGCCACCGCCGCCATCGCACCGTCGCCGGCCGGACCGCGGATCACGCCGTCCTCGCCGACCAGGTCCTCGACGAAGTCCAGGTAGAACGAGTCGCGCAGGAACGTGTGCGCCATCGAGGTCGCGCGGATCGCCTGCTCCGTGGCCCAGTGGTCGCGACCCAGGGTGAAGGTCGCGTCGGCCGCTGCACCGGCGAACGACGTGTAGACGACGTGCTGCACGCCCGCCGTCGCGGCCGCGCCGACGAAGGCGCGGTGCTGGGCGAGCCGGTCCTCGGCCTCGGCGCCGGACACCATGAGCAGCAGGTCGACGCCCTCGAGGGCCCGGCGCGACGCGTCGACGTCCGCGAAGGACGCGACGGCGACCTCGGCGCCGGGCAGCTCCGGTGCGCGCGACGGGTCGCGGACGAGCATCCGGAACGGCGTGCCCGCCGCGGCGAGCGCGTGGGCGACCGCGCCCCCGATGTTGCCGGTGGCCCCGGTGATGGCGATGGTCATGGTCGCTCCCGTCGTGTCGGTGGGTGCCGGACTCAGGTCCGCACCGTCCTGGAGGCGCGTGGCAGCGTCGCCGCGACCCTCGCGGCGTTCACGCCGTCGACCTCGAGCGCCCAGGCGCGGGCTGCCGCGCGGTCGCGTCCGTGCCGCACGTGTCGTCCGACGAGGCGGTCGACGCGGACGTCGTCGTCGACGACGACCGCCCAGGTCTCGGTGAGCAGCGTCCGCAGCGCGGTCCACGGTGCCTGGTCGTCGAGCAGGTAGTTGCCCTCGGTGACGACGAGCCGGGTGGCGCGCGGGACGGCGATGCTGCCGGCGACGGGCTCGTCGACGCGACGGTCGAAGTCCGGGGCCCAGACGACGTCCTCGTCCGCGGCGACGAGTCGTCGCACCAGGGCGACGTAGCCGTGCGCGTCGAAGGTGTCGATCGCGCCCTTGCGGTCGTGGCGGCCGAGGGCGTCGAGCGCGGCGTTCGCCAGGTGGAAGCCGTCCATCGGCACCTGGACGGCGGTGCCGGGGCCGTGTGCGGCGTCGACGGCCGAGACGACCCGGCGGGCGAGCGTCGACTTGCCGGCTCCGGGGGCGCCGACGATCCCGAGGACGACCCGGCCTGATGCGGCGGCGAGCGTCACGGCGTGGGCGACGGCGGCGTCGGGGTTCGTCACGTGGTCATCATCGCAGCCGGGCGTCGGCGCGGCCCGTGCTCGCGGCGCGCGGTCAGTCACGGTCGCCGAACAGGCCCATGCCGTGCTTCGTCAGCACGTCGTAGGCGTCGCCGAAGGTCTCGGGCACGGGCGCGTCCGGCTCGTAGCGGGCGAGGAGCAGTCCGAGCAGCCCCTTCGCGGGCGCCGTGATCGGCCGGTCGCGCTCGGCGCCGCGGGGACGACGACGGCGGGCGGCGGCCTCCGGGTTGGTGGGCACGTAGGGCGGGGTGACCTCGGGCCAGAGCTGCGGTTGCCAGGGCACCGTGCGGTTCAGGACGTTGTGGATCCCCTCGGCCTCGGCGTCCCGGTGGGTGAGGGGCTCGAGACCGTGCTGCTGGCAGAGGGTGTGCGCGATCGACCCGTGGTGCATCGTGGCGTTCACGATCGTGCCCGGGTCGGTGTACGCCGAGACCACGAAGGTCGGGACCCGGCCGCCGAGCCGGTCGAACCCGAAGCCCATCTCCCCCGCCTCGGGATCGCCGGACGGCGGTGTGGCGGTGGGCGGCGGGACGTGGTCGTAGATGCCGCCGTGCTCGTCGAACGTCACCACGAGCGCCGTGTTCACCGCGTTCGACCCGGTCGTCGAGCGAGCGTCCCGGATCGCGCCGTAGACCTCGGCGAGCAGGGCCTCGGCGGCGCGGACGTCGCTCATCGCACTGTCGAACGTCGCGCCGTCCGGTTCCGCGACGACCTTCGGACGCGAGACCGGCGGGTGCATGTCGTTGTGGTCGAACATCATCCGCGGCTCGACGAAGGCGTAGTCGGGCAGGGTGCCGTTCGCCGCGTCCTCGTGGAACTGCGCCATGCTCCGGAAGTTGGTCTTCCAGTACCGCTCGATCGACGGGGCGTGCAGGAAGCCGGTGAGCGAGACGACCTGGTCGGCGTCGAAGTAGACGCGCCAGCTCTTGCCCGCGTCCTCGAGCCGGGTGAACAGCGTCGGGACGTCCGGGGCGTCGAGCCACTTCGCGGGGCCGTCGGGCTGCCCGTTCGTGACGAACCCGTGCGAGGTGCTCGCGTGGAGGAACGAGCGGTTGCAGAAGGTCTGCGACGGGACGGCGCAGAACCAGTGGTCGTAGACGGCGAAGGACTTCGCCAGGGTCGAGAAGACCGGGAGCATCGCGGGCGAGAAGCCGCCCATCACGCGCTCGTACTCGTCGCGGGTCGGCTCGACACCGCGTTCGAGCCGGTAGTTCACGACGTAGTCCCGGACGAAGCCGGACATGGTGGGGCGGCTCGTGTCCGCCGGGGCGTTGTACGGGGCCGCGTAGCCGTTCCGCCCGGGGTCGGCGTTGCCGGGCGGGTCGACCGTGCCGAACCACTGCGTGTTGACGTGCGGGTAGAACTCTCCCGGGTCGGGGTCCGGCTGGCTCATCACGACGTCGGTGCTGCCCTCGTAGACGTGCGCGGCGACGACCGTGCCGTCCGGGGCGGTGTTCTCGTGGGTCCCGCGCTGCAGTCCGGCGAACGACTGACCGGGTCGGAGCTCGGCGTCGGTGTACAGCCGGCCGAGCACGTGGTCGAAGCTGCGGTTCTCGAACATGAGCACGACGACGTGGTCGAACCCGGGCTCGGCGCGCTCGGGGAGCGGGGCGAACCCGTAGCGCTCGGCATCGGTGCCCCGGGCGGCTGCCACGCCGGCGCCGACCGCACCCGCGCCGACGGCGGCGCCCGCGGCACCGATGCCCGCGCGGCGGAGGAACGCCCGACGGCTCGTGCGGGCGTCGTCCGGGTCGTCGCGCTTCCCTGCGGCCATGCGACGTTCCTACCACCGGAGCGTGCGCGTCCGCGATGCGCGGCGGTGGTCGCGGTGGTTGCCTGGGCGCATGGTCGATGCGACGACGGCGTTCAGCGGGTTCTCGGTCCGGGACGTGCCCGAGGCCCGGTCGTTCTACGAGGGCGTGCTCGGCGTCCCGGTCAGCGAGGAGCACGGGATGCTCACGCTCCACCTCGGCGACGGGCACGGCGTGCTCGTCTACCCGAAGGGCCCTGCCCACGAGCCGGCGTCGTTCACCGTCCTCAACTTCCCGGTGCCCGACGTCGACGCGGCGGTCGACGAGCTCGCGGCGGCCGGGGTCCGGTTCCTGCAGTACGACGGGGTGACGGACGAGCGCGGGGTGAACCGGCAGGGCGGGCCGCTCATCGCGTGGTTCACCGACCCGTCGGGGAACGTGCTGAGCGTCATCGAGCAGTGACGCGGTCCCACCGCTCGCGGACCGGGCCGGGCGGCAGGACGGCGTCGACCTCGTCGTGCAGGGCGGTGATCGCGGCGAGGTGGTCGGGCAGCAGCAGGTTCCACGGCACCGGGGCGACGTCGAGCAGCGCCGGCAGCGTGTGGTCGCGTCCCGGCGCTCCCCACTGCTCGGCGACGGCGTGCACGAGGACGTCCCGCTCGAGCCGGACCTCGCCGAGCCGGTCGAGCACCACGGACCGGGCAGGGTCGTCGACGGCGTCCCGGAGCTGCCCGAGGAGCGCCCGCTCGTCCCAGAGCCGGGCGGACAGGTCGGTGGCTGCGCCGCGCACGTCCGCTCCCCTCGGTCGCCGTGCCCGAACGCTACCGGAGCAGTGCTCCGGCCCACCCCAGTGCGATCGGGACGACCAGGCCGTGCCGCCGGTGCGGGAGGTCGGCGATCGGGACCCAGGCGGCCTCGTCCGTCGTCCCGTCGGTCTCGTTGCGGAGCTCCCCACCCGTGATCGTCGCCCGGAAGACGACCTGCACGGCCTTCATGGGGCGCCCGGTGTCGTGGAACCGACGCTCCTTCGGCACGATGTGGTGCCGGATCCCGAGCAGGGCGCCGCACTCGGCGTGGTAACCGGTCTCCTCGTGGATCTCGCGGACGACGGCCTGCTCGACGGTCTCGTCGAACTCGACACCACCGCCGGGGAGCGTCCACGTCCCGGCCTCGGGCACCCGGAGCCGCGCGAGGAGCACGCGGTCGCCGTCGGTGACCACGCCGTAGGCGGCGAGCCGGGTGTCGTAGTCGGTGTACTCCATCTGCCGACTGTGCCACCGACCCCGGACAGCCGGAGCGGGACGCGCCGCCGCATCGCCCGCGGGGACGGTCCGTCGTGGCCGCCCGGCCAGCGCACCACCGTCGGCCGACCACGCAGGGTGCGGGATGACTCAGGATCAGCCGCGAAGCCGCCGCAGACCGGGCGTCCGGTGCCCTTCGGGACACCTCGGGTCGCTACGGTGCCGGTGACCCCGCCGATCCCGCGGTCCGCCGTGTCGGCGCCGCGTGGAGCCTCCCGACCCACCGGACGACCCGATGACGACCCTCCCGCTGCTCTCCGCGCACCTGCTGCTGCCCCTCTACGCCGTCACGGTGCTCGTCGCCCTCGGGGTGGTCTTCCTGCTGCGGCGGTCCTGGCGGCCGTTCGCGATCGCCCTCGTCGCCGGGGCACTGGCCGGGGCGCTGCTGTCGTGGTTGTTCGGCGACGTCCTCGACGTGCTCGGCATCGCGCCGACGTGGGTCGACCGGATCTGGACCGGGGTGGTCTGCGCGCTCGTCGGGGTCGCCGTCGTCGGGCTCGTCCGAGCCGGGACGCGGGCGCGCGGGCGGCTCGTCGTCCGGGTGCTCGCCGTGGTGCTCGTGCCGCTCGCGGTCCTGTCCGGCGCGCTCGCGATCAACCGCGACGCCGGACTGTTCCCGACGGTCGCGGACGCCCTGGGCGAGTCGCACGTGCCGCCGCTCCGACTGCCCGACGACCCCGCGCCGCGGTCGGGGACGATCGACGCCGCCGACTGGCACGCCCCGGCCGACCTGCCGGAGCACGGCCGCTACGGATCGGTCCGCATCCCCGGGGACGTCTCGCACTTCCGGGCCCGCCCGGCGATCGTGTACCTGCCTCCGGCCGCGCTCGTCGACCACGCCCCGGAGCTGCCGGTCGTCGTGATGCTGTCCGGGCAGGGCCCCGGTGCGGCTCCCGCGAACATCATCGAGGCCGGCCGGATGGTCGAGCGGCTCGACCGGATCGCGGCGCGGCACCACGGGCTGGCCCCGATCGTCGTCATGCCCGACCAGCTCGAGGCGGCGTCGAACAACCCGATGTGCCTGGACGGCCCGCTCGGCAACAGCGCGACCTACCTGACCCAGGACGTGCCGACCTGGGTGAGGGCGAACCTGCACGCGTCGACCCGCGCGTCGGACTGGGCGATCGCGGGCTTCTCGCAGGGCGGCACCTGTGCGCTCCAGCTCGGGGCGACCTTCCCCGACCGGTTCGGCTCGTGGATCGACGTCTCCGGGCAGCGCGGGCCGACGCTCGGCGACGAAGGTGACACCATCAAGCGGGGTTTCAAGGGCGACCGAGCGGCGTACGAGGCCGCGCAGCCGCTCCGGATCCTGGCCGACCGGGCGCCCTACACCGCGTCCGCCGCCTTCATCGCGGCGGGGGCGGACGACAGCCGGTACGGGCCGATCGTGCCGGTCGTCGCGCAGGCCGCACGGGCCGCCGGCGTCGCCGTGACCCAGCGCCTGGTCGAGGACGGCGGGCACGACTGGCACACCGCGGGGACCGCCCTGGCCGAGGGCGTCGAATGGTTCATGCGGCGGACACACCTGGCCCGCTGATGCCGTTCACCGTCAGCCACGCGGTCGTCGCCCTGGCCGCCCGGCGCCTGCCGGTCCCGGTCGCCGCGGTCGCCATCGGGTCGATGGCACCCGACGCCGTGCTCTTCGCGCCGGTGCTCCCGCCGTACGAGGCGGCACACTCCTGGTGGGGCATCCCGACGATCGACCTCGCCGTGTCCCTCGTGGTGCTCGCCACGTGGTGGTTCCTGGTCCGTCCGGCCTGGGCGCCGGTCGTGCCGGGCGTGCGCGACCGCGTGCCCCGCGCCTGGTGGTCGCGCCCGACGCTCGACGTCCGCACGGTGCTGGTCGTCGTGCTCGCGTGCGTCGCCGGCAGCGTGACGCACGTGGTGTGGGACGGCTTCACGCACGGTCACGGCTTCGTCGTCAAGGCGTGGCCGGCGCTCCGCGAGACGTCGATCGGCGGGTACTGGCTGCCGTTCTTCCTGCAGGACGCCTCGAGCGTGCTCGGACTCGCCGCCCTGCTCGTGGCGGCGGCGGTCTGGTGGCGGCGGACCGCTCCGGTGCCCACGGCCCTGCCCAGCCGGGCCGAACGGGTGGTGGTCGTCGTGGTCGCGGCGGTCGTGCTCCTGGCGACGGCGGCCCAGGCGGGGAGGGTCCTGCTGCAGGGCGGCGGTGTCGGGGGCGTCGTCGTCGCACTGTCGTTCCGCGTGCCCGTCTTCGTCGCGCTCGGACTCGTGCTCGGCGCCGTCGTCCTGCTCGCGGTCCGCGGTCGGACCGGGCGGCGCGCGGACGCCCCCGAGCGGCGCACCGGCACCGCCGAACCGCACACGGGCGCCCCGGCGGTCCGCGTCGTCACCGGTCGGGTCGCCCCGCCGCGGACGACCGGCGCGCTGTGGGTCGAGGTGGACGGCTCCGCCTGCACGACGAAGGACGGCATCCTCGCCGAGTTCTCCCGCGCCCTTGCCTTCCCGGGGTACTTCGGTCACAACTGGGACGCGTTCGACGAGTGCGTGCACGACCTGGACTGGCTCGGGGTCGACGCCGTCGTGGTGCACGTCGTCCGGGCCCGGGACGTCGGCAGGGACGACCCGGAGTCGCGGCGGGTGCTGCAGGACGTCCTCGGCCGTACGGACGCGGAGTACGCGCCGGGGTTCCTCACCGTCTGGTTCGACCCACGCGGGGCCCGGTCGTGAGCGATCCCGACGAGTGGGTGCTCCACCCCTGGCCGGTGTGGGGCGACCGCGTGGACTTCGTGGCCAACGTCCGGTTCGGCGACTCGGGCCCGGGCACCCGGCGCTTCGAGCAGCTCCTCCTCGAGCGCCGCGGCGCGGACTCGGCCGTGCTCTGCTGCATCCCGTTCTTCACCTACGGCTACTCACTCGGGGACGTGGTCGAGCTCGTGGACGCCCCGGAGTTCGGCTGGTCCCCGGGCGCTGTCGTCGAACGCAGCGACCAGTGGAGCATGCGCGCCTTCCTCACCGAGGACGCGGGTGCGCCGGCGCTCGAGCAGCTGCTCGTCCGGCACGGCGCGGTCGTCGAGACACGGGGACGGCTGGTCGCGTTCTCCGTCCAGGGCATCGACCGACTCGGGATCGTCCGGGGGGAGTTGGACGCCCTCGGGGCAGCCGGTCTCCTCGCGTACGAGACGGCCTGGCCCTGACGGGAGCGCCGACGGGGCGCGTCCTCACGCCGCGACGTCGACCGCCCACCCCGCCCGCATCCGCGCGACCGCCCGGTCCCACCCGCCGAGCAGGTCGGCGTCCTCCCGCAGCATCGCCTGCAGCTGCAGCCCCTCGTAGAGCGCCACGAGCTGTTCCGCAGCGTGTCTCGGGGACGCACCACGTGCCTCCCGGCCGGCGACCACGTCGCGCACCAGCGCGAGCGTGACGTCCTCGAACGACCGCGTGTACTGCGTCCGGAACCACCCCGACGCCGGGTGCCGGGGACCGGAGGCGGCGCTCAGCAGCGCGACCCGGAGCCGCACGAGTCCTGGCTCGCGCTGCCCGGCCTCGAGCCGCGCGCGCAGGTAGGCGACGGCGCCCTCCTGCTCGGCCACCGGCCGCAGCGCCCGTTCGGTGGCGGCGGCCCAGCGGTCGACGACCGCGACGACGAGCAGGTCCCACGTGGGGAAGGCCCGGTGCACCTCGGCGACGTCGACACCCGCGTGACAGGCGACCTCGTCGGGACCGACGGCGTGGAAGTCGGTGGTGCGGAAGGCGTCGACCGCGGCCGTGACGATGCGGGCGCGGAGGTCAGCGGACATGCGTCGATCCTGCCCACGGTCGGCCCGGGACGCGACCGCCCGTTCGGGGGCGGACCGAGCGGCCAGCACCGAGCGGCAGCACGAAGCGGCCAGCACCGAGCGGGCAGCGCGAAGCGGCCAGCACCGAGCGGGCAGCGCGAAGCGGCCAGCACCCGGCGGCCAGCACCGGAGGGCAGCGCGCCTACCCGCGGTCGAACGCGATCGTCTCGTCGTCGGCCGCCGTCACCCGCCCGGTCCGGGCGAACTCCGCCCACACCGCACGGAGCGCCCGCCCGCGACGATCGACCTCCGGCCAGTCCCGCTCCGGCACGAAGCGGCTGCCCACCCAGGCCTCCCGCCCGCCGAGCAGCATCGGCACGTCGCTCATGTGCACGGCCCCGGTCGGCGTGGCCGTGGCCCCGCGGAGCAGTCGGTACGCGACGGCGTTCCCACCGGCGGCCCGGTGCCGTGCCGCGAACCGACGGACGTCCCGGCCGTAGACGACCTCGGACAGTGGCCGGACGACGAGCCACCGCAGCAGCGACCGCGCGGGACGCCACCGGGCGAGCGTCCGGACGCCGGGGATCATCGGCACGTACATGCCGGTCTCGTCGGACCCGGAGCCGATGAGCACGTCGACCTCCGGGGCGACCGCCCGCCACGCCCGGTCCGTGTCGCGCTCGGCCGGCAGCGGCGCGTGGCCGTACTGCGTCCCGAACGGCATCGCCCCGGCCAGGCCGAAGACCCCGCCGGCCCGCTCGCCGCGGACCTGTCGGTCGAGCACCTCGTCGAGGGGCGTGTCCGGCCCGATGGTCCCGACGGCCCGGAGCACCGCCCGGGTCATGCGCGCGCGACCCCGGGACAGCCCGAGCGGGGCGCTCTGCACGATCGCCCGGCGGAACAGCCCGCGGGCGCCCTCGCTGATCATCAGGTGCGCGGTCGCGTCGCCACCGGCGGACTGCCCGAACACCGTCACGGTGTCCGGGTCGCCGCCGAACGCCGCGATGTTCTCGTGCACCCACCGCAGGGCGGCGACCAGGTCGAGCAGCCCGAGGTTCGCGGGGACGGTCTCGCCGTCGCCGAGGAACCCGAGGACGCCGAGCCGGTAGGTCACCGTCACCACCACGACCCGCTGCTCGGTGACCAGGTCGCGGGGATCGTGGATGGGCAGGTCGCCGCCGCCGATCACGTAGGACCCGCCGTGGATCCACACCATCACGGGGAGTCGCTCGTCGGGTCGGACGTCGCTCGGCACCGTGACGCTCAGCCGCTGGCAGTGCTCGTCCACCTGCAGGTCCATCGGCGGCAGCAGCTGGTCGACGGCCGGCGAGCTCCGCTGCGGCGCGACGGGCGCGGGCGTGGTCGCCGGGTACGGCTCGGTGGTCGCGGGGACCGGCTCCGGCGGCGCGAAGCGCTCGGCCCGCGCGTAGGGGATGCCGAGCGCGCGGGTCACGTCGCCGTCGACGACGGCGGTGAGCGGTCCGGCAGGGGGGTCGAAGGAGCGTGTTGCGGGAGACGGCACCGGCTCACGCTACCGACGTGACCGGGGGACGCAACGGGAGGCACGGTGCCTGCTGGCACCGTGCCTCCCGTTGCGTGGGGTGGTCGCGTGTCGCGACGGGCGCTACCGGACCCGCTTGATCGGGATGACGACCAGCGCGCCCAGCAGGGCGACCGCTCCGGCGGCCCAGCACATGAGCGTGTAGTTGTCGGCGTGCGTGCTGCCGATGGACAGGAAGAACAGCGAGATCGCGGGGGCGAGCGACTGCGGCAGCGCGTTCGCGATGTTGATCACGCCGAGGTCCTTGCCGGGGCGGTCCGCGTTCGGCAGGACGTCCACGACCAGGGCCGTGTCGATGGCCGAGTAGATGCCGTACGCGAAGCCCATGACGACCTCGGCGACGTAGAAGCCGGTGACGCTCTCGGCGTGCGCGAGCACGACCAGCCCGACCGCGAACAGCGCCGTCGACCCGCCGACGAACACCTTGCGGCGACCGAGCCGGTCCGAGGCCCAGCCGGAGAGCGCCGCGCTGACGAGCAGGGCGACCGTGTAGAGCAGCACGCCGAAGGCGACGGCCTCCGTCGCGGCCTTCGCGTCCGCGATGCCCAGGTGCTCCTGCATGTAGAGCAGCCGGTAGGTCGTGAACATGAACGTCGCGAGGATGATGAGGAACCGCGACCACCACGCGAACGCGAAGTCCGGGTTCTTGATCGGGTTCGTCCAGAACGACGACACCAGGTTGAGCCAGGTGAACTTCTTGAGCGGGTACGTCGGCAGGTCGTCCCGCGCGACGAACGCGTAGACGAGGACGAGGAAGATCGCCAGGATGCCGGGCGCGATGAACAGCACCGGCAGGTTCGCGACGAAGAACACCGACAGGTAGGTGCCGGCGAGCACGGCGGTGTTCTGGGCGAGCGCGATGATGCTCGACGACCGGCCGCGCTGCACCTGGGGCACGTTGTCCGCGAAGCTCGCGAGGAGCGTGGCGAGCGTCGCGTTCGCGGCGATCTGCGCGAGCAGCCAGCCGAGCGTCAGGTTGAGGACGTCGGGCGCGTAGGCGATCCAGACGAGGGCGACCGCGAAGAGGACCACGCCACCGACGAGCCACGGCCGACGGCGGCCCCAGCGCGTGCGGGTGCGGTCGGACAGGGCACCGGCGAGCGGGTTCATGAGGAGCGCGCCGAACGCACCGATCGGCAGGACGGAACCGATCACGGTGGCGGCGTCCTCGCCCACCAGGGCCTGCGCCTTGAGCTGCATGCTGACGTAGACCGGGGCCATGAGCGCCACGAAGAGGCCGAACTGCCCGAGGAACAGGGCGATCTGGTAGCCGATCCCCACCCGCATCGTGCTGACCGGTTGGGTGATGCCCTCGTCCGGGTCCAACAGGGCCGGGCCGCTGGGTTCGGGTGTGCTCATGACGCCTCCTTGAGTCGATGCAAAAACCTTGTCCTACAAGGTTTTACGTCGATGAGCATACAACGACACGTGTCGGCTTGTTGCCCAGCGTCTGAGGCACCGTCCGAGGAAAACTACACAGCGGGTGGTTTTTGGGGTAGCGTCGGGATCGGTCTCGCCGGGGAGCATCGCTCCTCGACGGGCTGCGACATCCGATGCCGCGACACCCAGACAGGATCGAAGGAGCCCTCTGCCATGCCCATCACCTCTGTGCAGCTCTACTCGCTGCGCGACGCCATCGCCGAAGACCTCGACAAGGCCATCGCCCGGGTGCGCGAGATCGGTTACGAGAACGTCGAGCCGTACGCGTTCGTCGAGCGTGCCGCGGACCTCGAGAAGGCCTTCGCCGCCACGGGCCTCACGGCCCCGTCCGGCCACGTCGCCGTGATCGACGCCGAGGACACCGCCCCGATCTGGGACGCCGCCGAGCGCCTCGGCATCCAGACAGTCATCGACCCGTTCATCCCGACCGACCGCTGGCAGACCGCCGACGACGTCGCGAAGATCGCCGAGCGTGTCAACGTCCTGACCGCCGAGGCCGCGTCGCGTGGCCTCAAGTTCGGCTACCACAACCACCAGTGGGAGTTCACGAACAAGGTCGACGGCAAGAGCGTCTACGAGCACTTCGTGTCGCAGCTCGCGCCGGAGACCGTGCTCGAGGTCGACACCTTCTGGGCGACCGTCGGCGGCGCGGACGCCCCGGCCGTGCTCCGCTCGCTCGGGGACCGCGTCGTCGCGATCCACGTCAAGGACGGCAAGGTCGACGGTGACATCCTCACCGCGCTGCCGTCGTCGGAGAGCGCCCTCGTCGTGCCCGAGGCCCTGCAGCGCGCCTTCGAGAACCAGACCCCCGCCGGCCAGGGTGACGTCGACGTCGCGGGCATCCTCGCCGCCGCGCCGCAGGCGATCCGCGTCGTCGAGTTCGACGCCTACTCCGGCGACGTCTTCCAGGGCATCACTGAGTCGCTCGAGTGGCTGCAGACGAACGACACCGCCGGGAGCGCCGCGTGAGCCGCGTCGGGATCGGCATCATCGGTGCCGGCAACATCTCGACCCAGTACCTCGAGAACCTGACGCAGTTCGCCGACGTCGAGGTCCGCTTCGTCGCCGACGTGCTGCTCGACCGCGCCGCCGCCCAGGCGGAGGCCTACGGCGTCGCCGCGTCGGGCACCGTCGAGGAGCTCCTGGCACGCGACGACGTCTCGATCGTGATCAACCTGACGATCCCGGCGGCGCACGCCGAGGTCGACCAGCAGATCATCGACGCCGGCAAGCACGTCTGGAGCGAGAAGCCGATCGCGACCGACCACGACTCGGCCGCCGCGGTCCTGGCGTCGGCGAAGGCGAAGGGGCTGCGCGTCGCGACGGCGCCGGACACCGTGCTCGGCGCCGGCATCCAGACGGCGCTCCGGGCCATCGCCCGCGGCGACATCGGCGAGCCGCTCACCGCGACGACGCTGTTCCACGTGCCGGGACCCGAGGCGTGGCACCCGAACCCGGACTTCCTGTTCGCGAAGGGCGCCGGCCCGCTGTTCGACATGGGCCCGTACTACGTCACCACGCTCGTGCACGCCTTCGGCGCCGCGTCGCGCGTGCAGGCCGTCTCGTCGAAGTCGCTCGACCGCCGCACCATCGCGTCCGGTGACCGTGCCGGCGAGACGTTCCCGGTCGAGGTCCCCACGCACCACGCCGCGCTCATCGAGTTCGCCGGCGGGCAGTCCGCCCAGTCGACGTTCTCGTTCCAGCACGCGCTCCCCCGTATGGGCTTCGTCGAGATCAACGGCACGCTCGGCACCATCTCGCTCCCCGACCCGAACACGTTCGAGGGCTCCTCGCAGCTCTGGCGCTACGGGCAGGAGGAGCCGGAGACGCTCGAGGCCGTCGGCTCCACCTGGGGCCGGGGCACCGGCGTCGTCGAGCTCGCCCGCGCGATCGCCGAGGACCGCCCCGAGCGTGCCTCGGGCGAGGTCGCGCTGCACGTGCTCGACGTGCTGCTCGGCATCCGCGACGCCGCCGAGTCCGGGTCCGCCGTCACGATCGAGTCGTCCGTCGAGCGGGTCGCACCGCTGCCCGAGGACTTCGACCCCGCCGCCGCGGTCCTCACCGCCTCGGTGGACGCCTAGGCACCACCCGCACCACCACGACGGCCGGTCCCCTGTCGGGGCCGGCCGTCCGTGCGCCAGGATGGGACCGTGACCGGGGAACAGCACGAGGGACCACACGTCGTCGCGGTGAGCAGGGACGACGAGCACCGCTTCAGCAAGCCCGTCGTCGACGAGGTCGTCCTCGTCGCCGGCTGGGGCATCGAGGGGGACGCGCACGCCGGCACCACCGTGCAGCACCGCTCCCGGGTGGCGCGGGACCCCTCGCAGCCGAACCTCCGTCAGGTGCACCTCGTGCACGCCGAGCTGTTCGACGAGCTCGAGCCGACCGGGCACCACGTGGCACCCGGGGAGCTCGGCGAGAACGTGACCACCCGCGGCGTCGACCTGCTCGGGCTGCCGACCGGCACGGTCCTGCACCTCGGCGCGGACGCCCGGGTGCGGGTGACCGGACTGCGCAACCCCTGCCAGCAGATCAACGACCACGACCCGGGACTGCTCCGCCGGGTACTCGGACGGGCCGAGGACGGCACGGTCGAGCGGAAGGGCGGCGTGATGGGCGTCGTGATCGCGGGCGGCGTCGTGCGTGCCGGTGACCCCGTCGTCGTCGAGCTGCCCGAGGGCGACCAGGAGCCGCTGCAGCCGGTCTGATCCCGCCGTCGTCGCGGGCGGGCAGTCACGAGGTCCGGGCCGGGGTCAGTCGCCCGACATCGCGATCGCCGACATCCTCGCCATCAGGGACCGCGGGACGAACCGATGCACGTTCGCCACCGCCGCGTTCGCCCCGCCGGAGACCACCGTCGGACCGCCGGCGCGACCGAACGCCCGGAGCCCGACCGCCGCGACCTGCGCCGCCGTCTGCCGGCCCCGTTCGAGGAACCGTCCCTGGGCGCCGCCGCGCGTCGCCGCGTCGAAGAACCCGGTCGACGTCGGTCCCGGGCAGAGCGCCAGGATGCGCACGCCGGACCCGCGGGACTCCTGCCAGAGCGCCTCGGTGAACGAGAGCACGAACGCCTTCGTCGCGCCGTAGACCGCCATCGACGGGGTCGGCTGGAACGCGGCGGTCGACGCGACGGTCATCACCCCGCCGACCCGGCGCGCGAGCATCGGCGGCAGGAACGCGTGCACGAGCCGGACGACGGCCGTGCAGTTCAGGTCGACCTGGGTGCGGAGCCGCTCGTCGGTGGCGTCGACGAACGCGCCGTGGTCGCCGACGCCGGCGTTCGCCACGAGGACGTCGACCCGGACGTCGGCGAGCGCCGACACGACCCGGTCGACGCCGTCCGCCTGCGCCAGGTCCGCGGGCACCGTGGTCGCCTCGACGCCGTGCTCCGTGCGGATCCGGGACGCGAGCGCGTCCAGCCGGTCGGCGGACCGGGCGACGAGCACGACGTCGGCACCGGCGGCGGCCAGGCCGAGTGCGAGCTCCTCGCCGATCCCGCCGCTCGCGCCGGTGACGAGGGCACGGAGGCCGTGGAAGGGGCTGCGAGATCGGGGCATGCTCCATGGGTACACCCGGTGGGTGCGCCCGGACGGGAGGCGCGGGGCGGGCCGGGCACGTGCCTCCCGTCCGCCCGTGGCCCGGCCACGCGACCGGGGTGACGGTCTACGGGGCGGGCTGCGCTCCGGGCGGGACGATCGACTCGAGCAGCCGCAGCACCCGCTCGCCGTCCACAGCCTCGGGGTCGAGCAACCACTGCACCTGCAGCCCGTCGGACGCCGCGATGCTCAGGCTCGCCAGGTCGACCGGGTCCAGGTCCGCCCGGATCCGCCCGGCAGCCTGGTCCGCCGCGATGAGCTCCGCCAGGTCTGCCCGGAGCCGCGTGAACCGCTCCCGCATGAAGTCCCGCGTCGTCGGGTGCCCCTCCTGCACGGCGTCGGCCGCGAGGGTCGTGTAGAGCTGCACGAGCCCCGGCACCCCGCGGTTGCGCGAGGCGCTCTCCCGCATGTCGCCGATCGCCGACTTCAGCCGGTCGGGAGCTCCCTGCTCGCGGACCTCGTGCTCCCGGTACACCGCGAGCAGCAGGTCGTCGCGGCTCGGGAAGTAGTGCCGGAGTGCGGCGTGCGTGATGCCGAGCGCATCGGCGACGGAGCGCAGGGACGATGCGTCGACGCCCTGCTCGGCGACCATCCGGATCATCTCGTCGAGGATCTGCGCACGTCGCTCGGCACCCTTGCGGTACCCACCGCGTCGGGGTGGGGTCGCGTCCTCGTCGACCTCGTGCGTCATCCCCCCAACTTACCGCTGGAAGGTTTTCGCGCCACCCCGGGTCAGGCGGGGTCGACCGTGTACTCGTCGACCGGTGTCGGCCGCCCGCCGACCAGGGCGTCGGTGATCTGGTCGAGGCACCGGGTGAGCACGGCGTTGTCCTCGCTCGACAGGTGGTCCATCACCTCGACCACGGCCTCGTGGAACCGCGCGTACGACGAGTCGATCTTCGCGGCGGCCTGCACCGTCGGCTCGAGCACCTGCGCCCGGCGGTCCGTGGGGTGCGGCGCACGGACCAGGTCGCCCTTCGCGACGAGTCCGTCGACGATCTTCGTGACCGACGCGTTCGAGACGCTGAGCATGACCGCGAGGTCCTTCGGTCCCATCGACCGTCCGTCGCGGTGCGCCTGGAGCAGGTAGCGGACGGCCAGGAACTCGTTCTTCGTCAGGCCGCTCTCGGTCCGCGCCTGCTCGAGCTGCTGCTCCTCGGCGTGCTGGAGCCGGAGGAGGGCGTCCACGGCGACCTTGGCCGCACGCGAACGGGGCTCTCGGGCGTAGAGGTGCGTGTGCTCTCGGCGGACGACGGTCAGCGGCATCGGCTCGTGCGGTCTCTCTGTCGGGTGGTCGGCCGACGCGGCGGGTCAGACCGCGGTGGCCGTGAAGAAGTCAGCGTACGACGGTTCGGAGCGGCGCGACAGGAGCGACGGGTCCTGGATCCGGCGCTCGACGTAGGCGTCGATGACCGCGGGGTCGGTCAGACCGACGCGGGTGTGCGTCGCGCCGGCTCGTGTGGTGTGCGGCATCCCGGTGTACGTGCTGTGCATTGTGATCCCGCCTTCCCGTGTCGTGGTCGTCCTCGTCCGGACGCGAGAACTGTTTCACGACGCGAACTACTTGTGCAACGAACTGTTCGATTTCTGTACATTCCGCGCGGGAGCAGCGACGCCACCAGCGGCGACAGCGACGACCGCAGCCGTCTGTGAACACCTCGTGAACGCATGTTTCACAGTCGTCAAAACTCGTGAACCGATCGTCCATCCGGCCCTACGCTGCCCGATGTGTCCTCCGCCACCACCCCCCGCCCCGTGCTCGTCCTCGACTTCGACGGCACGGTGTGCACGGGCGACGCCCCGGTGTGGGCGTACGCGGACGAGGTCACGGCCGCGCTCCGGGGACGCGGGTTGGAGACCGCTGCCGACACGGTCCGCGACGGCCTCCGCGCCTTCCTCGACGGTGCGCCGGACGCCCCCGCGTGGGCGGACGGGTACGAGGCCGTCGCCGAGCTCGCCGTCGCCGCCGACCCCGCCGCCGCACCGC
Source organism: Curtobacterium citreum (assembly GCF_006715175.1). Classification (NCBI taxonomy): domain Bacteria; kingdom Bacillati; phylum Actinomycetota; class Actinomycetes; order Micrococcales; family Microbacteriaceae; genus Curtobacterium; species Curtobacterium citreum. The sequence goes on along the minus strand of NZ_VFMQ01000001.1, from coordinate 266,555 downwards.
TGCTCGAGGACGCCTACCGCCGCAGCCGGTCGGCCCTCGCGGACGGACGCCTCGCCGTCACCGCCCCCGAGGGACTCGCCGCACACCTCGCCGAGATCGGCGAGCACGCGGACCGGGTGCTCGTGACGAACGCGCCCCTCGCCGGCGTGCTCGAGACGCTCGCCGTCCTCGGACTCACCGAGGTCGTCGACGCCGTGCACGCCGAGGCCCGGAAGCCCGGGGGCTGGGACCTCCTGCTCCCCCGACTGCTCGAGGGCCGCCGCCCGGGCGACCTGCTGTCCGTCGGCGACATCTGGGCGAACGACCTCGCCGCGCCACGCGCCGCCGGGTGCCGGACCGCCCTGATCGACCGGTTCGGGCACGCCGCCGGGCCCGCCGACCTGGTCGCCCGGTCGTTCCCCGAGCTCTACGCCGACATCGCCGCGTGGTCCCGGGACCCCGCCGCGGTCCCCGTGCCCGCCGCCTCCTGACCGCACCACACCACACCCGCTCAGCCCCACACCAGAACGGAATCGTCATGCCCCTCCGCACGACCACGCTCGCGACCGCCACGGGCGTCGCCCTCCTCGCCACGCTGGCGCTCTCCGGCTGCGGTGCCTCGCAGCAGACCGCCTCCGCCGGATCCTCCGGCACCGCCGCGGCCGCGTGCACCGGCCGCTCCGACGACTCGGCCGCCGCGCCGAAGTCCCTCACGCTGGCACTCGTGCCGTCCGGCGACGCGAAGAAGCTCGTCGAGACCGTGAAGCCCCTCGAGGAGGCCCTCACGAAGCGCCTCGGCATCCCCGTGAAGGGCGTCATCACCCAGGACTACCAGGCGTCCGTGGAGGCGATCGGCAGCGACCAGGCCCAGATCGGCATGCTCCCGAGCCTGCAGATGAGCCAGGCGTGCGACAAGTACGGCGCGGTCCCGGCGCTGCAGACCGAGCGGAACGGCAAGCACAGCTACGCCGCGCAGTTCTTCACGAACGACCCCGACAAGTACTGCTCGGACACGCCCGTCGCCGGCGCGAACGGGATGCTCTACTGCAACGGCACCGAGTCGGGCACGGGTCCAGCCGGGCTCGACGCGGTGAAGAAGCTCAAGGGCGCGAAGATCTCGCTCCTGCAGGCCGCCTCGCCCGCCGGCTACATCTTCCCGGTCGCCGCCATGAAGGCCGCCGGCATCGACGTCGACAAGGACGTCTCGGTCACCCAGGTCACCGCGAACGACGCGAGCGTCCTGTCCGTGTACAACGGCGACACCGAGGTCGGCACGAGCTACTGGGACGCCCGCAGCGTCGTCGCCACGGACACCCCCGACGTCGGGAAGAAGGTCGTCGTGTTCGCGCTGACCGACGAGATCCCGAACGACGGCGTCTCGCTGTCCTCCGGCCTGAGCAAGCAGTGGCAGCAGAAGATCACGACGGCCATGAAGGACTACGCCGGCACCGCGGAGGGCAAGCAGGCGCTCACCGCGATCTACCAGATCACCGGGCTGACCGACGCCGACCCGGAGGCGCTGACGAAGACGCAGCAGACCGCCGCGACCATCGGGCTCGGCTGATGACGACGCCCGACCGGACCCACAGCGAGCGGGGAGGTGCCGGCATCCGCTTCTCCGACGTCGGCGTCACCTACCCGAACGGCCACCACGGCCTGCGCGGCATCGACCTCGACATCGCCCCCGGCGAGATGGTCGCCGTAGTGGGTCTGTCGGGCGCCGGCAAGTCGACGCTCATCCGCACGATCAACGGGCTCGTCCCGATCACCTCCGGCGGGATCACCGTCGGCGACACCCGCGTGGACGGCCTCCGCGGTCGGGCGCTCCGGGACCTGCGCGCGGACGTCGGCATGGTCTTCCAGGGGTTCAACCTCGCCAAGCGGACCACCGTCCTGAACAACGTGCTCATGGGCCGGCTGCACCACACCTCGGCCTGGCGGTCGCTCCTCGGCGCGTGGCGCCGGGACGACGTCGAGCTCGCGATGCAGGCCCTCGAGCGGGTCGAGATCGTGCAGAAGGCGTACGTGGGCGCCGCCGAGCTGTCCGGCGGGCAGCAGCAGCGCGTCGCGATCGCCCGGACCCTCGCGCAACGGCCGCGGGTGGTCCTGGCGGACGAGCCGGTCGCCTCGCTCGACCCGCCGACCTCGCACGTCGTGATGCGCGACCTGCAGCGGATCAACGCCGAGCTCGGCATCACGGTCGTCGTGAACCTGCACTTCCTCGACCTCGCCCGTCGGTACGGCACCCGGCTCGTCGGGCTCCGCGCCGGCGAGGTCGTCTACGACGGCCCCGGGGCCGACGCCGACGAGTCGGTGTTCGAGGCGATCTACGGCCGGTCCCTCACCGCCGAGGACGTCCTCGACGCGCCGGCGGTGCAGCTGTGACGACGGCGGACGCGACGCGGTCCGGCGGACGCACCCCGCGCCTCCAGGCCGACGGCACGGGCCGTCCCCGCCGGCCACGCACCCTCGGACGCACGCTCGCCGTCGTGGCGGTCGTCGCCGCGATCACCGTGTGGTCCGCGATCGCCGTGCAGGTCGACGTCGCAGCCCTCGTGACCAACGCGCGGAACGCGTCCTCCACCCTGGTCCAGCTGGTGCAGCCGGACTACTCGTTCATCCCGGAGACGCTCCCTGCGCTCCTGCAGACCGTGCAGATGGCCGTCGTCGCGACGGCCGTCAGCACGGCCGTCGCGATCCCCCTGTCCTTCGCGGCGTCGCGCGCGACGAACCCGAACGGACCCGTCCTGGCGGCCGTCCGTCTCGTCATGAACGTCGTCCGCAGCGTGCCGGACCTGCTGTTCGCGTCGCTGTTCGTGACGGTCGTCGGGACGGGTGCGCTGTCCGGTGTCCTCGCGCTGGTGCTGTTCAACGTCGGGATCCTCGTGAAGCTCGTGTCCGAGGCACTCGACGGTGTCGACCGCGGCGGACAGGAGGCCGCCCTGGCGGCCGGTGCCACCTGGTTCCGCGCGGACCGCGCCGCGGTGCTCCCCGAGGTCGCCCCGTCCGCCGTGTCGCAGGTCGTCTACGTCCTGGAGCTCAACATCCGCGCGTCCACCGTCATCGGCCTGGTCGGCGCCGGCGGGCTCGGCATGCTCATCGACAAGGTGCGGACGTTCTACCAGTACCACTACCTGAGCACCGTCATCCTGGAGGTCCTCGCGCTCGTCGTCCTGCTCGAGCTCCTCAGCTCCGTCACCAGGAAGCGGCTCCTCCGATGAGCGTCGCCGTCGGCCCGGCCCCGACACGCCCCGGCTCCGGCACCGGCCGGGAGGCACGCCCCACCACCGCGCGCCCGACCCGTCCTCGTCGGGTCGGCCGGGCGCTCGTCGCGGTCGCCGTCGTCGCGGTCGTCGCCGCCGCCTCGTGGGGGGTCGACCTCGACTGGGGCGCCCTGCCGGCGCTGCCCGCGAAGTCCGCGCACCTGCTCGGGCTGATGTTCCTGCCCCCGGCGTGGTCGGCACTGCCGGACGCCCTGTCCGCCACCCTGCTGTCCGTCGCGATGGCGTGGTTCGGCACGGTGCTCGGTGCCGTCGTCTCGCTGCCGCTGTCCCTGCTCGCGACCGACCGGCTCGCGCCCGCGGTCGTCCGGGTCCCGCTCCGTGCGGTCTTCGCGGTGCTGCGGGCGGTGCCCGAGGTCGTCATCGCCGTCCTGATGCTGTCCGTCACCGGCCTGACCGCGTGGACCGGGGCGCTGGCGATCGCGATCGGGTCCGTCGGCACGCTCGGCAAGTGGGGCTACGAGGCGTTCGAGTCCGTCGACCGCGGGCCGGTCGAGGCGACGACGGCCGTGGGGGCCTCGCGGTGGCAGGTGATGCGGTGGGGCGTGTGGCCGAGCGCCCGGCCCGACGTGCTCGCGTTCTGGCTGTACCGCTTCGAGATCAACGTCCGGGCGTCGGCGATCCTCGGGCTCATCGGTGCCGGCGGGATCGGGAAGATGCTCGTCGACAACGTGCAGTTCCGCGTGTGGGACGTCGTCGGGATGCTCCTCCTGGTGGTCGTCATCGTGACGATGGCGATCGATCAGCTCAGCGGCGCGGTCCGCACCCGGATCATCACCGGGCGGTGGGGCTTCCCGCTCGTCGGGACGATCCGTCGGGGTCACGGGACGCGCCGGACCCGTAGGGTCGAGCCGTGAACGACCAGCCGGGCGCGGTCATCGCCACCATCCGGAGCCTCATGCCGTCCCTGCTGCCGACCGAGCAGACCGTCGCGGCCGTGCTGCTCGAGCGCTCCGCCGAGATCGTCGAGCTGAGCGCGCAGCAGGTCGCTGACGCCGCCGGGGCGTCGCGCGCGACGGTGGTCAGGACGTGCCAGAGCCTCGGGTACTCCGGGTACCAGCAGCTCCGGGTCCTGCTCGCGCGGGACGCCGCAGCCGCTCCGGTGCGTGCGACGGGCACGACCCCGGACGGCGCCGCCGGGATCGTCACCGCGACGTTCACGCAGCTCGCCGACCGGGTGCACGACATGACGGCACTCCTCGACGGCGGGGCGCTCGACCGCGCGGTCACCCTGCTCGCCGACGCACGCCGGGTCGTCATCGTGGGCAACGGCCTGTCCGCGCCGCTCGCACAGGACGCCGCCGCCCGGCTGTCGAGCATCGGTCGCCCCGCCGAGGCGCAGTCCGACGTCATCGGACAGCAGATCAGCGCGCGGCTCCTGGGACCCGGGGACCTGCTCCTCGTGGTGAGCGGGAGCGGGGCGAACGCGCTGACGCTCCGGACCGTCGCCGCGGCGACCGCGGCCGGGGCGGACGTCGTCGCCGTGACCGCGTTCGGTCGGAGCCCGATCGCGCAGGCCGCCACGGTGGCCCTCGTCGTGACGATGCCGGACCTGACGTTCCGCGACGAGCTGACCCTGGCGTCGCGGTTGCCGCAGGCGATCCTCGTCGAGGGGCTCGTCGCGGCGACGGCGGATCGGCTCGGGGACGTGGCGGTGCGGGCGAAGGCGTTGGCGCTCGACGCCATCAGCGCGAACCTGTCCGACTGACGCCGAGCGCACCGGGCCGCGTCCGGCACGTCGGGCCGCATCCGCGCACGTCGGGCCAGGATGGGACCCATGTCCTACATCGCCGCGGACGACCGCTACGACTCCATGCCCTACCGCCGGACGGGCCGCTCCGGCCTCGACCTGCCACTGCTCTCGCTGGGCTACTGGCACAACTTCGGCGACGACAAGCCGTTCGAGACGCAGCGGGCCATCAGCCGCCGGGCGTTCGACCTCGGCATCACGCACCACGACCTCGCGAACAACTACGGCCCGCCCTACGGCGCCGCCGAGCTGAACTTCGGCCGGCTCATGCGCGAGGACTTCCGCCCCTACCGCGACGAGATGGTCATCTCGACCAAGGCGGGCTGGGACATGTGGCCAGGCCCCTACGGCCAGGGCGGCGGGTCGCGGAAGTACGTGCTCGCCTCGCTCGACCAGTCGCTGCAGCGGATGGGCCTGGACTACGTCGACGTCTTCTACTCGCACCGCCTCGACGCCTCGACCCCGCTCGAGGAGACGATGGGCGCCCTGCACACCGCGGTCCAGCAGGGCAAGGCGCTGTACGTCGGCATCTCGTCGTACGACGCCGAGCGCTCCCGCCAGGCTGCCGAGATCCTCCGTGACCTCGGGACGCCGCTCCTCATCCACCAGCCCTCGTACTCGATGCTCAACCGCTGGATCGAGGACGAGGGCCTGCTCGACGCCGCCGGCGACGTGGGCTTCGGCGTGATCGGGTTCACCGCACTCGCCCAGGGTCTGCTCACCGGGCGCTACCTGGACGGCGTCCCCGAGGACTCGCGCGCCGCGGCGGGCAAGTCCCTCGACGCAGGCTCCCTGACCCCGGAGGTCGTCGAGCACCTGCGCGCGCTGAACGGCATCGCCGAGGCCCGCGGGCAGAGCCTGGCGCAGCTCGCCCTGGCGTGGGCGCTCCGCGACGAACGGGTGACCTCGCTCGTGATCGGCGCCTCCCGCGTCGAGCAGCTCGAGCAGAACGTGGCGGCGCTCGGCAACCTGTCGTTCACCGCGGACGAGCTTGCGGCGATCGACGAGCACTCCGTCGGTGTGCTCGACGTCGACCTGTGGTCGGGCGCCCGCTCGGGCCAGGTGAGCTGACCGCTCGCCCGGGCGCAGCAGCCCGGTACGCTACACATCAGTGGGGCGGTTCGCCGGGTCGTCCTGCGGGCAAGACTGAAGCCCACCACCGCGGCAACGGTGATGGGCTCCGGGTTGCCCTCCGAGTGGAAGGCCGAGGGCGCACGATCGCCCCCGAGTTCACTTGCTCGGGACCAGCATACGCAGGTCCGCCCGCGTGTGCAGCCCTCGGCCGCTTCCGCTCCTCGTGTCCGCCGGCGCTGACACGGAAGGTGGTCTCGATGCCGAAGGACACCGAGCCCGACCGCAGGCGTCAGGTGCCGTGGCTGGGGATCGCGAGCTTGCTCGTGACCCTGGTCCGGCTCCTGCACGACCTGTGGCGGAAGGGCCAGTAGGCACGGCGGCCCGTACCCGATCGGGTACGGGCCGCTCCGGTCACCTGAGTCAGAGGGCCGCGGGGGGCGTCAGGCCAGGCCGAGGCGCTCGTCGAGCAGCGCCAGGAGCCGCTGCCGGAACGGTACCGCCGACCAGCCGTGGTCCGCGCCGTCGACGACCGTGAGCGTCGCCCCGGGCAGGAGCTCGGCGTAGCGGCGGCCGTACGACACCGGGACGATCGCGTCCTCGGTGCCGTGCACGACGTCGGCCGGGCCGGTGTACCCGGCGGCCGGGCCGTAGACGTCGAGCCCGTCCTGGACGTCCGCGATGAACGCCGTCCCGAGCACCATCCCGCCGAAGTCGAACCACCCCTGCTCGCGCGCCGGGGCGAGGGGCTGCCCCTGGATCGCGTCGTGCACGGTGATGTCGTCGACCACGACGCCGGCTGGTGACCACAGGGTCAGGGTCCGGACGGCCTCCGGCACCCGGGCTGCGGCGAGCGCCGACTCCACGGCGCCCAGGCTGTGCGCCACGACGTGCACGCCCTGCCCCCGGTCCGCGGCGCGGATCATCGCGACGACCTGTTCCACCTCGTCGCGGAGGGTGATGTCCGCGAACTCGCCGTCGCTGGCACCCTGGCCGAGCCGGTCGTGGCTCCGGACGAGGGCGCCGCGGGCGACGAGGTGTCGGGCGGTCTGCACGAACAGCTGGTGCCCGCCGAGGGCACTGTCGCTGAACCCGTGCACGAGGAGCACGACGGGGGCGTCCGGGGCGGCGCCGTCCTGCGGTTCCCACTGCCAGCCGCGGATCGTGCGACCACGGTGCTCCAGGGTCGTCGGGGTGGTGCGGGGGTCCGTCCCGTGCAGCGGCACGGCGCCCATCAGTTCGTCCGGTCCGCCCAGCCGGCCGGCAGGTCGCCGGGAGCGGTGTCGACGACGGTCTCGTCGTCCTCGCCGACGTGCTCGAACCGGGTGATGTGGGCGAACTCCGGCACGACGTAGATCGGGTACGTGGGGCCCTCGTCGCGGTAGCGCTGCATCTCGTCCAGGTGGTCGTTCTGGAACAGCACGGTCTTCGAGCCGTCGAGCTCGATCCAGCGCGGGAAGAAGATCGTGCCGTGCAGCACGCGCTGCTCGGGCAGCACGTTGACGACGACGCTCGTGCCGGTGGGCTCGTTCCACGAGACCTTGTAGACGCCCGGCGCGAGGGCGACGAGGTCGACCGTCTGGTCCTTCACCCACCGGCCGCCGACGTGCCCGGTGTGGATCCGGTAGTCGATGGTCGTGGCGTTCTTGACGTACATCTCGTACTGCCAGCCGTTGGCGTACGTGTAGATGAACCGGTGTCCGACGATGCCGGAGAGGTCCTGGGGCGGTTCCGGGTGCTCGACCGAGGTGGTGGTGTCCATGTCCTCGAGTGTGCTCCTGAAGTAGTTTTGTTGCAAACAAAACTTGCTGGTAGGTTGCCGAGCATGACGGGTACAGGCGACGAGACCGCTCGGATCGCCCGACGACTGAGCGACCGGATCGGTCCGTTCCGCCGGACCCTGCTGCGGACCTCCCGCGCCGTGGCGGACCTGCCCGACATCCCGGACGCGCAGGTCGAGGTGCTCCGCGCCCTGGCTGCCGGAGCCGCTGCAGCTCCGGGCGCGGACGCTCCGGGTGCCGCCCCCTCGGCCCTCGCGACCCGCCTCGGCCTCGCCCGATCGACGGTGAGCAACCTCGTGTCCGCGATGGAGCAGTCCGGACTCGTCGAGCGTCGACTGGTCGGGGGCGACGGTCGCCGCACCACCGTGCACCTGACCCCGCTCGCGGTCGACCGCCTCCGCACGTACGACGACGCGGCGACCTCGGTGCTCGTCGACGCCCTCGGGCACCTGTCCGCGGAGGACGTGCACGCCCTCGCCGCGGCACTCCCCGCGCTCGAGCGCCTGCACCGCGGGATCACCCCGCCGCCGGCGCCCTGACCGGCACCGCGCGACCCTCAGCAACCTCGAAGCGATCCTTTGGCACTCCTGAGGCAAGAGTGCTAAAACGGACGCCAGTTGAGTCGAGGGGACTCAACGAGGACCACGAAGGAGTTGATCTCGATGACGATGCAGTTCGACCCGTTCCGCGAGCTCGACCGACTCGCAGGCTCCCTGCTCGGAGCCGGCGCCGGTGCACCCCGGTCGATGCCCATGGACCTCTACCGCAGCGGTGACCACTACGTCCTCGACGTCGACCTGCCGGGCATCGACCCGGGCTCGGTGGACGTGGACGTGGACGGTTCCGTCCTGACCATCCGCGCCGAGCGCACGCTCGGCGCGCCCGAGGGCTCGCAGTGGATCACGCGCGAGCGCCAGCCCGGCACCTTCGTGCGGCAGCTCACGCTCGGTGACCACCTGGACGCCGAGCGCATCAGCGCCGCCTACGACAACGGCGTCCTGAGCGTGACCATCCCGGTCAAGGAGTCCGCGAAGCCCCGTAAGATCCAGGTGTCGACCGGAGGCGGCGCCCAGCAGCTCGCCGTCGGCTCGAGGGGCGAGTGACCGGGAGGGCACGGCAGCGATGGCAGCACTCGGCAACGCGCTCCTCGCCGTCGGCGTCCTGACGGCAGCCCTCACCGCGACGGCCCTCGACCGTCGCACCGCGGCACTCCTCGGAGCCACCGGCGGCACCGTCGGGAGCTTCCTCGCGTGGCTCCTCGCCCCGCAGGCCTGGACCGGCTCCTGGCTGCTCCCGTGGATCGCCGCCGCAGCAGGGACGGTCGCGGTCGTCGCCGGGTGGGCGGCAGCTCGCGCGTACACCGGCCTCACCCGCCCGCCGCGGGAACACGAGGACGACACGACGAGCATCACCACCCTGCCGGGCTGAGTGGATGACGGACGGGAGGCGCGGTGCCAGCCGGCACCGCGCCTCCCGTCCGTCTGCCGGTCGCGCCCCGCGACCGGCGTGAGGATCACTCCTCGTGGAGCGTGTCCTGCACGAGCCCCGCGGTCTTCTCGACCACGTTCGGCAGCTCGGTCGTGCCGGAGAACCGCACGTCGGGGTGCGTCGGCGGCGGCATCGGTAAAGAGGACGTCGGGCCGTCGTGGTACGAGTACTCGCCCTTGCCGTCGAACGAGGGGCCGCTCGCCCAGGGCCCGTCCGCGGCCGCGGCGCCGTCGGAGAAGTTGAGGTACTGGAGGCTGGATCGCGCGGGGGCGGTGGCCGGATCGCGCGGACGGCGTCGGCAGTGCGGCCTACCGTGGCCGTCATGGACCTCGAACTCACCGGCCGTGTCGCGCTCGTCGTCGGCGGCCAGGGCTACATCGGCGCCGTCGTCGCGGAGACCCTCCGCCGCGAGGGCGCGACCGTCGTCGTCGCCTCCCGCAGCGCCGACGGCCCGGGCGCCGTCACGATCGACACCGCGTCGCAGGACTCCATCGACGCGGGGGTCGCCCGCGTGCTCGAACAGCACGGCCGCATCGACGTGCTCGTCGTCACGGCAGCGCCCGCCGCCGGCACCCTCGACCCCGAGAAGGCGTCGGACCCGGAGCAGGTCGCAGCTGCAATCGACGGCAAGGCGCTCGGGTTCCTCCGGGTGGCGAACGCCGTGCTCCCCCACCAGCAGCGCGCCGGCTCCGGCCGCGTCGTCGTCATCAGCGGGCAGAACGCCTACCTCGCGGGGAACATCACGACCTCGCTGCGGAACGCGGCGACGAGCATCATCGCGAAGAACCTCGCCGACCAGGTCGCGGGATCCGGCGTCGCGGTGAACGTCGTGAACCCCGGCACGGTGACGGACGAGCCCGCCGCCGAGGTGCGGCAGGGGGCCGGCGGGGAGTCGAGCCCGCAGCAGATCGCGGACCTGGTCGCGTTCCTCGCCTCACCGCGGTCTGCGGTGAGCGGTGAGTCCGTGTCGATCGCGCACCGCGTGCGCGGGCAGCTCACCATCTAGACGGACCACGGGACGGACGGGAGGCACGTGGTCGCGCGACCACGCGCCTCCCGTCCGTCACGGCCACGCGTCCAGGACAGCCTCGACCACTCGAGCGGCGACCCGCATGAAGCGGTCCCGCCAGGTCCTGGGGCGGATCGGCTCCGGCTGCGCACGTCGGAACAGCTCCGCAGGGACGACAGCACGGCACAGCGTCGCCCCGGGTTCGGCCTGCCCGTGGTCGCGGTCGAACACGCACTCGTCGCAGACCGCGCTCGTCGACGTCGGAGCACCCGGGTGCTCCTCCCACGGATGCCCGCACGTCGGGCAACTCGTCTCCCGGAGGCGGCGGCGAAGCACGCGCGAACCGACCTCGGAGGATGCACCGGTCGTCACGTCGCGATGATGCCACGGTCCTCGTGCCGGCCGGACGTTCCGAGCAGTCGACACGGTCCTCGACCGGTGCGCGCTTCGTCCTCGCGGACGAGGCCGTTCGTCCCTCCGCACGATGCCGGAGGGGCATCCACCACGGGAACCTGGGTGCCATGGAGAGCTCGACCAAGCACGTGATCGCCACCCTCGTGACCTGCGCCGCCATCGTCGCGGTCACCGCCGCCGCCCTCGTGGCGATGTCGCCCGTCCCGTGACGGCCGCCGCGCCCGGCCGTCGTGCGATGATCGACCCGTGAGGGACGGGCGCGGGTTCACCAGACCGCTGCCCCTCCGCAGTGTCGTCGCCGACGTCACCTGGGCGCTCCTGGCGGCGCTGGTGTTCCTCGCCCCGATCGACCTCGAACTCGAGCACGCGAGCCTGCCCGCCGTCGCGACCGCCACCGCCGCGATCGCCGTCCGACGGTTCTCGCCGTCCGGCGCGATGCTCGCCGCGGTCGCCCTCGGGGTGGTGCAGGTGCTCGGCGGCGAGCGCCCCTCCCTCGTGGACCTCGCCCTGTTCGTCGTGATCGGCAGCGTCGCGATCGTCGGCACGCGGCTCGAGGTCGTCCTCGCCGGTCTGCTCGCGGTGGTGGCCGGAGCGACCGCCGCGATGTACCTCTCCAGGACCGGTTACCGCTACGCGCTCCTGCTGAACAGCGGGCCCGCGGACCAGGCGGTCCTCGTGCTCGCCGCTCCGACCCTCGCGCTCGTCGCGGTCTGGGCATCCGGACTCGCGACCCGGGCCGTCCGGTCGCAGAACGCCGAGTCCGTCCGTCGCGCCGACGCCGAGGCCGCCGCGACCCGCGCCGAGGCGGTGGCGAACCGCGCCGAGGCCGTCGCCACGCGCGCGGTCGACGAGGCCGAGGCCGAGCGCATCCGCGCCGACATCGCCCGCGACGTCCACGACGTCGTCGGCCACTCCCTCGCGGTGATCATCGCCCAGGCCGACTCGGTGCCGTTCCTCGACGACGAGGCCCGCATCCGCGAGGTCAGCGCCACGATCGCGAGCACCGCCCGGAGCTCCCTGACCGAGGTGCGTCAGGTCCTCGGGCACATCGACGGCTCCGACGCCACCGCCGACCCGACCTCGTTCGAGGAGATCGTCCGGGGCATCCGGGACGCCGGCGTCGACGTCGAGCACGCCGTCCGCGGGACCGCCCGACCACTCGGGGCCGTGCACGGGACCGCTGCCAGACGGGTGCTGCAGGAGATGCTGACGAACGCGCTCCGGCACGGGGTCCCCGGCGGCGCCGTCGAGGTCCGGGAGACCTGGCGCTCCGCCGACCTCGTGCTCGAGGTCGAGAACGCCGTGCCCCGAGCCGCCCTGCCCGTCGGCGACGGCCTGGGGATCGACGAGCTCGCAGCGCACCCGCGGGGCTCGGGCCGGGGGCTCACCGGCATGCAGACCCGACTCACCACGATCGGCGGCTCGTTCGACGCCGCCGTGCTCGACGACGTGTTCACCGCACGAGCACGCATCCCGTTCGACGTCCGAGGGGGGACGAACCGATGACCGACCCGATCCGCATCCTGCTCACCGACGACCAGGCACTGTTCCGCGCCGGGCTCCGGGTGGTGCTCGACGCCCAGGAGGACATGGTCGTCGTCGGCGAGGCCTCCGACGGCGCCGAGGCCCTCGCCGCGATCCCCGAGCTGCGTCCCGACGTCGTGCTGCTCGACATGCGGATGGCCGGGGTCGACGGCGTCGAGACGGTCCGGCGGCTGTTCGCGGACGACGGGCCGGTCGGTGCGCCGCTCCCCCGGGTGATCGTGCTCACCACGTTCGGCCTCGACCCCGCAGCGGCGACCGCGATCCGCCTCGGCGCGAGCGGGTTCCTGCTCAAGGACACCACCCCGCCCTTCCTGTTCGCCGCCGTCCGCGCCGTGCACGAGGGCAGCTCGGTCATCGCACCGAACGACCTGACGCAGCTGTTCGGCGCCGACGTCGAGCGCGCCCCGGCACCGCAGCCGCCGGCGTTCCAGACCCTGACGGACCGGGAGCGGATCGTGTTCGGGTGGGCGTCCCGCGGGCTGTCGAACGCCGAGATCGCCGCGAAGGAGTTCGTGACCGAGTCCACCGTGAAGACGCAGATCTCGAGCATCCTCGGCAAGCTCGCCCTGCGCGACCGTGTGCAGCTCGTCGTGTACGCGCACGACCACGGGCTCGCCGGGGCACGCGAGCCCTGACCGATGTCGCGCAGCCTCGGCAACCAGCTCTCGCTGCTCGCCGGCATCGCGGTCTTCGCCCTGCCGGTGGCCGCAGTCCTGCTCGTCGTGTGGTTCGGACTCGTCGGGCTGTCCGTCGCCGCACTCCTCGGTCTCGTGTCGGCGTCCGCCAGCGCCGCCTTCGTGTCGTTCGCGGTCTACTCGGTGGTCTACGGCCGGATGCGGCACGGCCTGTCCCCGACCGCCGTCGTCGTGCACGGCGCCGGACTGCGGCGGGACGACACGGTCACCCCGCTGCTGCGCGGCCGGCTCGACCGTGCGCTCCGGGTGTACCGCGGTGAGCGCGACCGGGGGAACCGTCCGCTCCTCGTGCCGTCCGGCGGGCAGGGGTCCGACGAGGTCCGGTCCGAGGCGTCGGCGATGCGGGAGTACCTGCTCGAGCAGGGCGTCCCGGAGCAGGACGTCCTGGCAGAGGACCGCTCGACGACCACCCGCGAGAACATCGAGCGATCGACCGAGCTCCTCCGCGACCACGGTCGGTCGGGGCCGGTCCTGCTCGTCACGAGCGACTACCACGTGCTGCGGACGGCCTCGTTGGCCCGCAGCTCGGCGCGGACGCGCAGGTCGTCGGTTCCCGGACCGCCCGGTACTCCGTCCCGAGCGCGATCCTGCGCGAGTTCGTCGCGTTGCTCGTCGAGCACCGTTGGGTCAGCCTGATCGCCCTCGGACCGTTCGTCGTGGTCGCAGCGGCCGTCGTCACCGGGCAGCTCGTCGGCGTCCGCTGACGGTCGGGAACGGGTCGGGGACGCGCCGACGACGGGTCGGCGCCGGTCAGGGGACCTGCACGAACCGCAGGGCGCCGCGCTCCCGCTGCCGGAAGCCGAGGTGCTCGTACAGGCCGATCGCCCCGGTGTTGCCCGCGGCCGCGTGCATGAGCGGCACCTCACCTCGGGCCCGTATGCCGTGCGCCACCGCGAGCACCAGCCGTCGACCGAACCCCTGCCCGCGGTGCTCGGGGTCCGTGCAGACGGCGCTGATCTCGGTCCACCCCGGCGGGTGCAGCCGCTCACCGGCCATCGCGACGAGCCGCCCGCCGCGACGGATGCCCAGGTAGGTCCCGAGCTCGATCGTCCGCGGCAGGAACGGTCCGGGCTTCGTCCGCTCGACCAGGGCGGTCATCTCCGGCACGTCGTCCGGCGTCAGCACGACGGCCTCGTCGTCGGGTTCTCCTGCCACCGACTCCCCCGTGAGCTGCACGCCGCCGGCGCTCTCGACGGGCAGCCACCCCGCCGGCGTGACGTCATCCAGTCCGACCCGCACCACGGCACCCGAGCCGGCGAGCACCCGGACGTCCTCCCAGTCGTCCGGTGTCGCCCGGGCGGGGATGCCGATCCACACGGACACGTCCGGCAGGTACCGGACGATCCTCCCGCGCCACTCGGCGAACCGCGCGTGGTGGGAGTCGAGCGCCGCGAGCGCCGGGTTGTCGAGGACGCGCGTCGGGGTGCCGTCCGCGGCCCGGGACAGGTCGAGGGCCCACAGGTCCACACCGCGGTCGTCGTCCCGGAACCCCAGGTCGGCCAGGAGTGTGCGCTCGGCTTCGGTCCACCCGGTCGTGTCGGCGAGCACCCCCACCGCGAAGCGGTCGCGTGCCCGGTCGACCACGGCCGCGACGTCCGACGGGCGCGCGGTCGGGAGCTCCCCCGGACGGACGGGCAGGGCGGTGTCGGCGGTGGTCGTCATCCACACATCCTCCGCCCAATGCGTCTGTCCACAGGCATCGTTGCCCCTCGTGACGCGGCCGACCCGAGCGGCTACCGTGCCGACATGGGGTGGGGACGAACCCGGCTGACGCCGGAACAGCGCGAGGCGGTCCGGCGGGTGCTGCCCGACGCCGAGGTCGTCGCCGACGAGTCGTGGGGGCTGCTCGACACGGTCGTGCTGCACGTCCGGGCCGCTGGATCGGAGTGGACGGTCAAGGCGTCGGGCCCCGACAACACGCACTTCCCACGCGAGCTCGAGGCACACCGCGGGTGGACGGCCGCCCTCGTGGCCCACGGCGACGCCGGGCGGCTCCGCGCCGCCGACGAAACCGCACGGGTCCTCGTGCTCGAGCGGGTGCCCGGGCGTCTCGCCCTCGGCACCCCCGACGAGCACGACCCGGCGGTGCACCGGCAGGCCGGGCAGCTCCTTCGGCGACTCCACGACCAGGCGTCCCGGCCCGACGCGACGTGGCTCGAGCGCGAGCGTGCGAAGACGACGGGTCTCCTCGACCACCCGCACGGCATCCCAGCCGACCGGGTCGATCGGCTCCGCACCCTGCTCGCCCACCACCCCGTCGGCCCGGTGGTCCTCGTCCCGACCCACGGCGACTGGCAGGCGCGGAACTGGATCGTCGACGACGGTCGGCTCCGGGCGATCGACTTCGGCCGGTTCGCGTTCCGCCCGGCGATGACCGACTGCACGCGCGTCGCCGTGCAGCACTGGCGGCACGAGCCGGCGCTCGAGCGCGTGTTCACCGACGGCTACGGCGGCGACCCGCGGACCGCCGACGCCTGGCGCTGGCTGCAGCTCCGCGAGGCGATCGGCACCGCGGTGTGGGCGCACGCGGTCGGGGACCGCCGGTTCGAGCAACAGGGAAACGACATGCTCGCCGATGCCCTCGCGGCCTTCACCGACGACCGGTGGTGAGCGGATGCGGACGGTGACCGGACAACGGTCGCGCGCGGCGCGACGGACGGGATCCGCGCCTCCAGTCCGGGGGACGCGCGCGCAGACGGACCGCCGGCCAGGAGGCCCGTGGTACGCCCGCCGCGTCGCTGCCGTCACCCCGTGGCCGGCTCGCGATCACCTGCGCGCCGGCCGTCACCGAGAATGCGAGAAGGCCCCCGGATTCCTCCGGGGGCCTTCTCCTGCGTGGTGCGCGAGGGGGGACTTGAACCCCCACGCCGTTTCCAGCACACGGACCTGAACCGTGCGCGTCTACCAATTCCGCCACTCGCGCCAGCCCGGCAACATTAGCACGCTGCGGAGTGCCTCCATGACCACGTTCAGACGCGCACCGGGGCCAACCACTACCATGCAGGGGTCCCTGACCGACGACACTGGAGACACATGGGCCTGCTGGACAGCTTCGAGCGAGGGTTGGAGCGCGCCGTGAACGGCGCCTTCGCGAAGACCTTCCGCTCCGGCGTGCAGCCCGTCGAGATCTCCAGTGCCCTCCGGCGCGAGCTCGACACGAAGGCCGCCGTGGTCTCGCGGGAGCGCATCCTCGTGCCGAACGAGTTCACGGTGCGCCTCGCGCCGCCGGACCACACTCGCATGCACGACATCGGGCGTCCGCTCATCGACGAGCTGTCCCAGATGGTGCAGCAGCACGCCGTCGCGCAGAACTACTCGTTCTCCGGTCCGGTGACCATCCGACTGCAGCAGGACGGCACGCTGTCGACCGGCATCCTGCAGATCGACTCGTCGACCGTGCAGCGGGACGTCGCCTGGGTCGCCGTCCTCGACATCGGGTCGCAGCGACACAAGCTGCACCGGGGCCGGACCGTCATCGGTCGCGGGACGGATGCCGACATCACGGTCGCGGACACCGGCACGAGCCGCAAGCACGTCGAGATCGTCTGGGACGGCAAGCACGCGCAGGCCAACGACCTCGGCTCCACGAACGGGTCGAAGCTGAACGGCGAACGCTTCCAGCAGGCGATCGTCGAACCGGACTCCACGATCGAGATCGGTCGTACCCGTATGGTGTTCCGGGTGATCCCCGAGAACGACGGAGGTGCTCGATGACCACGGGGCTGACCCTGCTCGTCCTGCGCTTCGCCTTCCTCGCGGTGCTCTGGCTGTTCGTGTTCGTGATCGTCTTCGCCCTGCGGAGCGACCTGTTCGGCCAGCGCGTCCGCACCATCCCGACCGATCCGAAGGCCAGCGCCTCCGGTCCGACGACCCCCGCGATCCCGACGGCGGCCCCCGCGGCCGCGTCTGCATCAGCCGGGGCGTTCACGGAACTCATCGGCCAGTCCCCTGGTTCGACGCAGGCCACCGCCGCCGGGGTGGCCACGCGACTCGTCATCACCGAAGGCTCCCGCGAGGGCATGGAGATGCCGCTCGGCGGCGGGCCCATCACTATCGGGCGCTCGAGCGAGTCGAACGTCGTGATCCGTGACGACTACACCTCGACCAACCACGCCCGCCTCGAGCTCCGCGCTTCCGGCTGGGTCCTCACCGACCTCGACTCCACGAACGGCACCTTCGTCGACGGGCAGAAGGTGACCGCCCCCGTCACCGTCGGGGAGCGGACGCCGATCACCATCGGGACGACGACGTTCGAGCTGCGGCGGTAACCCGGACATGACGGCTCGCACGCTGAGCGCCGCTGTGTCCCACGTCGGGCGCATCCGCGCCAACAACCAGGACTCCGGCTACGCCGGCGCCCACCTGTTCGCGGTCGCGGACGGCATGGGCGGGCACGCCGGCGGCGACGTCGCCTCGGCGATCGCGATCCGGCGCATCCGCGAGGTCGACCGCGAGTTCCCCTCGGCGCACGACGCCGAGTTCGCGCTGCAGTCGGCGCTCATCGCGGCGAACCAGCTCATCACCGAGACCGTCTTCGAGCACCAGGAGCTCACGGGCATGGGCACCACGGTGTCCGCGCTCATCCGGGTCGGCGACCAGATCGCGATCGCGCACATCGGCGACTCCCGCATCTACCGCATGCGCGACGGGGAGCTGCAGCAGATCACCTCGGACCACACGTTCGTCCAGCGACTCGTCGACAGCGGACGGATCACGCCCGAGGAAGCCGCCGTGCACCCGCGCCGCTCGGTCCTCATGCGCGTGCTCGGTGACGTCGACGCCGCGCCCGAGGTCGACACGGCCGTGATGGACATCCAGCCGGGCGACCGCTGGCTGCTCTGCTCCGACGGCCTGTCGTCGTACCTCGCCGAGGAGCGCATCCGCCACGCGCTCGCGTCGACGATGGACGCGAACCAGGTCACGCAGCGGCTCGTCAAGGAGACGCTCGACCACGGCGCCCCGGACAACGTGACGGTCGTCGTGATGGACGTCACCGACGCCGAGGTCGACGACTCCGACGACGCCGCCACGACCGTCGGGTCCGCCGCCGCGCCGCTGACGTTCGAGGCGGCGACCGGCCGCAAGCCGATCCGCCTCCCCACGATCCTGCTGCACCCGCTCAAGGTCTCCACCGCGCCGGAGGACTCGCACTTCGAGCCCGAGTCCGACCAGTACTTCGCGGAGCTGATCGCCGAGGACCGCCGTCGTCGTGTCCGTCGCCGGATCGCCTGGACGGTCGCGCTCGTCGCCGCCGTCGCGCTCCTCGTCGGCGCGGTCTTCCTGGGCTGGCGGATCATACAGGCGCACTACTACGTGGGCAGCGACCGCGGCACCGTCGCGATCTACAAGGGCGTCCAGCAGTCGATCGGTCCGATCGCGCTGTCGGACGTCTACGAGGACAGCGACATCTCGGTCCGCTCCCTGCCCGAGTACACCCGCGAGAACGTCCGCTCGACGATCAACGCCACGTCGCTCGACGACGCCCGCGAGATCGTCGAGCGCCTGCGCAAGGCCGCCGAGACCGGGCAGGACCAGGCCGGGACCGGCGGGGACGGCGCATCGCCGTCGCCGACGTCCACGGCGTCGCCCACGCCGACGGCGTCCCCGACCCCGGGGTCCGGCGGATGAGCGCCACGACCTCCCAGTCCTTCACGCAGGCGATCACGATCAAGCTGCGTGAGCCGGCCCGCGCCCGCAACCTGGAGCTCGTGCTGCTCGTCATCGCCTGCGGCATCTGCGCCGGGGCGATGGTCCTCGTGCAGCTCGGCACGAAGGGTCGGCTCTTCGACACCGGCGTGCTCTGGGTCGGCGCGGGCATCCTCGGGCTCGCGCTCGTCATGCACGTCGTGCTGCGGGTCGTCGCGAAGAACGCCGACCCGTTCGTCCTGCCGGTCGCGCTCGTGCTCAACGGCATCGGCATCGCCGAGATCTACCGGATCGACGTCCACAACGGCCTGACCGGCTGGGACGCGATCGGCGTGAAGCAGATCGTCTGGACGATGCTCGCGATGGTGCTCGCGACGATCACCGTCGTCGTGGTCCGGAACCACCGCTTCCTGCAGCGCTACCGCTACATCTTCATGGCGCTGACGATCTTCCTGCTGCTCATGCCGATGCTGCCCGGGATCGGCGAGAACATCGGCGGCGCCCGGGTCTGGATCCGCATCGGCCCGTTCTCGTTCCAGCCGGGCGAGCTCGCGAAGATCACGATGGCGCTGTTCTTCGCCGGCTACCTCGTCACGGCCCGCGACTCGCTGTCGATCGTCGGTCGGAAGTTCCTCGGCATGACCTTCCCGCGTGCCCGGGACCTCGGTCCGATCCTGGTGATGTGGGGCGCCGCGATGGCGGTCCTCGTCTTCCAGCGCGACCTCGGCACCGCACTGCTCTACTTCGGGCTGTTCCTGGTGATGATCTACGTCGCCACCGGCCGGCTCAGCTGGGTCGCCATCGGTCTGACGCTCTTCGTCGGCGGCGCGATCGTGGCGCAGGCGGCGCTCGTGTACGTGCGCGGCCGCTTCGAGCAGTGGCTCGACCCGTTCGACCAGACCATCTACGACCGCGCGACGCAGGGCAGCTACCAGCTCGTGCAGGGCCTGTTCGGCTTCGCGAACGGCGGCATCACGGGCACCGGGCTCGGTCAGGGCCGCCCGTACATCACCCCGGTCGCGAACGCCGACTACATCGTCGCGTCCCTCGGCGAGGAACTCGGCCTGATCGGCGTCTTCGCGATCCTGGCGCTGTTCATCGTCCTGGCGTCCCGAGGCCTCCGGGTCGCGTTCATGGCGCAGGACGACTTCGGCAAGCTGCTCGGTGTGGGCTTCGGCTTCACGATCGCGCTGCAGGTGTTCGTCGTCGTCGGCGGCATCACCCGGATCATCCCCGTCACCGGCCTGACGACACCGTTCATGGCCGCTGGTGGCTCCTCCCTCATCGCCAACTGGATCATCGCCGCGATGCTGCTGCGACTGACCGACGCCATCCCCGCCGAACAGCGCGTCCAGCAGGGTGCGATCCCCGCACCGCGGGGGAAGGCCGCGCGCGGGAAGGAGGCCAGCCGGTGAACCGACAGCTCCGCGGCGTCTCGACCGTGATCGTGCTCATGTTCGTCGCGCTCTTCGTGTCGACGACGTCCATCCAGTTCTTCGCGTCCGACTCCCTGCGCGCCGACGCACGCAACTCCCGCACCATCCTCGACAGCTACTCGACGAAGCGCGGCGCCATCCTCGTGAACGGCAGCCCGATCGCCGAGTCGACCCCGTCGGACGACCAGTACCAGTACCAGCGCAAGTACACGAACGGCGCGCTCTACTCGGCCGTCACCGGGTACTTCACGATCGGCCAGGGCAACGCCGGCATCGAGAGCGCCGAGAACGCCGTCCTGTCCGGCAACTCCGACGCATCGTTCTTCCAGAACCTCAACGCGATCCTCACCGGCCAGGACGTCCAGGGCGACAACGTCAACCTGACGATCGACCCCGACGTGCAGCAGGCCGCGTACGACGCCCTCGGGCAGAACACCGGCGCGGTCGTGGCCATCCAGCCGAAGACCGGCAAGATCCTCGCGATGGTGTCGAAGCCCGACTACGACCCGAACGCGCTGACCTCGCACGACACCGCGGCCGTCAAGCAGCAGTACGACGCGCTGCTGGCGCAGAGCCCGACGCCGCTGCAGAACCGCGCCATCGGCGGCGACCTGTACACGCCGGGATCGGTGTTCAAGCTCGTCGTCGCCTCCGCCGCGCTCAAGGACGGCAAGTACGACCTCGACTCCGAGTTCCCGAACCCGTCGCGGCTGCAGCTGCCGGGCACGAGCACGTACATCAACAACGCCGAGGGTGGTTCCTGCGGCGGCGGCGACACCGTCAAGCTGCGGACGGCCATCCAGTACTCCTGCAACATCCCGTTCGCGGAGCTCGGGCAGAAGCTCGGGTACGACGAGATCAAGTCGATGGCCGACGAGTACGGCTTCGGCGACCAGATCGAGGTCCCGATGAAGGCGACCGCGAGCCAGTACCCGGACGTCGACTCGACCGCCCAGCTCATGCTGAGCGCCTTCGGCCAGGCCAGCGTGCGCGTCTCGCCGCTGCAGATGGCGATGGTGTCCGCCGGGATCGCGAACGGCGGCAAGGTCATGCAGCCGTCCCTCGTCGACTCGATCACGACGAGCGACCTCAAGACCGTCGAGTCCTTCTCGCCGAAGCAGTACAGCGACCCGCTGTCCGCCTCGGAGTCGGCCGACCTGACCGAGGCGATGCAGAGCGTCGTGAACGCCGGGACCGGCACCAATGCCAAGATCGACGGTGTCGACGTCGCAGGGAAGACCGGCACGGCAGAGGGCGGTACGGGCAGCCCGTACACGCTCTGGTTCACGGGGTTCGCCCCCGCGAAGGACCCGGAGGTGGCCGTCGCGGTCGTCGTCGGCAACGGCGGCGGGCTCGGGCAGTCCGGCGTCGGCAACACGGTCGCGGCCCCGGTCGCGAAGAAAGTCATGGAGGCGGTGCTGAACAAATGAGACCCACCAGCGGACTCACCTTCGGTGGGCGGTACCAGCTCTCCTCCCGCGTCGCGATCGGCGGCATGGGCGAGGTCTGGCAGGCCACCGACCTGGTCATCGGGCGGACCGTCGCACTCAAGATCCTCAAGGACGAGTACCTCGGTGACCCGGGCTTCCTCGAGCGCTTCCGCGCCGAGGCCCGGCACGCTGCGCTCGTCAACCACGAGGGCATCGCGAACGTCTTCGACTACGGCGAAGAGGACGGCAGCGCCTACCTCGTGATGGAGCTCGTCCCCGGCGAAGCCCTGTCCACGATGATCGAGCGCGAGCACACGCTCCCCGTCGACAAGGTGCTCGACATCGTCGCGCAGACGGCGAACGCGCTCCAGGCCGCGCACGCGGTCGGGCTCGTGCACCGCGACATCAAGCCCGGCAACCTGCTCATCACGCCGGACGGTCGCGTCAAGATCACCGACTTCGGCATCGCCCGCATCGCCGACCAGGTCCCGCTCACCGCGACCGGCCAGGTGATGGGCACGGTCCAGTACCTGTCGCCCGAGCAGGCGAGCGGTCACCCCGCGTCGCCCTCGACGGACGTCTACTCGCTCGGCATCGTGGCGTACGAGGCCCTCGCCGGTCGCCGTCCGTTCACGGGCGAGTCGCAGGTCGCCATCGCGATGGCGCACATCAACGAGCAGCCGCCTGCGCTGCCGTCGGACGTGCCGGAGCCCGTCGCCGCCCTCGTGCTGTCCTGCATCGCGAAGAAGCCGGCCGACCGTCCCGCGACCGCCGCGAACCTGGCACGTGCGGCACAGGCGCTGCGCCGCGGGGACGTCGCCGCGGCCACGGTCGCGGTGCCCGCGATCGGCGGTGCCGGTACGGTGGCGTTCAACCCGCCGCAGGGCCAGGGCGACGACCAGGCGACGGCGCTCATCGGCACCCAGGCCGGTTCACTGAGCGGTCCGCCGCGGACGCCCGGCTCGCCCGTGACGCCCGAGGACGAGGAACCGAAGAAGAAGCGCGCCTGGATCTGGTGGCTCGTCGGTGCCCTCGCGGTCCTGGTGATCGCGGGCGTCATCGCAGCCCTCGCGCTGAACAACGGCGGCTCCGCGGACCCGACGCCGTCGGCGACCGCCACCCAGTCGACCCCGAAGCCGAGCAACACCCCGACGCCCAGCCCGACCCAGGTGCGCCAGTTCCTCGACAAGTCGCAGTACGTCGGGCAGCCGACGGACCAGGTGCGCTCGGCGCTCGAGGGGCTGGGCTTCGTCGTCGACGTCCAGGACGGCAGCCCGGCACCGACCGCCGACCAGGCGAACACCGTCGCCGACCTGACGCCGACCGGCAGCGTCGTCGAGGGCACGACCATCACGGTCACGCAGTACACGACCCCGCCGACGGCGAACAAGCCGAACACCCCCACGGCGGGCCCGGTCTCGAGCAGCGGCTCGGTCACGTTCAGCTGGTCCGCCGCGACCTGCCCGGACGGCTACTCGGTGTCGAAGTACTCGTGGAAGGTCACCGGCGGGAAGGACGCCTCCGGCGCGACCTCCGGCGACACGAGCTCGACGGCGGTCACGATCCAGGCGGACGCCGCCGGCGACGACGTCACCTTCACGTACAACGTGACGTGCGGGAGCCTCGCCGCCTCCGAGGACTCGGACCCCGCCACCGCGACGTGGACGGTCACGCCCTCCCCGACGCCCACCGGCAACGGGAACGGCACCGGCAACGGCAACGGCAACGGGAACGGCTCGTCGAACGGCTGATCGCCACCCGGACGGGGGCTTCCGACACCGTTGCGTAACGGTTGTCCGGAGGTCCCCGTCACCAGCCTCCCGCCAGGAAGTGCTGCCGTACACTGTCCCGGACGGACATTCGGAGGAGTACGTGCCAGAAGGTGTGACCGCGGGGATCACGCTCCTCGCCAACCGCTACGAGATCGGTGACGTCATCGGTCGCGGCGGCATGGCGACGGTGCACGTCGGCAACGACACCCGTCTCGGCCGCAAGGTCGCGGTGAAGCTCCTCAAGCCGAGCCTCGCGAACGACCCGTCCTTCCGCATCCGCTTCCGACAGGAAGCCCAGGCGGCCGCACGCATGGCGCACCCGACGATCGTCCGTGTCTACGACGCCGGCGAAGAGACCGTCGCCGAGCACTCCGGCGCCGAGGTGCAGGTCCCCTACATCGTCATGGAGTACGTCGAGGGCCGTGCGCTCTCCGACATCGTCGCCGACGGGCCCATCGCTCCGGACGAGGCGATCCGCATCACCGAGGGCATCCTGACCGCCCTCGAGTACTCGCACCGCGCGGGCGTCGTGCACCGGGACATCAAGCCCGCGAACGTCATGGTCACGAACACCGGCCAGGTCAAGGTCATGGACTTCGGGATCGCCCGCGCGATCACGGACACGTCGGCCACGGTGGCGCAGACCACGTCGATCCTCGGGACCGCCTCGTACTTCTCCCCGGAGCAGGCGCGCGGCGAGACCGTCGACGCCCGCACCGACATCTACTCCACCGGTGTCGTGCTCTTCGAGCTCCTCACCGGCCGCCCGCCCTTCGTCGGGGACTCCCCGGTCGCCGTCGCCTACCAGCACGTCAGCGAGCAGCCCGTCGCGCCGTCGACGATCTCGGCCGACGTCTCACCGGCGCTCGACGCGGTGACCCTGCACGCCCTGGTGAAGGACCGGACGCGACGCTTCCAGAACGCGGCCGAGTTCCGAACCGACCTGCAGCAGGCAGCGCAGGGCAAGGTCCCGACATCGACCCGGAAGCTGGCGCAGAACGCCGCCAACGACGCATCGACGATGCTCTTCGGCGTCAACCCGCGGACGACCTCCAACCCGGCGGTCGCCTTCCGCGAGCTCGACGACGACACGGCGGAGCACCGCCCGCAGCGCACACAGAACCGTCCCCCGGTCGCGTGGATCTGGCTCGGCATCATCCTGACGGTCGCCGTGATCGTCGGCGTCGGCTTCTTCGTCGCGAACCTGCAGCCCGGCAAGGCGCCGGTCTCGTCGTCGGTCTCCGTCCCGAACGTGGTCGGCGCGACGTGGGACTCCGCGAAGTCGGACCTCGACAAGCGCGACCTCAGCCCGGTCGAGGTCGGCGAGAACTCCGACAGTGTCCCGAAGGACACCGTCATCCGCACCGAGCCGGGCTCGGGCACGAACGTTGCGCGCAACCAGAGCATCCGGGTCGTGGTGTCGCTCGGGCCGGAGCAGGTTGCGGTACCGGACACCGCCGGGCAGACCCAGGACGCCGCACAACAGGCACTCGAGGCTGCCGGCCTCCAGGTCGGCGCGATCAACACCGACTACTCGCCCGACGTGCCCGAGGGCACCGTGATGAGCTCTGACCCCGGGTCCGCCACGCAGCTCGCCAAGGGTTCGGTCGTCAACCTCACCGTCTCGAACGGCAAGGTCCAGCTGCCGAACGTCACGCAGCAGCCGTTCCAGACGGCGAACGCGACCCTGGCACAGCTCGGTCTGACGGTGCAGCCCGCCCCGGCGTACTCGTGCACCGGCGGCACGGTGCTGCAGCAGAGCGCGCCCGCCGGCGACGTCGCGCAGGGCAGCACGATCGTGCTCACGTACTGCGCGGCCTCTGCACAGAAGCCCACCCAGCAGCCGTCCGCGCCCGCCACGGGCGCACCGGCCTCGGGTTCCAGCGGCCTCTAGACCGCAGCGCCTCGCTGGGCTCGCGTCCGGCGCGGTGTCGGCTCGCCGGTCTGGAGGATCGTGGGCGCGTCGGCGCGCTGGCCCACGCTGGTGTTCCTGCTCACGTCTGCGGGCAGGCTCACGCTGCTGCTCCGGCCCACGTCAGCGGACCGGTCGATACCGGTACTCCTGCTGGCGTCAGCGCCCCGGCATGCGTCAGCGCCCCGGCATGCGTCAGGGCCCTGGCGTCTGCACTCCTCGCGGGCTGGGCTGCTCCGCCGGTCCCGCTCGGTCAGGCCGGCTCCGCTGGCGCGGCCGGCTCAGGCACGCGGCGTCGCGATGAGAGGGGTCAGGTCGGCAGCCCGCTCGGCAGCCCCGTGCAGGCCGGTGGTCTCGAGCCAGTTGCCCACCATCCGGTAGCCGCCTTCGGTGAGCACGGACTCGGGATGGAACTGCACGCCGTACACGGGGGCCTCGCGGTGCTGCACGCCCATGATGACGCCGCCACCGGTTCGCGCCGTGACGGTGAGTTCGTCGGGCACGGTGCCGTCGACGATCGCGAGCGAGTGGTACCGGGTGGCCGTGAACGGGTGCGGGACGCCGGCGAAGAGCATGCTGTCGTCGTGGTCGACCTGCGAGGTCTTGCCGTGCATGAGTTCTTCGGCGTGGGTCACCGTCGCACCGAGGGCCTCCGCGATGGCCTGATGTCCGAGGCACACACCGAGCAACGGCTTGTCGGCAGCGATCGCCGCCCGGACGGTCGGGATCGAGACGCCTGCGTCCGCGGGGGTGCCGGGACCCGGGGAGAGCAGAACGCCGTCGTAGTCCGCGATGCGCTCGGCGATCTCGGACTCCGGGAAGGCGTCGTTGCGGACGACGTCGGTCTCCGCTCCGAGCTGCTGCACGTAGCCGTTCAGCGTGTAGACGAAGCTGTCGTAGTTGTCGACGACGAGGATCTTGGTCATGGTCGGATCACCGTACTCGTGGAGGATGTGCGCGGGCTCCTGAGGGTCTTCCCACACACGCGGTCACGGTAGGATACCGGCCATGGCCAAGGACAAGGACCGCACCAAGCCCGCCCGGAGGACCCGAGCCGACTCGGTCGACACGGCGGGGGACCAGCCCAACCCCGTGTGGTTCAAGCCCGTCATGTTCGGGTTCATGCTCGTCGGGCTCGCCTGGGTCATCGTCTTCTACATCTCGAACACGACCCTGCCGGTGCCGTCCCTTGGTTCGTGGAACATCCTCATCGGGTTCGGAATCATGTTCGTCGGCTTCCTGATGACCACCCGCTGGCGCTAGTCACCCCACCCGTACACGACGCCCGTCGGACCCTGCACGGTCCGGCGGGCGTCGTCGTTCGTCCAGCCCTCGGCTTGCCACGTCCTGTCCACAGGCGGAGCGGGCCCGAGGACGCGCTCTCCACATCGAGCAGCCCCTTCTCCACAGTTCTCCACACTTTCCACACGGACATCCACACCACGATCCCCGAGTTATCCACACCTGATTCCACAGTGGGGATAATCACACGCGTGTAACTCACCGACTTGTCCACAGCTGTGGAGAAATTGCGCCGGTCGTGTGGAAAAGCCGCTCCGCGACGGTCAGTACGGCGAACGCCCCGCCGCACCAGGGGGTGCGACGGGGCGTCAGGCGGTTCGGACGGGTGCGACTCAGCGGAGCAGGCCGTACCCGCCGATGGCGACGTAGGCCGCCGCGATGGCGCCGAGCAGGACGACCGCCTCGGCGACGAGCAGGCCGATCTGCAGCCCGCGCTGCTTGACGTTCCGCGTCCGCGCGAACACGAGCCCGGTCAGGAAGCCGATCACGATTCCACCGACGTGTGCCTGCCACGAGATGTTCGTCCCGGGCAGGAAGCCGACGAGCAGGTTCAACCCCATCACGACGAGCAGCTGGACGGCGTTGTACCCGAGGCTGCGCTGGATGATGAAGAACGCCGCGAACAGACCGAAGATCGCGCCGGACGCCCCGACCACCGGCGTCCCGGGAGTCAGGAACGACACTGCGACGTCGCCGCCGAGGCCCGCGAGGAAGTACAGCGCGAGGAAGCGCCACGTCCCGAGCAGGTTCTCGAGGATCCGGCCGAAGATGTACACCGCGAACATGTTGAAGGCGATGTGCAGGATCGAGGAGTGGACGAACAGCCCTGTGACGATCCGCCACGGCTGCGTGCCGACGAGGGGCGTGTAGTACGCGAACCACGTCGTGAAGAACCGACCGGTGATCTGGTCGAGCAGCCAGATGACCACCGACACCGCGATGATGACGACGGTGGCCTTCTGGTCGAGCATGGCGAAGCGGCGGCGGGCGACCGTCAGGCCGCTCGCCGCCCCCGACGCACGTCGGTTCGCCGTGTAGGCCGCGCGCTGCTCACGCACGCACTCCGGGCAGTGCACGCCGACCGCTGCCGGCGTCTGGCACTCGGTGCAGACCGTCCGCCCGCACCGCTGGCACAGGATGAAGCTCTGCCGGTCCGGGTGCCGGTAGCAGTAGTCGGCGCGGTTCGCGGCCTGGTCCGTCACCGAGCTCAGACGTCCTCGACGTCGATGCTCTGGATGACGACGTCCTCGACGGGCTTGTCGCGACCGTCGGTGGCGACGCCCTCGATCGCGTCGACGACGGCGCGGGACTCGTCGTCCGCGACCTCACCGAAGATGGTGTGCTTGCCCTGCAGCCACGGGGTGGCAACGGTCGTGATGAAGAACTGCGAGCCGTTCGTGCCGCGGCCACCCTGGATGCCGGCGTTCGCCATCGCGAGGATGTACGGCTCCTGGAAGGTCAGCTCGGGGTGGATCTCGTCGTCGAACCGGTAGCCGGGGCCGCCGATGCCCTGACCGAGCGGGTCGCCGCCCTGGATCATGAAGTCCTTGATGATGCGGTGGAAGACGACACCGTCGTAGAGCTTGTCGGTGGAGACCTTGCCGGTGCCGGGGTGCGTCCACTCCTGCTTGCCCGTCGCGAGGTCGACGAAGTTCTTGACGGTCTTCGGGGCGTGGTTGCCGAACAGGTTGACGCGGATGTCGCCCTTGTTCGTGTGGATCGTTGCGACAGCGGTGTGCAGAGACATGTTCCGATTCTCGCATGTACGGCTGACGGTGACACGGATCACACAGCAGAGGCTCCGTGACCTGTCAGGCGTCGCGGTGGCAGGATGGGGACACGCCGATCCGATGGAGGTACCAGATGACGACGATCGAGATCCCGCGCAAGCGTCGGAAGCAGATCAAGAAGCTCAAGGGCAAGACCGCCTCGCTCCTCGGCGAGCAGCGCAAGGTCCTCGAGCATGCGAACGCGATCCTCGCCGAGGCCCGCTCGCACGCTGCCGACGCAGCCCGCAAGGACATCGCGCCCCGCGTGCAGAACGCGATCGACAACGGGATCCGTCCCGCGGTCGCCACGAGCGTGCACGCTGCGACCTCTGCCGCGCAGAACGCCTCGCACCGCTTCCAGACCGAGGTCGTCCCCGGCCTGGTCGCGACTGCCGGCTCGGTCCTCAGCGTGAAGGACCTCGCGAAGGACCCGCGCGTCAAGAAGATCGTGAAGGACGCCCAGAAGAAGGGCAAGAAGGCCAAGAAGGCCGCCGCGAAGTACACGCCCGGACACCAGAAGAAGGGCCTCGGCTTCGGTGGGGTCGCCCTGATCGTGGTCGGTGTCGTCGCGGTCGCCGGTGCGGCCTACGCTGCGTACCAGACGCTCCGCGCGGACGACGACCTCTGGGTCGCCGACGACGCGGACACGGCGGAGAAGCCCGCCGCCTGACCTCCTCGGTTCGTACGAAGGGCCCCGGCACACGCCGGGGCCCTTCGTCGTCCCCGCCGACGGGTCCGCAACACCCCCGAGCGCGCCACGTCGAAGCGCCGCAACACTCCGCACGAAGCGCTCCGGGGTGCCAATCAGAGCCCGCGGCGACCCCGAGATGCCGCAATTTCGGAACCTCGACGAGGACACCCGAGGGTGCCGCGCGCGCGGGACGCTCCCATCGCGGAGCGGCGCGCCGAAGGCGCTGACAAGCACAGAACGAAGCCCCTGGGAAGCCACGAAGTGGCGACCAGGGGCTTCTGCGAGTGGAGCCTAGGAGAATCGAACTCCTGACATCCTGCTTGCAAAGCAGGCGCTCTACCAACTGAGCTAAGGCCCCGGAGCGTCCAGCGTACTGGACGGGGAGTGGATGGTGGGGCTACAAGGACTTGAACCTTGGACCTCTTCGTTATCAGCGAAGCGCTCTAACCGCCTGAGCTATAGCCCCTCAGACCGGATGAAAGCCTACCGTACCGATCCCGAAGTGCGAAATCGAGCGGCGGATGCCATCCGGCCGGGTGTGTCAGTTGTTCGTGAAGCCGACGAGCAGGCCGCCGGTGATCCGCACGCTGAGGTTGTAGAGGACGCTCACGATCGCGCCGAGCACGGTGCCGACGACCACGTTGAGGATGCCCACCACGACGGAGAACCCGAGCACCTGGCCCAGCGAGAACTGGTCCATGATCGAGTAGTTGTTCTGCCCGGTGACGTCCTTCAGCAGGGAGTCCACCTGGGTGAACACGCCCGTCTGGTTCAGGATGACCCACACCAGCGCCGTGGCGACGACGATCACGATGGACCCGGCCAGGGCGATGAGGAAGGACAGCTTCACCATCGACCAGAAGTCGAGGTACACGAGCCGCAGCCGCACCTGACGGGTGCCGACGGGCCGCTTCGCCTTCTTCTGGAGCTTCTCGGCGACACTACTCATTGGTTGACTGGTCCTCTCCGGCCACGGTCTCGGTCGGTTCGGGGGCCGCTTCGTCAGGGCTGACCGTCTCCACCGGGCCCGCGGGCTCGATCTCGGCGTCGTCCTGGTCGTCCAGGTTCCGCTCACTGTTCCGGGCCACCGCGATGATCCGGTCGTTCTCCGCGAACCTCGCGAAGACCACACCCATCGTGTCGCGACCCTTGGCGGGCACCTCGGACACGGCAGACCTTACCACCTTGCCCGATTGCAGCACGACGAGCACCTCGTCGTCCTCACCGACGATGAGAGCGCCCACGAGGTCGCCCCGGTCGGCGGCCAACTTGGCGACCTTGATGCCGAGACCGCCGCGGCCCTGGACCCGGTACTGGTCGACACCGGTGCGCTTGGCGTAGCCGCCCTCGGTCATCACCCAGACGTAGCCGTCGTCCGAGACGACCCGAGCCGCGAGCAGCGCGTCGTCGTCGCGGAAGGACATCCCCTTCACGCCCGAGGTCGACCGCCCCATCGGGCGGAGGGTGTCGTTCGTCGCGGTGAAGCGCAGCGACATGCCGTGCTTCGACACGAGGAGCAGGTCGTCGGTCTCGTCGACGAGCAGCGCCTGGACGAGCTTGTCGCCGTCGCGCAGGTTGATCGCGATGATGCCGCCGGTGCGGTTCGTGTCGTACTCGGTCAGCGCGGTCTTCTTCACGAGGCCCTGCGAGGTCGCGAGCACGAGGTACTGCGCGGCTTCGTAGTCGCGGATGTCGAGCACCTGCTGGATCTGCTCGTCGGGCTGCATCGCGAGCAGGTTGGCGACGTGCTGGCCCTTCGCGTCTCGGCCGCCCTCCTGCAGTTCGTACGCCTTCGCCCGGTAGACGCGACCCTGGTCGGTCAGGAACAGCAGCCAGTGGTGCGTCGTCGTGACGAAGAAGTGCTCGACGATGTCGTCCGCGCGGAGCTGGGCGCCCTTCACGCCGCGGCCGCCGCGGTGCTGCGAGCGGTAGTTGTCGCTCCGCGTGCGCTTGACGTAGCCGCCGCGGGTGATGGTGACGACCATCTCCTCTTCGGGGATGAGGTCCTCGATGGACATGTCGCCGTCGTACCCGAGCAGGATCTCGCTGCGGCGGTCGTCACCGAAGCGGTCGACGATCTCGGCCAGTTCCTCGCCGATGATCGTGCGCTGGCGGGTCTCCGACGCCAGGATGTCCTGGAAGTCGGCGATCCTCCGCTCGAGCTCGTCGGCCTCGTCGTGGATCTTCTGGCGCTCGAGGGCGGCCAGGCGACGGAGCTGCAGCTCGAGGATCGCGCGCGCCTGGATCTCGTCGACGCTGAGCAGGTCCATCAGCCCGGTGCGGGCTTCCTCGACGTCGGGCGAGCGGCGGATGAGCGCGATGACCTCGTCGAGGGCGTCGAGCGCGGCGAGGTAGCCCCGCAGGATGTGCGCACGCTTCTCGGCCTCGCGCAGGCGGTACTGGGTCCGACGCACGATGACGTCGATCTGGTGGTCGACCCACGCCGAGATGAACCCGTCGAGCGCCAGGGTGCGGGGGACCCCGTCGACGATCGCGAGCATGTTCGCGCCGAAGTTCTCCTGCAGCTGCGTGTGCTTGTACAGGTTGTTCAGCACGACCTTCGCCACGGCGTCGCGCTTCAGCACGATCACCAGGCGCTGGCCGGTGCGGCCGGAGGTCTCGTCGCGGATGTCCGCGATGCCGGCGAGCTTGCCGTCCTTCACGCCCTCGGCGATCTTGATCGCGAGGTTGTCCGGGTTCACCTGGTACGGCAGCTCGGTGACGACCAGGCACGTGCGGCCCTGGATCTCCTCGACGTTGACGACCGCGCGCATCGTGATCGAGCCACGACCGGTCCGGTAGGCGTCCTGGATGCCCTTGGTGCCGAGGATCTGGGCGCCGGTCGGGAAGTCCGGACCCTTGATCCGCTGCATGAGCGCCCCGAGGAGTTCCTCGCGGGTGGCGTCCGGGTGCTCGAGTGCCCACTGGGCGCCGGCGGCCACCTCGCGCAGGTTGTGCGGCGGGATGTTCGTCGCCATGCCGACCGCGATGCCGACCGACCCGTTGACGAGCAGGTTCGGGAAGCGCGCCGGCAGGATCGACGGCTCCTGGGTGCGGCCGTCGTAGTTGTCCTGGAAGTCGACGGTGTCCTCGTCGATGTCCCGGACCATCTCCATGGCGAGCGGCGCCATCTTGGTCTCGGTGTACCGCGGGGCGGCGGCGCCGTCGTTGCCCGGCGAGCCGAAGTTGCCCTGGCCGAGCGCGAGCGGGTACCGGAGCGACCACGGCTGCACCAGGCGCACGAGGGCGTCGTAGATGGCGCTGTCACCATGCGGGTGGAACTGCCCCATCACGTCGCCGACGACGCGCGAGCACTTCGAGAACGCGCGGTCCGGGCGGTAGCCGCCGTCGAACATCGCGTAGATCACGCGACGGTGCACCGGCTTCAGGCCGTCGCGGACCTCGGGCAGGGCGCGTCCGACGATGACGGACATCGCGTAGTCGAGGTACGACCGCTGCATCTCGAGCTGCAGGTCGACCTGCGAGATGCGGTCACCGGAGACGACGATGTCGCCGGAGTCGCCGTGCACGATCTCGGGCTGCTCGTCGTTCGTCTCGTTGTCGTCAGCCATGTGGCCTGGTCACCTTTCTGCACTGCCTGGAGGCAGGGGTTCCGTCGGTCGCGCCGGGCGCGACCACAGGTGGTCGGGACTGGTCGACGCGGCTGGCACCGCGCCTCCAGGCCGGGATCAGATGTCGAGCCTGTTCAGATGTCCAAGAACCGGACGTCCTTGGCGTTCTGCTGGATGAACTGGCGACGCGACTCGACGTCCTCGCCCATGAGCGTCGCGAAGACGCTGTCCACCGCCGCCGCGTCCTCGAGCGTGACCTGCAGGAGCGTCCGGGTGTCCGGGTTCATCGTGGTGTCCCACAGCTCCTTGTAGTCCATCTCGCCCAGACCCTTGTAACGCTGGATCCCGTTGTCCTTGGGGATGCGCTTGCCGGCGGCCAGGCCGGCGGTCATCAGCGCGTCGCGCTCCCGGTCGCTGAACACGTACTCGTGCGCCGAGTTCGACCACTTCAGGCGGTACAGCGGCGGCTGCGCGAGGTACACGTAGCCGCGCTCGATGAGCGGCCGCATGTAGCGGAACAGCAGCGTGAGCAGCAGCGTCGTGATGTGCTGGCCGTCGACGTCGGCATCGGCCATCAGCACGATCTTGTGGTACCGGGCCTTGTCCGGGTCGAAGTCCTCACCGATGCCGGCGCCGAACGCCGTGATCATCGACTGGATCTCCTGGTTCGCGAGCGCGCGGTCGAGCCGGGCCTTCTCGACGTTCAGGATCTTCCCGCGCAGCGGGAGGATCGCCTGGGTCATGGGGTTGCGCCCCTGGACCGCCGAGCCGCCGGCCGAGTCGCCCTCGACCATGAAGATCTCGGAGACCGTCGGGTCCTTCGACTGGCAGTCCTTGAGCTTGCCGGGCATGCCGCCCGACTCGAGCAGCCCCTTGCGGCGGGTGGTCTCACGCGCCTTGCGGGCGGCGATGCGCGCCTGCGAGGCCTGGATCGCCTTGCGGATGACGTCGCGCGCCTGCGTGGGGTTGCGGTCGAACCAGTCGGCGAGCTCGGTGCCGACGACCCGCTGGACGAAGGACTTCGCCTCGGTGTTGCCGAGCTTCGTCTTCGTCTGGCCCTCGAACTGCGGCTCGCCGAGCTTCACGGAGATGACGGCCGTCAGGCCTTCGCGGATGTCGTCACCCGTGAGGTTGTCGTCCTTCTCCTTGATGATCTTGGCCTCGCGCGCGTAGCGGTTCACCAGCGAGGTCAGCGCGGCGCGGAAGCCCTCTTCGTGGGTACCACCCTCGTGCGTGTTGATCGTGTTCGCGAAGGTGTGGACGCTCTCCTGGTACGAGGTGTTCCACTGCATCGCGAGCTCGAGCGCGATCTTGCGGTCGGTGTCCTCGGCCTCGATGGCGATGACGTCCGGGTGGACCAGGTCGGCCTTCTTCTGCGAGTTCAGGTACTCGACGTAGTCCGGCAGGCCGCGCTCGTACCGGAAGGAGTCCTTGCGCGACTCCTCGCCTTCGTCCGGGGTGCGCTCGTCG
This sequence comes from Curtobacterium citreum, assembly GCF_006715175.1. Lineage (NCBI taxonomy): Bacteria > Bacillati > Actinomycetota > Actinomycetes > Micrococcales > Microbacteriaceae > Curtobacterium > Curtobacterium citreum. The sequence goes on along the minus strand of NZ_VFMQ01000001.1, from coordinate 232,542 downwards.
CGCAGGCTGATCCGCAGGCCCTTGTTGAGGAAGGCCATCTGCTGGAAGCGCGTGCGGAGCGTCTCGTAGTCGAACTCGACGGTCTCGAAGATGTCGGCGTTCGGCCAGAAGGTGATCGTGGTGCCGGTCTCGTCCGTGGCTTCGTCCTGCGACACCGGGGCCACGGGCACGCCGTCGGTGTAGCTCTGGCGCCACACGTGACCCTGTCGCCGGACCTCGACGTCGAGCTCGGAGCTGAGCGCGTTCACGACCGAGGAGCCGACGCCGTGCAGACCACCGGAGACCGCGTACCCGCCGCCGCCGAACTTGCCGCCGGCGTGCAGGACGGTCAGCACGACCTGGAGCGTCGAGACGCCCTCGGCCGCGTGCACGTCGACCGGGATGCCGCGGCCGTTGTCGACGACGCGGACGCCACCGTCCTCGCGGATGGTGACGTCGATCGTGTCGCAGTAGCCCGCGAGGGCCTCGTCGACGGAGTTGTCGACGATCTCCTGCACGAGGTGGTGCAGACCGCGCGGGCCCGTCGAACCGATGTACATGCCGGGGCGCTTGCGGACGGCTTCGAGCCCCTCGAGCACCTGGATCTGATCTGCGCCGTACGATGGTTCCGACTGCGGAGCCTGTTCGGTCTCGCCCTGCGGGATCGTCCGGTCGTCGTCAGATTCTGCTGCCATGTCGTAGGTGCTCCTGCCTGCGCGCGGAACACCCGCACACTGCACTCCCCAGTCTACCGCAGGGACCCCCCTCCTCGAGGGCGTATCCGGCCCCCAGACGGGCTTTTTTCGTCCCTGAGGACGATTTCGTCTGGCTAGCCGTAGGTGTCGCGGGGGCCGCGCCCCTGAACGGTCCTGGGACCGCGTTTCCACGTGGGGACGTCCGGCCCGGAAACCCGGATGGACTGTACGCCCGCCTCCGGGTGCCGCTCGGCGATGGTCGTCGTGATGGTCGACCGCATCAGCCGGAGCTGCGTCGCCCACGCCGTCGAGTCGCAGCGGATGACGAGTGCGCCGTCGTCGATGGTCATGGGCCGGGAGTGCTTCGCGAGCTCGTCGCCGACCACGGCGGGCCAGTCCACGAAGAGCTCGGAGCGGGCGAGGGGTTCGGTCCAGCCGAGCTCGGCGGCCAGCGAGCCGACGACGTCGCCCAGGCCGCGGGGCTCGCGCCCCTTGCCGTACGGGACGGTGTCGGCGTCGAGTTCGCGGGCCCGCCGGCGGCGGGCGTCGACGGTGCGGAGCGACGGGTCCCCGTAGACCGCGCGCAGGTGGCGGTAGACCCGGGCGGGCTCGGTGGGCTTGACGGGCTTCGGCATCAGACGCCGTCGACCGTCGTGCTCGGGGCGGTCGGACTGGAGGCACGGCTCGCGTCCGCCCCGTCGGTCACGATGGTGCCCGCCGCGATCCGGACGGTGTGTGCCGCGAGCTGCTCCGGCACGTCGCCGAACACGGCCGCGGTGATGAGCACCTGCTCGTAGTCGGCGACCGCGCCGGCCAGGCGCTCCCTGCGGGACTCGTCGAGTTCGGCGAACACGTCGTCGAGGATGATGATCGGGTCCCCCAGCGAGGACTCCGCCCGGAGCACGGCGGCACTGGCGAGCTGGACGGCCAGTGCGAAGGACCACGATTCACCGTGTGAGGCGTAACCACGCGCAGGTAACCCGTTGAGCTGGAACAGGACGTCGTCGCGGTGCGGCCCGACGAGGGTGAGTCCGCGGTCGAGTTCGTCCCGTCGACGCCGCTCGAGGGCGGCCCGGAAGGCATCGGCCGCCGCGGTGACCGAGACCGGCTCGTCCGGGGTGCCGAGCACGGGATCGGTCGCCGCCGCGTCCTCGGGGTCGCCGCCGCGCACGCTCAGGACGCCGGCGATGCTCGCCTCGTGGCGTTCACCGGCGACGGTCGCGTAGGCCTCGGTGACGAAGGGGGCGAGTCGCCGGGTCAGGTGGTCGCGTGCGGCGATGATCTCGGCGCCGAACGCGACGAGGCGTTCGTCCCAGACGTCGAGCGTCGCGAGCGACCCGGACCGTGACCCGGTGGCTCGCGCGGACTTCAGCAGGGTGTTGCGCTGGCGGAGCGTCCGGTCGTAGTCGGCGAGCACGCCCTGCATGCGCGGGGCGATCTGGCCGAGGAGCTCGTCGAGCATGCGTCGCCGGCCAGAGGGTTCGCCGCGGACGAGGGCGAGGTCCTCGGGGGCGAACAGCACGCTCGTGCAGTAGCGCGGAAGCTCGCGGGGCTTGATCGCGGCGCGGTTCACCTGCGCCCGGTTCGAGCCGGTGCGGTTGATCTGCACCTCGGCGAGGATGCTGCGGTCCTCGTGGGCGAGGCGCGCGCGGACGATCGCGGCATCGCAGCCCTGCCGGACGAGGGCGGCGTCGGTCGGGACCCGGTGCGACCCGAGGGTGGACAGGTACCCGATCGCCTCGACCAGGTTCGTCTTGCCCTGGCCGTTCCGTCCGACGAACAGGTTCGGCCCGCGTACGAGGTCGACCTCCGCCTCCCGGTAGTTCCGGAAGTCGGTGAGTTGCAGGTGGTCGACGTGCACGCGGGCCGAGACGAGCTCAGGTGGTTACCTGAACTACGCCTTCTTGACGGCGTGGCCGCCGAACTGGTTGCGGAGCGCCGCGACGGCCTTCATCGTCGGGGACTGGCTGCCCTGACGCGAGACGAAGCGGGCGAACATGGCCGCCGAGAGCGCGGGCATCGGCACCGCGAGCTCGATCGCCTCTTCGAGGGTCCAACGGCCCTCGCCGGAGTCGTCGACGTAGCCCTCGAGCTCGTCGAGCTTCGGGTCCTCGTTGATGGCGAGCACGAGCAGGTCGAGCAGCCAGGAACGGACGACCGTACCGCGCTGCCACCCGGCGAAGACCGCGGGGACGTCGTGGACGATGTCCTTGGCCTCGAGGAGCTCGTAGCCCTCGCCGTAGGCCTGCATGATCGCGTACTCGATGCCGTTGTGGACCATCTTGGCGTAGTGCCCGGCGCCGACACCGCCGGCGTGCGAGAAGCCCTCTTCGCGCGGGCCCTCGGGGCGGAGCGCGTCGAAGACCGGCATGGCGAACTCGACGTCCTCGGCCGCGCCGCCCACCATGAGGCCGTAGCCGTTGTCCTTGCCCCAGACGCCACCGGAGACACCGGCGTCCATGTAGCGGATGCCCTTGGCGTCGAGCTGCTTCGCGTGCACCTCGTCGTCGAGCCACTTCGAGTTGCCGCCGTCGATGACCAGGTCACCGGGGCTGAGGACCTCGGCGAGGTCCGTGATGACGTCGTCGGTGATCTTGCCGTGGGGGACCATGACCCACACGAGCTTCTTGCCCTCGGGCAGTGCGGCGGCGAGTGCGCCGAGGTCGGCGACGTCGGAGACGACGGGGTTCGCGTCGTACCCGGTGACCTCGATGCCTGCGTTGCGGAGACGGGCACGCATGTTGTTGCCCATGCGACCGAGGCCGACAAGACCGATGTGCATGATTTCCTCTTCTGTTCGTCGTCGCGCTGGTGCGTCGAGCACGTCAGCGCAGTGGTACGGCTGTTGCGCTCACCGCAGCAGGAGATTGGGCTGCAGCAGGTACCGGTATCCGTCCGTGGCCGGGGCCTCTTGCGAGGTCTGCCCGGTGATGAGCACCGGACCCGGCTTGTTGGGGTTCTCCGTCTTGGTGAAGGAGATGCGGACGAACTCGGAGTGCACCGCGTTCAACCCGTCCAGGAGGAAGGCGGGCTTCAGCGAGACCACCGTTTCCTCACCGGTCAGCAACGCACTGATCGACTCTGACGCCTGCGCTTGTTCGGAACCGATCGCCTCGAGCGTGAGCCCGTCGACCGAGAAGGAGAACCGGAGCGCCGCTTCGCGCTCCAGGACGAGGGAGACCCGTCGGACGGCCTCGACCAGTTCCGCGGTGTTGATCACCGCGTGGTCCTGGACCGTGTCGGGGAACAGCCGGCGGACCGGCGGGTAGTTGCCCTTGATGAGCAGGGAGGTGACGGTCTTGTCGTCGGCGTGGAACGCGATGAGCTCGCGGTCCGAGCTGCCCGAGATCGAGACCGAGACGGTGGACGCCGACCCGAAGGTGCGGCCGACTTCCTGCAGGGTGCGGGCCGGGACGAGGGCGTGCAGCGGCTCGGAGCCGACGCGGCCGGAGTCCCACGCGATCGTGCGGATCGCGACGCGGTACCGGTCGGTCGCCGTGAGCGAGAGGTCGTTGTCCCCGACCTCGAGCTGCACGCCGGTGATGACCGGGGTGACGTCGTCACGGCTCGCGGCGACGGCGACCTGGGAGACGGCCTCGGAGAACGCGTCGCCGGGGATCACGCCGGTCTGCTCGCCGATCTCCGGGAGCGTCGGGTACTCCTCGACCGGCATGGACAGCAGCGTGAAGTGCGCCGAACCGCAGGTGACCGAGATCTTGGTGTCCTCGGTCGTGAAGGTCACCGGGGCGTTCGGCAGTCGGCTCGCGATGTCGTTGAGCAGGCGGCCGGAGACCAGGACCGTGCCCGGGTCGTCGATCTGCGCCGTGATGGACGTCTGCGCCGAGACCTCGTAGTCGAAGGACGACAGCGTGAGACGGTCGCCTTCGGCGTGGATGAGGACACCGGACAGGATCGGGAGGGTCGTGCGCTGTGGGAGGAGCTTCACCGCGAAGGAGACGGCTTCGGAGAAGACGTCCCGGTTGACCTCGAACTTCACAGCTGGGACCCCTGTCGATCGGTTGGACTGTCCGGCCGCCCCATTGTGGCACAGCGGGAGGAGCGCCGGATTTCTTGTCATCCCGCCGTCCACAAGGTTGGCCCCTCCAACCAGATCGTTAACCAGGATCAATGGTGTTAACGCCTGTGCACAGTGTGGATAACTCTGTGCATCCCGCTTCTCCACAGGGAACTACACACGTGTGAGTTGTGAGTCGCGTGTTGGCGGCGTCTGGATGAACAAATCTCATCTATCCACTTCCATCCCCAGTCTCCACAGGCGGGGTCAGATCTGTGAACAACGCGACCGCGTGTCCTCCACAGTTATCCACAGGCTTTCCACACTGTGTGAATCTCGGCGCATGGAACCGTCTCAGATGGTGGATCATGGCTCGGGCGGGCTGATCCGGGATGGTGATCCGTGCCTCCAGGCCGCCCTTCCTGCGATCACGGAGGCGGGCGCGACGACGGACGCGAGCCCGGAGGCTCGCGTCGACGGCACGGATGCCGGTGCGGATCAGCGGTAGCGGCGGTCCTGCTTGATGCGGCTGGTCAGTTCGGTGACCTGGTTGGAGATCGACCGACGCTCCTTCGCAGGCGTCGGTGGTGCTGTCTCGGTGATCTGCGTCAGCGGTAGCGGCGGTCCTGCTTGATGCGGCTGGTCAGTTCGGTGACCTGGTTGTAGATCGACCGACGCTCCTTCATGAGCTCGGTGATCTTCTTGTTCGCGTACATCACGGTCGTGTGGTCGCGGTTGCCGAACAGCTGGCCGATCTTCGGCAGCGACAGGCTCGTCATCTCGCGGCAGAGGTACATCGCGATCTGCCGAGCCGTCGCGATCGCCTGCGAGCGGGAGGACCCGTAGAGGTCGTCCACGGAGAGCTTGAAGTACTCCGCGGTGTGGTTGATGATGTCCGTCGGCGCGATCACGTTGTCGTCGTCGAGCGTGATGAGGTCCTTCAGGACCGTCTGCACCAGGGCCATGTCGACGGCCGTCCGGTTGAGGCTCGCGAAGGCCGTGACGCGGATGAGCGTCCCCTCGAGCTCCCGGATGTTGCTCGACACCTTCGAGGCCATGAACTCGAGGATGTCGTCCGGCACCTGCAGGTGGTCGGACTGCGCCTTCTTCCGGAGGATCGCGATGCGCGTCTCCAGGTCCGGGGCCTGCACGTCGGTGATGAGGCCCCACTCGAAGCGCGAGCGCATCCGGTCCTCGAACCCGGTCAGGTGCTTCGGCGCGACGTCCGACGTGATGACGACCTGCTTGTTGTGGTCGTGCAGCGTGTTGAACGTGTGGAAGAAGGCCTCCTGCGTGGAGTCCTTGCCCTGCAGGAACTGGATGTCGTCGATCAGCAGGATGTCGATGTCGCGGTACCGCTGCTGGAACTGGTTCGAGCGGTTGTTCGCGATCGAGTTGATGAAGTCGTTCGTGAACTCCTCGCTCGACACGTACCGCACCCGGATCCCGGGGTAGAGGCTCTCGGCGTAGTGGCCGATCGCGTGCAGCAGGTGCGTCTTGCCGAGGCCGGAGTCGCCGTAGATGAAGAGCGGGTTGTACGCCTTCGCGGGGGCCTCGGCGACCGCGACCGCTGCGGCGTGCGCGAAGCGGTTCGAGGAGCCGATGACGAAGTTGTCGAAGTTGTACTTCGGGTTGAGCCGCGACTCCGGGCGACCGCTGGTTCCCGGGGCGTCGATCTGGCTCGGGACGAACGGCGCCTCGATGTACTGGCGGGGCGCGGCGCTCTGCTCGACCGGTTGCTGCACGGGCTCGGCGTACTCCGGGACGTGGCTCGGCACGACGGTGTCCACCCGGGGCTCCGACGCCATGTCCGGGTTGACCGTGATGGCGAAGTTCGCAACCGAGTCGTCACCGACGCGCGAGACGGCCTCGGTGATCGGGATCCGGATGCGCTGTTCGAGCATCCCGCGGGTCAGGTCGTTCGGGACCTCGAGGTAGAGGGTGCCGGCGAGGACGCCCTTCGGTTCGACCAGGTTGAGGAAGCCGTGCAGCTGCGGCGTGATGCGGTCGTCCTCCGACAGGAGGCCCAGGACGGAGGACCAGAGGTCCTCGACGGGATCGGCCGGCATCGTCATGTCGCGCTCGTCTCCTGCTTCGCTGTCGTGGTGTGGTCGGGTCTTCGGTGGTCAGGTGGTCAGGTGGTCGCTGTGCCGCGGCCGCCGCGGCTGGCTGCGCCCGGTCGTCTGGCCTCGCTCGGTCGTCTGACGCTGCTGGCCCCGTCGCCTGCCGGCGTGCTCGGGCGGTCGTGTCCGAGCGGCACCGTCGGGCCCGGACCACTGTCGCCCCGCGGCGGTGATCCACAGGGTTGTCCACAGTCCTGTCCACGTCGGTCCGGTGGCGGGCGGAGAGGTGACTCCCCCGTCGCTCCGCGGAACGGGCCGATCGATCACACCACTGTAAAGGGTCCGAGTGAATGGCACCGAACGCACGTTTTCCCCAATGTGGATGATGATCGTGCGCGCGCCCCGTCCGACGGGCTCCCCGGGACCGTTTGACCTGCTCGCCGCTGTCACGTACCGTTAACCAGTTGACTGCGGCCATTCGGTCGCGCCCATCGTGCTGTTCGATCCTGTCGAGCGGCTGTCCAGACATACGTGTCGGCTCGCGCTGAGCCAGTCCTCGAGCGCAGCCGTGTGGAGATCATCATGAGCAAGCGCACCTTCCAGCCGAACAACCGCCGCCGCGCCAAGAAGCACGGCTTCCGCGCCCGCATGCGCACCCGTGCCGGCCGCGCCATCCTCGCCGCGCGCCGTTCCAAGGGCCGCACCGAGCTCAGCGCCTGATCAGGCTCCGCCTGGTCGAGCTGGTCCGGTCCCGGTCGGGAACCCGGTAGCGATCGTGTTGGCACGCGCCAACCGCATCGTGCGGGGTGACGACTACCGGACCGTCGTGCGTCGTGGTCGCAGGAGCGCCACGGCGCACGTCGTCGTATCCGTTGTCCGACGGTCCGACGGAGCCCCGACCCGCTTCGGCTTCATCGTGGCGAAGACCGTGGGCAACGCGGTCACGCGCAACACGGTGCGCCGACGGCTCAAGGCGATCGCGCACGACCTGCTCGCCGGGACCCCGACGGACTGCGACGTGGTGATCAGGGCCTTGCCAGCCGCAGCGCAGGCGGCATGGCCTACCCTGCTCGGAGACGTTTCGCGCTCGTTCGCGCGCGGACTCGAGAAGGCAGCATGAACCGCACCCTGTGGACCCGCTTGGCCTGGGCCGTCGCGTTGCTCCCGCGCAACGCGTGCGTCGTCGTGCTCCGTGTCTACCGCGCGGTGATCTCCCCGCTGTACGGGAACGTCTGCCGCTACCACCCGTCGTGCTCGCGCTACGCGCTCGAGGCCATCCAGCAGTACGGCGTCGTCCGCGGTTCTGCGATGGGCGCCTGGCGGATCGCCCGCTGCAACCCCTGGGCTGCCGGCGGCATCGACGACGTGCGCGAGCGCCGTCGTCCTTACCTCGTCAACCGGTTCGGGTTCGTGCTCGCGCCGACCCCGCAGCAGTCGCAGTCCCCCCGAGCCGGCGTGCTCCCGGACCTGCTCCCCCAGCGCACTCGAAAGGCGTGACCGTCCTCATGGACTTCATCGGAACGATCCTCTGGCCCCTCAAGTGGGTGGTGTCGGCGATCCTCGTGGCCTTCCACTGGATCTTCGAGAACCTCGGGATGGACCCGTCCGCGGGCCTCACGTGGGTGCTGTCGATCATCTTCCTGACCTTCGTGGTCCGTGCCGCGCTGATCCCGATCTTCGTGCGGCAGATCAAGTCGCAGCGCCGCATGCTCGAGGTCGCGCCGCAGCTCAAGAAGATCCAGGACAAGTACAAGGGCAAGAAGGACCAGTTCTCGCGCGAGGCCATGAGCCGCGAGACCATGGCGCTCTACAAGGAGACCGGGACGAACCCGCTGAGCTCCTGCCTGCCGCTGCTCATCCAGATGCCGATCTTCTTCTCGCTGTACTCGGTGCTGCACGAGGCGCAGATCAACAAGACGGGCATCGGCCTGCTCACGAACACCCTGGCGCAGGACTTCGGCAACGCCGCCCTGTTCGGCGCTCCTCTGCACGAGACCTTCACGAACGCCTCCGGGTGGGAGGTCCGGGTCATCGCGGGCTTCATGATCGTCGTGATGACGGTCTCGCAGTTCATCACGCAGCTGCAGCTCGTCGCCAAGAACATGTCGCCGGAGACCAAGGCGTCGCCGATGTACCGCCAGCAGAAGATGATGCTGTACATCCTCCCGCTCATCTTCGTGATCTCTGGTCTGAGCTTCCCCCTCGGCGTCATGTTCTACTGGCTCGCGTCGAACATCTGGACGATGGCGCAGCAGTACTTCGTCATCCGCAGCATGCCCACGCCGGGCTCCGAGGCCGCGCTCGCGCGTGAGGCCCGCCTGGCGAAGAAGGCCCAGCGCCGTGGCACCCCGGTCCTCGCCGAGGCTGGTGCGGGTGCGTCGGCCATCGAGGTCGAGCCGGTCCGTGTGACCACCCAGCGTCAGCAGCCGGTCGGCAAGAACCGCTCCAAGAAGAACGGGAAGAAGTAAGTGACCGAGCAGGACATCGCCCCCGTCGAGCAGGACACCGCCGACGCTCCCTCCGTCGAGCAGGACGGCGTCGACGACGACGCGCGTGACGAGGCGGACATCGCTGCGGACTACATCGAGGAACTCCTCGACATCTGTGACCTCGACGGCGACATCGAGATCGAGGAGCGCGCCGGGCGCGTGTATCTGTCAGTGAGCGACGAGGGCGGGGCGCTGCGCGTGCTCTCGAAGCCGGACACGGTGTCGGCGCTGCAGGAGCTCACGCGCATCGCCGTGCAGGCCGAGACGGGCGAGTTCAGCCGCCTGATCCTCGACGTCGGTGGCTCGCGCGATGCACGGGCGACCGAGCTCCAGCGCCTGGTCGACACCGCCGTCGAGCGGATCGAGGCCGGCGCCCCGACGGCGGCGCTCCCCCCGATGTCGTCGTACGAGCGCAAGCTGGTGCACGACCTGGTCGCCGAGAAGGGCTTCCACTCGGAGTCCGAGGGTGAGGGTCGGGACCGCCACACGGTCGTCACCCGATGACGGACGCCACCGAGGCGCCGGAGCTCGAGCAGGAGCCCGCCGCTGCGGCAACGCTGTTCGGCGAGCGGCTCGAGCTGGCCCGGTCGTTCACGGGAGAGCTCGCTCGTCGAGGCGAGGAGCTCGGGCTGATCGGTCCGCTCGAGCAGTCGCGGCTCTGGACGCGACACATCCTCAACTCTGCGCTGCTGGCACCCCTCCTGGAGGATCGTGGCCGGGTCGCCGACGTCGGTTCGGGTGCCGGGCTCCCCGGCCTGGTCCTCGCGATCGCGCGTCCCGACGTGACGCTCACGCTCATCGAACCCATGGAGCGCCGGTGTGAGTGGTTGACGAGTGAGGCCGCGCGACTCGGACTCGACAACGTCACGGTGGTCCGCGGACGAGCAGAGGACGTCGCGGACGATATCGTCGTCGATCAGGTCACCGCCCGTGCCGTGAGCGCACTGTCGAAGCTCATCCCGCTCACTGTCCCGCTCGTCCGCTCCGGCGGTCAGCTCATCCTGATGAAGGGGGCGCGGGTCGGCGAGGAGATCGAGAAGGCGCGGAAGGTGATCCTCCGAAAGCGTCTGGAGAACGTCGAGGTCCTCGAGCTCGGAGTCGGTGTGGTCGAGGAGACCACGCGCGTCTTCCGGGCTACAGTTGACTGACGCTGTCGCTCGGACCGGTGCTACCGGATCTTGCGGGCTCGACGTTCCACGTGAAACACTGCACCGGGGAAGAGGTCTTCGTTGAGTTCATCTACCGACTACGACGCGTCGACTCCCCTTGCGCGGGAAATCGCTGATCTCAACCGGCGCCGTCGTGCGATCGCGACGCAGCAGTTCCCGCTGCCGGCAAAGACCCGGATCTTCACGGTGTCGAACCAGAAGGGCGGCGTCGGCAAGACGACGACGACGGTCAACCTGGCGGCGGCTCTGGCGCACGGTGGAGCTCGCGTCCTGGTGATCGACCTGGACCCGCAGGGCAATGCCTCGACCGCGCTCGGCGTGGATCACCAGGCCGAGGTCGCGAGCATCTACGACGTCATCGTCGACGAGGCGCCGATCGCGGACACCGTGCAGCGCTCCCCCGAGTCGGAGACGCTGTGGTGTGTACCGGCGACGATCCACCTCGCCGGCGCCGAGATCGAGCTCGTCTCCCTCGTCGCGCGTGAGCAGCGGCTCCGCACCGCGCTGGACCAGTACTTGTCGTCGCTGGACGAGCCGTACCACTACGTCTTCATCGACTGCCCGCCGTCGCTGGGGCTCCTGACGATCAACGCCTTCGTGGCAGCGCAGGAAGTGCTCATCCCGATCCAGACCGAGTACTACGCCCTCGAGGGGTTGAGCCAGCTCCTGCGGAACATCGAGCTGATCGAGCGGCACCTCAACCCGAACCTGCGCGTCTCGACGATCCTGCTCACGATGTACGACGGCCGGACGAACCTGTCCAACCAGGTGGCCGCCGATGTTCGCGAGCACTTCGGGGACCAGGTCCTGCAGGCGATGATCCCCCGTTCTGTGCGGGTGAGCGAGGCGCCGAGCTACGGGCAGAGCGTCGTCTCGTACGACGTCAACTCATCCGGGTCGCTCTCCTACCTGGAGGCAGCCGCCGAGATCGCAGCACGAGGAGCGCAGGACTGATGGCACCCAAGCGAACCGGCCTCGGCCGCGGGATCGGCGCCCTGATCCCCACGGCCAATGAGCAGCAGGACCGTCCCGTCGACGTGTTCTTCCCGACCGGCGGATCGCCGGCGTCGGCTCCGTCGCCGTCCGGGCAGACCGCCGAGGATCTGGTGGCCGTGCCCGGCGCGCGGCTGGCGAACCTCAACCCGCTCGATGTCGTGCCGAACGCGCAGCAGCCGCGCAAGGAGTTCCGCGAAGAGGAGCTCCAGGAGCTCGTGCACTCGATCCGGGAGATCGGCGTCCTGCAGCCCATCGTGGTGCGTCCCATCCCCGGTGCAACGGGCACGGACCCGCAGTACGAGCTCATCATGGGCGAGCGCCGACTGCGTGCCACGAAGGAGCTCGGGCTCTCGACGATCCCCGCGATCGTCAAGGACACCCCCGATGACGCGATGCTCCGCGACGCGTTGCTCGAGAACCTGCACCGCGCTCAGCTCAACCCGCTCGAGGAGGCCTCGGCGTACCAGCAGCTGCTCGCAGACTTCGGGATCACGCAGGAGCAGCTCGCGCAGCGCATCGGGCGGTCGCGTCCGCAGATCACGAACACGATCCGGTTGCTGCGTCTGCCCTCTCCGGTGCAGCGCCGCGTTGCCGCAGGAGTGCTCTCGGCGGGACACGCGCGGGCGATCCTCGCAGCGCCGGACGCCGAGGCGATGGAGTACCTCGCCGAGAAGATCGTGAACGAGGACCTGTCCGTGCGTGCTGCCGAGGCGATCGCCCAGCAGCTTGCGACGAAGGCGCCGGCGAAGGTCAAGCCGGAGCCCTCGAAGCGACAGGCGCACTTCAACGATCTCGCGGAGCGGCTTGGCGATCGCTTGAACACGCGGGTCAAGATCGCCGTCGGTGCGCGGAAGAGCTCAGTGACCATCGACTTCGCCAACGGAGACGACCTGAACCGGATCCTGGGCGAGCTCGGGGTCCAGGACATCGCAGGCTGACCTTCTGGCTGTCCCCCGAGCCTCTGACGGGCCGCTGGCGACCGTTCTGGCCGTGCGGGTATCTCCAGAGCAGCGCGACGCTCGATGGCGCGCAGGAGGCCGGCAGGCTTGTATCCGCCATGAGGCGCGCTCGGCGGCGACGCGTGTTCCACGTGGAACATGGTCTTCGAGTGGAATCGCTGCTGCTGCACGTGCATCGGGGGTGCGAACCGGGAGCGAACCGGCTGCAGCGAGCGAAAGTTGGTACCGGTCAAGGCCCCGGTGCTGTAGGTCGACTGCCTCGCGGTGGGAGAACCTCGACCGTTGGCGAACGCAGGCGTCGGAGCCACGGTCCCCGGCCCGCCTTCGCCGAGGAGAGGCGCGCAGCCTCATTTGTGTGAGCCAACAGCCGCTGGCTCGGTGATGGACGTTCCACGTGGAACATCGCGAGTCCTGATCGCCGAGGATCTCATCAGTGACGGTGCGGCCGCAGCGCGCGAAGCTTGTGCAGGCCGACCGCGGCGAACAGCGGCTTGGCCAGCACCATCTCCCCCGCGCGGTAGTTCGCGGATCCGATCAGACGCTCGACGACATCGGGGTCCTGGCGCGCGAAGTACAGCCGCGCCTTCACGACGTGCAGATCGTTCGAACAGAGGGCGACGAGTTCATCCCAGCGGAGGAGCGGCCGGACATTGGCGATGTTCTCCCACGTCGAGCGGCTGTGTCCCTCGAGGACGGTCTGGCCGTGCCACCCAGCGTGCCGGAGCGCGGCGGCGAGGTGCTGCGCCTCCGGCACGGGGCCCATCACGGGGCCACCGCGCCAGATGATCCGAACCGACCGCGCACCGCGGCGGACGAGTAAGCGTGCGGTCCGGACGGCGATCCGGGCACGCCACCGGTTCACAAGGTTCGGCTGCGAGGCCCGGTTGCTGAACCCCAGGACCACTATGGCGACGTCGCGCCCCCTGCATGAAAGACCTGCGCGGTGCCGTCGGCTTGCGGCACTCGCACCGAAGTGGACCGCCTCACCCCAAGCCAGACATGCGACCAGCACCACGACCGCGGAACCGAGGACAGGCAACACCATCGATGTTCCACGTGGAACACGCACGAGGACTCAGGCGCGGTGGTCGCGGATGGCCTGCTCGGCCAGCTCGGCGTAGGTCCAACCGAGGTCGAACCCGGACGCGCTCAGCGCCTGCGGGACGAGGGAGGTCTCGGTGAGGCCGGGGAGGACGTTCGCCTCGAGGAACCATGGCGTCCCGGCGGCGTCGATGATGAGGTCGACGCGAGAGAGGTGCCGCAGGCCGAGTGCGACGTGTGCTGCGATGGCCGCCTCCGCGGCGGCCGCGGCGAAGGCGTCAGAGAGTCTGGCGGGGGTGTAGAACGTCGTCTCACCGGCGTTGTAACGGGCCTCGAAGCCGTACGGCCCGTTGCGCGGGACGATCTCGACCGCCGACAGCGCGACGGGCCCGTCCCCGGTGTCGATGATCCCGACGGCGACCTCGGTCCCCCGGATCAGCTGCTCGACCACGACGTCGTCGCAGTACGTGTAGGCCGTGACCATTGCGCGCGGCAGGTCGGCGACGTCCTCGACGAGGGTGACGCCCTGCACGCTGCCGCCGCGTGCCGGCTTCACGGCGAGCGGGACGGGGTGCTCCCCTGCGATGGCTTCGAGGAGCCCGACGGCGCCGAGCTCGCGGAAGACGTCGTGGGACAGGGTCACCGACCGCGGTGTGTGCACGCCAGCTCGGGCGACCAGCGCGGACGAGGTGGGCTTGTCCCACGCCAGGCGGGCCGAGGTAGCGCGTGAGCCCACGAACGGGATGTCCAGGGCCTCCAGCACGCCTCGGAGCGCGCCGTCCTCTCCGGACGCACCGTGCAGAGCCGGCCACACGACGTCCGGTCGCCCCTCTCGCAGGGCGGGCAGGAGCGAGCCGTCGGCGTCGCGGAGGTCGACCTGCCAGCCGTAGCCGGTCAGCGAGTCCGCGACCCGACGACCGGACCGCAGGGAGACGTCCCGCTCGTGCGAGATCCCTCCGGCGACGACGACGACGTGACGACGGGTGAGGTCGGCCATGCGAGGGATCCCTTTGCTGTGATTGTGCGGAAAGCGCTGGTCAGGACACGTTCGGCGGCGGCGCGACGACCGAGTTCGACTCGCGGACGGTCGTGATCGGACGGGTCGCGGAGCCGAACGTCTCGAGCAGCTCGAGCTCGTCGTTGATCACCGTGGCGAGACGCTTGACCCCGACGCGGATCTGCTCGGGCGTCGGGTAGCAGAACGACAACCGGATGTTGCCACCACCGCGGCCGTCGGCGTAGAACGCTGTTCCCGGGGTGTAGGCCACGAGCTCCTTCACGGCGCGCGGGAGCATCCCCTTCGAGTCGAGGTGCTCGGGCAGGGTCAGCCAGACGAAGAAGCCGCCGTTCGGGCGGGTCCAGGAGAGGTCGGGCAGGAACTCCCCCAGCGCGGACATCATCGCGTCGCGGCGCTCGGCGTAGAGGCCTCGGAAGGTGTCGACCTGGCCCTTCCAGTCCGCGGCGTCGAGGTAGGCGTTCACGACGTACTGGCCGAACGAGTTCGGCGCGAGCACGGCGGACTCGTTCGCGAGGACGAGCTTCTCGCGGATGGCATGCGGTGCGAGGGCCCAGCCGACGCGGAAGCCCGGCGCGAGGGTCTTCGAGAAGGAGCCGAGGTACACCACGCCCTCTTCATCGATCGAGCGGATGGCCTGCGGCGCGGGCTCGTCGAACCAGAGCAGCCCGTACGGGTTGTCCTCGAGCACCAGGATGCCGTTCGACCGGCAGATGTCGAGCACCTCGATCCGGCGCTCGCGGCTCATTGTGACACCGGCGGGGTTGTGGAAGTTCGGGATCGTGTAGAGGAACTTGATGCGCTTCCCCTGCGCCCGCAGGTTCGCGATGGCCTCGCGCAGGGCCCCGGGCACCAGGCCGTGTTCGTCGGTCGCCACGTGGACGGTCTGGGCCTGGTACGACCGGAAGACGCCGATCGCGCCGACGTAGGACGGGGACTCGGCCAGCACGACGTCGCCCGGATCGATGAACAGCCGCGTGACGAGGTCGAGCGCGTGCTGCGACCCCGTGGTGACGACGACGTCCTCGGCGCTCGCACGGATGCCCTCGAGGCTCATCACGTCGACGATGTGCTCGCGCAGGGAGCGGAGGCCCTGGCCGCCGCCGTACTGCAGCGCCATCGCGGCGTCCTCGGCCATCACGCGGTCCAGGGAGCCCGTGACGAGCTCGCGCGGGAGCGCCGAGACGTACGGCATGCCGCCGGCGAGCGAGACCACCTCGGGCCGCGACGCGACGGCGAACAGGGCTCGGACCTCGGAGGCGCTCAGCCCGGCGGTGCGCTGGGCGTAGGAGTCGTACCAGGGGTCGAGGCTGTTGCCGTTCGTCATCGTGTGCTCCGTTCAGTGGGACATTCCCGCCACACTACGACATCCGTTGCCGGATCCCCGGTGGGAGGTGGGGGCCGATCCTGAAGCTGTGGCCCGCGAACGCGCAGCGCGCACCCCGGAACGCCGCCGCGGCGCTCCTCGCGGAACGACGACGGCCCCGCCCTCCGCGTGGAGGACGGGGCCGTTCGACGGTGCGGTCGGACCTACGCCAGGAACTCGGCGAGGTCGGCCTCGAGCGCCGGCTTCGGCTTGGCGCCGATGACGGTCTTGACGACCTCGCCGCCCTTGAACACCTTCATCGCCGGGATCGACGTGATCTGGTAGTTCATGGCCGACTGCGGGTTGTCGTCGACGTTGAGCTTGACGATCTCGATCTTGTCGGCGTGCTCCGCGGCGATCTGGTCGAGGATCGGCGAGACCGCGCGACACGGGCCGCACCACTCCGCCCAGAAGTCGACCAGGATGGTCTTGTCGGACTTGAGGACCTCGTCCGAGAAGGTGGCGTCGGTGACGGCCTTGGCGTTCGACATGTGTGCTCCTTCGAGAGTTCTGTGGTTACAACGGGATGGCCGCTGCAGTATTCCGTGCGTCAGGCCCGCGCTGCCTCGACGTCGACCATCGCGGGCTCGGAGGGCGTGCGGCCCTCGGCCTGATCGGTCAGTGCGTCGTCGAGCTCCGCGAGGTACTTCTCGGCGTCGAGCGCCGCGACCGTGCCCGAACCTGCGGCCGTGATCGCCTGGCGGTACGTCGGGTCGATGACGTCACCCGCGGCGAAGACACCCGGCAGGTTCGTCTTGGACGAACGACCCTGGACGGCGATGGTGCCCTCCGGCGCGAGGTCGATCTGCCCGTGGATCAGGTGGGTGCGCGGGTCGTTGCCGATCGCGATGAAGAGCCCGTCGAGCGCGAGCTCGGACTCCTCGCCCGTCACGGTGTCCGTGAGCGTGACGCCGGTGACGGCCGTGTCGCCCTGGATGCCCGTGACCTCCTTGTTCCACGCGAACTCGATCTTCGGGTCGTTCATCGCGCGGTCCTGCATGATCTTGGACGCACGCAGCGAGTCCTTGCGGTGGATGACCGTCACCTTGTCGGCGAAGCGGGTGAGGAACGTGGCCTCTTCCATCGCGGAGTCACCGCCGCCGACGACGGCGATGTTCTTCTGGCGGAAGAAGAAGCCGTCGCACGTCGCGCACCAGCTGACGCCGTGACCGGACAGGCGCTCCTCGTCGGCGAGCCCGAGGTGGCGGTAGGCCGACCCCGTGGCGTAGATGACCGCGAGGGCCTCGAACGTCTCGCCGGAGCCGACGGTGACCTTCTTGACCTCGCCGGTCAGGTCGACGGACACCGCGTCGTCGTACAGGACCTCGGCACCGAACTTCTCGGCCTGCTCCTGCATCTTGATCATGAGGTCGGGGCCCTGGATGCCCTCCGGGAAACCAGGGAAGTTCTCGACCTCGGTGGTCTTGGTGAGCTCGCCACCGGTCTCGACGCTCGAGGCGACGATGAGCGGCTTGAGCTCGGCGCGCGCGGCGTAGATGCCGGCGGTGAACCCGGCAGGACCGGAACCGATGATGATGAGCTGGCGCATGCCTGGTGCCCTTCCGTTGCGTACTGACCGGGTCAACACATGCTACCGGCGTGGCATTCCACGGCAGCCGGGTGCGCCGACCGGACGGGCGTCAGCGACCGAGCTTGGATCGGAGGATGCCCACGGCGTTCTGGATCTCGCCGTTCTTCGCGACCACCAGGGCGCCGAAGTACACGACCGCCATGACGGCGCCGGTGAGGACGATCGTGACGAGGGCGCCGGTGGCGTCCGACATCGCGAAGCCGTCGGCGGAGAACGCCCCGAAGAAGTTCACGACCAGCAGTCCGGCCACGCCGGCGATGAGCGCCGCGATGACGAACTGCACGTGCGAACGGGTGACGACCGGTCCTTCGATGCCGCCGAGCCGCTTCCGGACGAGCACCAGGGCGACGATCGTCTGGGCCGTGCCGGCGAGGGTCGTGCAGGCCGCGATCGAGACGCCGATGACGTCGCCGGGCAGGGTGGCCACGGCGAGGGCACCGATGACGAACAGCACGGACTGGATGCACTGCATGAGGAACGGCGTGCGGTGGTCGTGCATCGCCCAAAAGACCCGCTGGATGATGAAGAGCATGCTGAACAGCACGAGACCCGGCATGTAGGCGAGCAGCACGGAGCCGATCACGAGCGCCCCGTCGTACGTGTTGTCGAACATGCGGCCGAACGGCACGGCGACGACGATGAGCGCGACCGAGGCGAACACCGTGAAGAGCCCGACGATCCGCAGCGACAGCGACAGGTTCCGGCGGACCGCGTCGAGGTCGCCCCGACCCGCGTCGTGGCTCATCCGCGTGAAGTACGCCGTCGCGATCGACACGGCGATGATCGAGTGCGGGAGCATGAAGAGCAGCCACGCGTTCTGCAGTACCGCGTTGCCCGCGGAGCCGGTGCCGAGCGAGGCAACGCGGGACTGCACGATGCCGGCGAGCTGGGTCACGAGGATCATGGCGAAGAGCCAGCCCGCGGCCGTCCCCGTCGACTTGAGCCCCACCCCGCGCCACCGGAAGTCCGGGCGGAAGGTCAGGCCGGCACGGCGCCAGAAGAAGGGCAGGAACGCCGCCTGCGCGAAGACTCCGAGGGACGCGCTGCCTGCGAGCACCGCGATCTTCGCCGGGGTCCACGCGTCGGTGGCGGCGTTGACGTCCTGGCCGCCGAACATCGCGATGAAGACGAACAGGCCGGCGATCGCGATGACGTTGTTGATCAGTGGTGCCCAGGTGAAGGGCCCGAACACCTGCTTGGCGTTGAGGACCTCGCCGAGGAGCGAGTACAGCGCATAGAAGAGGATCTGCGGCAGGCACCAGAAGGCGAAGGCCACCGCGAGGTCGGTCTGCGCGGCCGTGAAGCCCTTGCCCTCGTCCGAGGACTGCTGGCTGTAGACCCAGACGAGCAGCGGCGCGAGCAGGGTCGCGAGCACGGTGATCACGACGAAGACCGTGGTGCCGAGCGTCACGATCTTGTTCACGTAGGCGGTGCCGCCGTCCGAGCTCTGCTGCATCGAGCGGACGATCTGCGGGATGAGCACGGCGGACAGCAGACCACCCGCGATGAGCGCGTAGATGTTGTTCGGCAGCTGGTTCGCCAGGGCGAACGCGTCGGCTCCCGGCGAGTTGGCCTGGCCGATCGCGAACGCGAGCACGAAGGTCTTCGCGAAGCCGAGGACCCGGGACAGCATCGTGCCCGCCGCGAGCATCGCGCTCGCCCGGCCGAGACTGCGCTCGGCGCCGGGCTCCGCGTCGACGACGGGCTGCTGCTGGGTGCTGATGGTCGGCTCCTCGGGTTCGGTGGGCGCGGCGGATCGGTGCGACGCGTCGGCCTGGAGGCGCGGGTCGACCCCGGTGGGTGCCTCCGGCTCCGGCAGGGGGTCGCGCAGCGACGTGGTGGACCCGACCACGGCGGGGGCCGCGGCCGCCTGCGCGGCGGCTGACGTGCCTCCAGGCCGGCCCGGCGCACCGGGCGCTGCCGGCTGGACCGCGAGCGGGCGGTTCGGGTCGTCCTCCTCGTCGTCGACCTCGCCGTTCCGGCGACGGATCCGCTTGCGGATGCTGCGGAAGATGCCGAAGCCGAAGATGCCGACGAGACCGACGGCGGCGACGGCCGTGATGACCGTCTCCCACTGCGCCTGGACGTTGAGCTCGACCGTGGACGGCTCGGAGATCGTCACGCCCGTGGGGCTCTGCAGCGACATGGTCAGCGAGACCTTGCCGTTCGCCACGGACTGCACGGGGACGGTGGTCCGGGTCGAGGACTGCGCCTGGACCTTGACCTCGATGTCGTTCTTCACGACGCGGAGCGCCGAGCTCGACGGCTGGACGCTCAGCCGCACGGTCACCGGGTAGTCGGATCGGTTGCGCACCGAGATCGGGAGCGAGGAGCGGTCGCCGAGGAGCGTCAGCGAGCTGGAGTTCGGGATGCTGACGGCCGAGGTCTGCTTCGTCCAGCGGCTCAGCTGCCGGTCGATCGCGACGGTGAGGTCCCCGGTGTCACCGCGCCACGCGTTCGAGGACAGCGCGAGCAGCGACAGGCGCGCGGGGGCTGTGATGTCCGCGGGTGCGTCGAGTGCTGTGGAGAACGACGACACCTCGCGCTCACCGTCCACGAGTCGGCGCAGCTGGTCGACGCGGTCGTCGCCGGCGGACGAGGACGCCAGGGTCAGCGACCCGGCGGAGGCCGCGGCAGCGCTGGAGAGGTCGGACGGCGACACCCACGCGGTGCTCTCGAGGGCGTCGAGCGCGCGGGAGAGCCGGTCGGAGTCGGTCGGCCACTCGCGACCGAGCGTCAGGAGGACCGGACTCGTCGCGGTGCCGGACCGGGCGGCGGTCGCCAGGGTGGCGGTCAGCTCGGCCATGTCGGTCGACCAGGTCTGCTCGTCCTTCGCCGTCGCGGCGTCGCGCAGCAGGGCGGACGCGCCCTGGTCGGCGACGAGCACGTGCTGGTCGCCGATCCGCTCGGAGGCGGCGATGGTGGTGTCCGCGCCGGCTGAGGTGTTGCCGCTCGACACGATCGTCATCTCGGTGCCCGAGGCCGCGAGGGCCGCGAGATCGTCCTGGGCGACGGTGCCCTCGACCGGCCAGGACATGCCGGACATCGACCACGGGAAGTCGAGGAGCGACCGGGTCGTGGGGAGCGTCGGCGTACCGGCGGCGCCGTCGGTGGCCGTACCGGTCGGCTCGGTGCCCGGGGTCACGGTGTCCGTCGGTGTCGGGGTCGGGGTGTTCGGCGAGGTGGCACCGGGCGTGGTGTCGAGCGTGGCACCGTCGGTGGCCGTGGGGGTCGGGCTCGCGGTGACGGCGCCGGGGAAGTTCTCATCCTCGACCTCTTGGTCGAGGGAGACCACACCCGGGGTCCCGTCGGCGCCCGCCTGGCGCAGGCCGCTGACGTCGGCGTCCGCGTAGGCGAGGGCGAACTTCTCGTTGCGCAGGGACTCGAGGCGCTGGAGCCAGGTCGCGGCCGACGTCGGCGCGTTCTCGCCGAGGAGCCGGATCGACGCGATGATCCGCGGGTCGACCGCGAGGGTGACGTTGTGGTCCTGGGCGGCGTCGAGCTGCTGGGTGAGCGTGCCGTCGACGGCGGTCGCGGCGGCCAGTTCGCTCGCGGTGAGGACCCCGTCGGTCGTCCGCGGGACCGTGACGGGCAGCGCGACGGAGACACCGACCGGCGTCTGCTCGAAGTCCGGGTACCAGGTGATCGCGGAGCGGGCGACGGCCGAGGTGCTGCCCGCGGTGTAGTCCGCGGCGATGCGTCGGGCGCCGAACGAGGTGTACCCGCCGAGGCCGACGTTGCCGGGGACGATCGTCACCGTCTGCGTCACGGATCGGTGCGCCGGGACGGCCGGGACGTCCACCGAGTCCATCGGGGCGCCGAGGTAACCGGTCGTGGTGGTGTCGGCGAGCCAGTCGGACAGGACGTCCCGCGTGCTCACCGACCGGAAGATGTCGAGCTCGGCGGTGCCCGCGGGGACCTCGGTGTCGGTGTCGTTCGTGACGGTCACCGTGAGCTGCAGGTCCTGGTCGCGCTGGACGATCCCGCGGTTCGCGGGCGAGACGCTGACGGTGGTCTTCCCGGCGTCGGCGGCGGCCGGGTGGGCCGTCCGGGTCGTGACGGGCTGGGCGGTGGCCGCCCCTGCACCGTCGGTCGCGAGAGGCGTGACGACGAGGCCGACGGCGACGAGGGCCGTCGCGGCGGCGGCGAGCGTGGAGCGGAGGATGTGCATACAGGAGGACCAGGGGGTCGGTTCCGGCCGAGCACGAGTGTACGAGGGCTGAGCCATGACGATCCCGTGCGCACCGGGGTTGTGCAGAACTCGCGAGCACGCATCTGGGAGGATGAGGACCGTCATGCACTCCGTCGCCCAGGCCGTCGAACGTCTCGACGCACTCGCCGCCACCGAGCCCGTCGCCGTCCTCGCGCACGCCTTCGCCGAGGCCGGGCACGAACTCGCGCTGGTCGGGGGGCCCGTCCGGGACGCGTTCCTGGGGCGTCCGGTGACCGACCTCGACTTCACCACCGATGCCACCCCGGACGAGACGCTCCGCATCGTGGAGCCGATCGCGAGCGCCACGTGGGACGTCGGACGCCAGTTCGGCACGATCGCCGCCCGGATCCGGGGCGAACAGGTCGAGATCACGACCTACCGCAGCGACGTCTACGACGGCGAGACCCGCAAGCCCGAGGTGGCGTTCGGCGACACCATCGAGGACGACCTGCTCCGCCGCGACTTCACCGTCAACGCGATGGCGCTCCGACTCCCCCAGCGCGAGCTCGTCGACGTGCACGGCGGGGTCGAGGACCTGCTCGCCGAGCGGCTGCACACCCCGCAGACGGCGGAGGTGTCGTTCCGTGACGACCCGCTGCGGATGATGCGGGCGGCACGGTTCACGGCGCAGCTCGGCTTCACCGTGTCGGACGAGGTCCGGCAGGCGATGACCGACCTGGCCGACTCGATCGAGATCGTCTCCGCCGAACGCGTGCGGGACGAGCTCGTGAAGCTCCTGGACACCGCCGACCCGGTTCCGGGCATCCGGCTGCTCGTCGACACCGGGCTGGCCGAGCGGTTCCTGCCCGAGCTGCCGGCGATGCGCCTGGAGATCGACGAGCACCACCACCACAAGGACGTCTACGAGCACTCGTTGACGGTCCTGACCCAGGCGATCGGGTACGAGGCCGAGCGGCACGCCGGTGAGGCCCCGGACACCGTGCTCCGGCTCGCGGCGCTCCTGCACGACATCGGCAAGCCCGCGACCCGGAAGCTCGAACCCGGCGGCGCCGTGAGCTTCCACCACCACGACCTGGTCGGCTCGAAGCTCGTGAAGAAGCGGCTCCGGGCGCTGCGCTTCGACAACGACACCATCGCTGCCGTCGCGCGCCTGGTCGAGCTGCACCTGCGGTTCTTCGGCTACACCGAGGGTGCGTGGACCGACTCGGCCGTGCGGCGGTACGTCCGCGACGCCGGTCCGCTCCTGGAACGGCTGCACGAACTCACCCGCTCGGACGTCACCACCCGGAACCGGCGGAAGGCCGACCGGCTCGGGTTCGCGTACGACGACCTCGAGCAGCGCATCGCGGCGCTGGCCGAACAAGAGGAGCTCGACTCCATCCGTCCGGACCTGACGGGCGACGACATCATGCGGATCCTCGACATCCGACCCGGGCGTGCGGTGGGCGAGGCCTACCGGTACCTGCTCGAGCTCCGGATGGACGAGGGGCCCCTCGGCTCGGACGAGGCGGAGGCGCGCCTGCGCGCCTGGTGGGCCGACCGCGACGCGACCGCCTGACGGGGGCGAGCAGTTCTGCACAGCCGGTGGCGCGCCTCCAGGCCGTGGGCTAGGCTTGTGGGGTTGTCCGTGCGCTCCTGCGTGTCCGGACACATGCATCAACCCTCCTGCTCCGGGAACCGCCCGGAGCCGCCGAGACCAAAGGAGGTGGGTTCCGCATGCACCAGTACGAACTGATGGCGATCCTCGACCCCGAGATCGACGAGCGCACCGTCGCTCCCAGCCTGGACAAGTTCCTCGCGGTCATCCGCAACGACGGTGGCTCCGTCGACAACGTGGACGTCTGGGGCCGTCGTCGCCTGGCCTACGAGATCGCGAAGAAGTCCGAGGGCATCTACGCCGTCGTCGACTTCACCTCGACCCCCGAGGCCGCCAAGGAGCTCGACCGTCAGCTCGGCCTCTCCGAGGCCGTGCTCCGCACGAAGGTCCTCCGCGCCGAAGAGGCGATCGCCCAGGTCGCCGCGCAGAAGCAGCGCGACGAGGCCCGCGCGGCCCGCAAGGCCGCCAACGCGACCGCGAGCGCCGAGTAAGTCATGGCCGGCGAAACCGTCATCACGGTGGTGGGCAACCTCACCGCGGATCCCGAGCTGCGCTACACGCAGAACGGGCTCGCGGTGGCGAACTTCACCATCGCATCCACCCCTCGCACGTTCGACCGTCAGGCGAACGAGTGGAAGGACGGCGACGCGCTGTTCCTCCGTGCGAGCGTGTGGCGCGAGTTCGCCGAGCACGTGGCGGGCTCGCTGACGAAGGGCATGCGCGTCATGGCGCAGGGCCGTCTCCGTCAGCGCTCCTACCAGGACCGTGAGGGCCAGCAGCGCACGAGCATCGAGCTCGAGGTCGACGAGATCGGCCCGTCGCTCCGCTACGCGACCGCACAGGTCACCCGCGCTGCGGGTGGTTCCGGCGGCGGTCGTGGCCAGGTCGGGGGCGGAAACGCCGGCGGCCAGGGCGGCAACGGCGGCGGCTGGAACGGCAACAACAACGGCGGCGGTCAGTCGGACGCACCGTGGTCGCCCCAGGGCGGTCAGCAGGGTGGCAACGCACAGTCGAACGACGTGTGGAGCACCCCCGGTGGCTCGTACGACGACGAGACCCCGTTCTGATCCTCAGCGGTCTGACGGACACACAACTTCTTCTTCTCTAAGGAATCACAATGGCTGGAAAGAGCACCGGCGACCGCCGGAAGCCTCGCGGCAAGGGTGGCAAGAACGCCGCTCCCGCGAAGTCGATCAAGGTCGGCGTCATCGACTACAAGGACGTCGCGACCCTGCGCAAGTTCATCTCGGAGCGTGGCAAGATCCGCGCCCGTCGCATCACCGGCGTCTCCGTCCAGGAGCAGCGCCTCATCGCCCGTGCCGTGAAGAACGCCCGTGAGATGGCGCTCCTCCCCTACGCCGGCTCCGGCCGCTGATCGGAGGACTTCACATGTCGAAGCTCATCCTCACCCACGAGGTCTCCGGCCTCGGTTCCGCCGGTGACGTCGTCGACGTCAAGAACGGCTACGCCCGCAACTACCTCATCCCCCAGGGCTTCGCCGTCGCGTGGTCCAAGGGCGGCCAGAAGCAGGTCGAGTCGATCCGTGCCGCGCGTGCCGCTCGCGAGCTCGCCACCATCGAAGAGGCCCAGGACCTCAAGATGAAGCTCGAGAACGCGACCATCAAGCTGACCGTCAAGGCCGGAAAGGACGGTCGTCTGTTCGGCTCCGTGCGTCCCGCGGACGTCGCTGACGCCGTGCAGGCGCAGGGCGTCGGTTCGCTGGACAAGCGCAAGGTCGAGGTCCCCGCGACCATCAAGACCGTCGGTGACCACGAGGCCACCGTGCGTCTGCGCGAGGACATCACCGCGGTGATCTCCCTGCAGGTCGTCGCCGCCAAGTAAGGCACGCACCAACCGTCGAAGGGCGGGTCCCCGTGAGGGGGCCCGCCCTTCGTCGTGTCTGCTCCGGGTCGCGTCGGTCGTCGGTTCGGCTGGCTGGCTTCCGGGTTCCGGGGTCCCGCTTCCGGCGTTCCGGCCTGGAGGCGCGCGGTGCGTCCGTCCCGTGGCTCGCGCTGGGCTGACGGGTTACCGTTCAGGCGCTGCTGCGGATGCTGGGAGCAGCCCGAGAACGCTGCCCACAGGTGGCCCGTTGTCAAGTCGTTCTGCACACCCGAAGCGGGGTGCAGAGCAACCTTCAACGTGTACTTGAACCCCACTTGTCCACACACGGTGTGGAACAGGAAATCCCAGGTCAAGCCGTCGAACATGCGTTCGGGTGCGCACTTATCCCCACGTCTGTCCACAGTTGTCCACACGAACTTCCGGCGTGTTCGCCACCGTTTCCACAGAGTTGTCCACAGGGCTGTTTGCTGGGGATAACTCTGTCCCCGTAGCTTGGCCCAGCGACTCGGCGATCCCGGGGGATGTCGGTCGCTCGGGGTAGGAAACCAGTGGGGCGGGCACCGTCCCGAACCGTCGCAGACCAACAGGGAGTCCGTGTGTCGATCGCGCACCTCGATCCGTCCCCGCAGGACATGGCCGACCGTGGGATCGAGCGGACGCCGCCGCACGACCTGCTCGCCGAGCAGTCGACGATCGGCGGCATGCTGCTGTCGAAGGACGCCGTCGCCGACGTCATCGAGACCGCTCGCGGGGTCGACTTCTACATCCCGAAGCACGAGGTCATCTTCGACGCGATCCTGTCGCTGTACTCGCACGGCGAGCCGACCGACGTCATCGCCGTCACCGACGAGCTGACGAAGACCGGTCTGCTGTCCCGAGCCGGCGGCGCCGAGTACCTGCACAGCGTCACGAGCATGGTGCCGACCGCGGCGAACGCCGGGTACTACGCCGCGATCGTCGCCGAGAAGGCCGTCCTGCGCCGCCTGGTCGACGCCGGGACCCGGATCGTGCAGATGGGCTACGCGTCCGAGGGTGAGGTCACCGACCTCGTCAACAGCGCGCAGGCCGAGGTCTACAACGTCGCCGGCGGCGTGCAGACCGAGGACTACGTCCCGCTCACCGACGCCATCGGCGCGGCGATCGACGAGATCGAGGCCGCGAAGGGCCGCGACGGGCAGATGACCGGCGTCCCGACGGGGTTCAGCGGGCTCGACGCCCTGACGAACGGCTTCCACCCCGGGCAGCTCATCATCGTCGCCGCGCGACCCGCACTCGGCAAGTCGACGCTCGCGCTCGACCTGTGCCGTGCGGCCGCGCTCAAGCACGACCAGACGGCCGCGTTCTTCTCGCTCGAGATGGGTCGCGCCGAGATCGCGATGCGTCTGCTCTCCGCCGAGTCGAGCGTGCCGCTGCAGAACATGCGCAAGGGCACCGTGGACTCCCGCGACTGGACGACCATCGCGCAGACCCGCGGGCGGATCAACGACGCCCCGTTCTTCATCGACGACTCCCCCAACATGACCCTCGTCGAGATCCGGGCGAAGTGCCGCCGGCTCAAGCAGCAGCACAACCTGAAGCTCGTCGTCATCGACTACCTGCAGCTGATGACCTCGGGCAAGAAGGTCGAGAGCCGCCAGCAGGAGGTCTCGGAGTTCTCGCGTGCGCTGAAGCTCATGGCGAAGGAGCTCGGCGTGCCCGTGATCGCACTGTCGCAGCTGAACCGTGGTCCCGAGCAGCGTGCGGACAAGAAGCCGATGATCTCGGACCTGCGTGAGTCCGGGTCGATCGAGCAGGACGCCGACATGGTCATCCTGCTGCACCGCGAGTCGGCGTACGAGAAGGACAACCCGCGCCAGGGTGAGGCGGACCTCATCGTGGCGAAGCACCGCAACGGGCCGACGGACACGATCACGGTGGCGTTCCACGGGATGTTCTCTCGGTTCGTGGACATGCCGCAGTGAGTGTTGTTGTCGTTGCCGGCACTCACGGGCGGTGTCGGAATCTCAGCATGGATGTCGGTCGGTGACGAGATTTAGGTGGCGCTCGCTATGCCGCTGTAGGTTCAGCGGGGAAGCTGGCGTTTTCCGCGGCAAGATGTCACCAACAGGGCACTTGTGCCAAGTCCCACGGGAGCGGCTCGACGCGTCACAAGCTCGCGTTCCCGGATCTGCGAGCGGAGGCGAGGCATCAGGATGACGTCGCCAGCAGAGGGCCTAGGGTTCGGTTCGGACCTGCAACGGCTTGTCACCGAACCAGTCCCGATTCACGTCGCTCGTTGGTTTCTCGGTGGAGCACCCCAAGACATGGGTGCGTTCGTCGGCTGGGACCTCGTGTCAACGGGCGAGAGCTTCGTCGGCCGGAACCTGGAGAGTGTCGCTGGCGCTAAGCCGAACCTCGTTCGGTGGTCGCGTCTTGGGCTCGACACTGACCCATCCGATGAGCGTGGCTACCAGCGGGTTGTGGATCGGCTCTCGATGTACGACCCCATCGGACCGGCACCAGGCTCCTGGGAGCGCGCTGTCCGTATGCAGCAGACCCTGCTGCAGGAGCATCCGACGGAACTGGTGCAGGCCCTCGCTGGGTTCCGCGCGCTCGTCGTCGGGACGGAGGCGGCGAAGGACCTCCCCGCCGTGCTCGCCGGTGCAACAGCGGGTCTCCGCGAGAGCGTCTTTCCTGACGCGGCCATGTATCTCGTCGAGTCAACCGAGCGTCTCGGCCGTCGCTACGGCGTTGCCCGAGCGATGCTTCATGTCGGTGAACGCCCACCGGAGCCGACTGCCGAAGGAGACACGTTCTCGTCCTCGCTCAAGCTGATGGAGGACATCAACGTCGGACTCGGCGCGTACCTCGAGCCACTCGTGACCAGCCTCAGCCCCCACGTCTGGGCCACCACCGCGCCGAGGCTCGGCGGCGTGCTCGTCTTCACCTACGGCAAGGCGGTCGAACCGCGCCCACTACTCGACCTCGACCCCCTCGCCCTCTCGGAACGGTCCGCCCAAGTCGAGCCGCTCGCGGAAGCATGGGGCATCCAGGCGCCTGCGTTCCGAGCAGCGCTTCGTTGGTGGGTGGAGCGGTTGGACTTGGTCTTCTCTCACCTGACCCAGCCTGCGAATTACGTCGTCGACGGGCAGTACCACCCGCCCTCCGCCGTCGAGCGGCTACTCACCTTCGAACAACTCTGTCGCTCCGTCCAAGTGATCGGCTCTTCCCGAGACGGCCACGCACGCAGGCTCGCGCTGTTCCACGCTCTCGACTCACTCCCTGGCCTCAACCGGAAACTCACGCGGGAACGAGCCACGACGCTCTCTGCGATGGAAGATGTCGTCGCAGATCTCGAGGAGCACATCCCCGAGGAAGCGCAGCCCGTGCTCCTGCCGCGGGCAAGGGCTGCTGTCAGCGCCCTCCGCGGCGTCCAGGATGGCTTCTTCATCCCGTCACGCCTCCGCGACGGCGAGATCCTCCTGCCGGACAAGAACGGCATCGACGTCGCCGTACCACTCGCAACCGCAGCCCGCGAGTGGCTGACCGCCCTGCGCAACAGCCAACACGGCATGGACAAGACACCAACTCCGCGCACGAGGGCGCTCCTCGCCGCCCACACCGGCGCACTCGACCCACGGATCACCGACCTCGCATGGCTGGCGCTCCTCGAAGTGCTGACGCACCCCGAGCTTCTCGTCAGGCGTGCCCGGTGAACAGACAGTAGGAAAGCGCCGTCTTCCGCCGACAGCCGACAGGCGACAGCCCGCAGCGCAAATCGTGTCAAAACGCACGGAAAGCCCTGCAACAGCGACGGCGCCACGCGGAACCTACACCCGCATGGCGCGCTCGCCCCGTGAACGGACCAGGGGGCGAGATCAAGTGGACTTGCTCTGCATATTGCACGACTAGCCGATCCGACAGTCGCAGCAGCGCGACTACTAAATTGAGTGCGCCTGGGATCAGGGAGAAGTATGCCCATGTGGTGCGCTTCTATCGATAGGACGATGACGGCTTCGACGAGGAGGTCACCGCACGCGCGGTCGTTGCCACCCCCGGAACATCCATGGCACCGAGCGCGCTCAAGGCCGCCAACCTGGCACCCTCTGGTTGACCTCAGCAACCGCGTTGTCCTCCACGCGCTCTCCGCAGCGTGCGGGCGGGCCGCGTGCGGCTCGCCCGCGAAGCGAGTACTAGCCTTCTGTACCGGCCGTCGAACGGTGAACACGCTCATCAAGCTCGCGGCGCCGGCGAAGGAGGGGTGCGGGTCGATGTTGCTGGGTGACCGTTCTCCGCAATGTCGTGATGATGTCAGAGGCATCAATCTCCATCGAGCGTCACTCCGCAGGTGAGGCCGGCCCTAGGTCCGAGGAAGGGCGTCTGGCGCGGACCCCGTACCTAGGTCGCGCTACTCGTCGAGTGCGTAGGCCAGGTAGGTTTCCTGAGCCGTTCGGGCTGTGTTCCAGCGTCCGCTGTGTCCGTCCGGACGATCTCGGTGCTCTGCCCAGGTGAGTGTGAGTCGGTGTTTGGCGCGTGAGACGCCGACGAAGAACTCTGCCATGGCCCGATCGGGCTCGCCCCAGAACGTCTCGTTCTCGACGCCGAGAATGATGACGTGGTCGAACTCGAGTCCCTTGCATTTGTGGATCGTCAGTATGCGAATAGCGTCTACATCCGAGAGGTGCTGAATCGCTTGGGACGGATCTGGGTTGAGACTCAGCGCGGCCTCGAAAGCGTCGAACGCCTGTGCGACCAGGTCGTCGAATCGGGAACCTTGGGAGTAACCGGCTGACAGTGCCAGCAGGACCGGGCGGGTCACCTGGGACATGAGCTTGTCCGTCCACTCCCGCCAGAAATCTAGATCAGCGCCGAGTTCCGGCGCGGCCTGTAGCGCTGAACGAGCGTCCTGGAGGAGTCTCTTGAGTTGACGGTCGAAGCGGAGGGCCTCCTCCTCGGAGGCGTGGGAGCGGGAGGCGACGCGCATCAGCTCTCCGTAGGCGGCGGGCTGACGGTCCTCGGCAACCACGCGGATGAAGTTGAAGAGTAGCGCTGCAGCGGGTTCGGCAGCGAGGTCCTGTTCTTTCTGCTCATTGCGGAAGGGGATGCCACGTGCCGTGAGCGCATTGAAGAGGGTGGAGCCGAGCAGGTGAGGTTGTTGCCGGATCAGGATCGCCACTTCGGATCGCGGGGTGCCGGCATCGAGACGTTCCTGCACTAGGTCGGCGATGAAATCGGCTTCCTCAACATCGGACTGAAAGCCGCAGGTGTCGACGACGCCGTCGCCACCAGCGAGGCTCTCCAGGTCGCTGGTCGCCCCGGGGTCCATGTCGGCGATCATCCGGTTTTGCATGCGCCGCAGCCGAGGCGCGGACCGAAAGTTTTGGTACAGCGGCAGAGAGACCGCATTGAAGTCGTCGGCGAACGTTTGCAGAATGCCGTCTAGAGCGCCCGCGAACGCCATGATGCGTTGTTTAACATCCCCAACCGCGGTGAGAAGCGCAGTTGAGTCACCGAAAGTGGCCTTGATGAGTTCGTACTGGGCATCAGTGGCGTCCTGGAACTCGTCGAAGAAGACGTGACTGTATGTCTGACGTATCCCGCCTCGCGCATACGGGTTCTTCTCGACGATGTCGAGCGCGAGGGACACCATGTCCGCGAACGTGATCTGCTCACGTTCGATCCGCATGTTTGGGTCGACCCGATAATCGGGGTTCAGAGCGTCTCGGCCAGTCAAGGCGGGCCGATAGTTGTCGATGATTCGCTTCGCGAACGCGTGGAACGTGAAACTGTCGAACCTTGCTGCGTAGCGGGCGCCTGAACGCAGGCGCACTCGGTCACGCAGATTCCTCGCCGCATCGACCTTGAACGACACCGCGAGAATCCGGCGCGGGTAGGGGCAGGCGCCGGTGCGGAAAAGGAAGTCCGCTCGCTGTGCTAACAGCTCGGTTTTGCCCGCGCCCGGACCAGCTGCTACGACAACGCTCCCGGTCTCGATCTTTACTGCCGTTAGGGCGTTGCGTTCCAGCTGCTTCCCGTCGACGGGTGTCCAGTCATCTGGCTCGATCACTCGGGCAGCTCCGTCAGCCTGGCCTGCACATGCGCCACAAGCCTACTCAGCACGCCGGGCAGTTTCTCCTTGAGGACCTCATCATCTAGAGAGGCAAGCGCGGTTAAGTGAGTGGCCGGCTTGCTGCGCAGGTCAAACTTTGAATGGTAGTCATCGAACAGGGCAAGTACGTCGTCGCCGAGCTTCTCGTCGTTAACGTGCTTTTTCCCGAGTACCGCGACAATTGCTTTCTCGTCCGGCGTGCTGGGCTTCACGTCGTACTCGTCCGGGAATGCTCTCAACATCATCAGATCCAGGTCGACCGGCGCAGAAAAGAACACACCTTTTCCTTCCAAAGCAAAGACGGCGTTCTTCCCTTCGGCGAACTCGGGGAAATTCCCGTCGGCGTCCCACGTCGGTAGCTTGTCGATGCGTTCCGGCTTGAAGGTCGGATTTACCTTGTTCATCTGATTCGCTGCGTAGCGAACACGGCCCCAACCGCCCTGGTATCGACCGCTGTCCAGGTCCAGCAATGTGACGTGCGGGATGTGGAGTTCGTTCAGGAGACGCCAAAAATGATTCACATGTCGCCCGCCGAGCGGGACGACTGAGACGGACGCGTCATCTTCAGCGACGCCAGCGGCGGCCAGAACACGCGGAATGACGACCTGCTCGCTAGCGCCCTCGCCCAACACGACAAGACGGGAGAAGTACAGCTCGGGGTACGCCTTGACGGCTTCTTGCACGTACTTCGACGCCTCCTCACTGCTGTCGGGAAGTACGACACGATGCACCGTGCTTTGCCGATCGCTGTTGAGTCGCAGGAAGCGGATGGCCTCTGGGTCGACTCGTCGCAATAGTGCCGGCGCGTGCGTGGCGATCACGCTCTGCACGTCGCCTTCTTCACACGCACCGCGCAGTTGGCGGACGATGCGCCCCAAATACTGCGGGGCAAGGCTGTTCTCAGGCTCTTCCAGAGCGATCACAGTGTGCACTGGCGGTCGCAGCTTGTCCGGGTCCAGTGAGCGCTCCTCACCGGCGAGAACGCGGCGCGCGAGCACCTGCCAGGACAGCACCAGAGAGATGTACAGCAGCGACTTTTGCCCATCCGAGAGCCGTTCGAACGGCAACGCTGCTCCGTCGTGGGAAGGGCTGAACGTGACGGTGAGCTGACGCAATACTCCCTCGAGTTCGCCTCTGCCGAACGCGATCCCCGGGTCGGCGAAGAAGGAACCTGTGTGTAGCCCTTGCCACTCAGTGGAGAGATTGACGCCGATGCTCGCGACTGCCGCGTTCGATGTCAAGGTCTTGGTGATTTTGTCACTCAGCTTGTTGAGCTTGATGCGTTCCGCGGTCCAGTCGGCGGCGCGTAGCGTCCGTCCGATCAGTGATGATGTCGTGTAAGCGATATGGTCGCTCGGGTCGCGGCGTGCCGGAAGGTAGTGCACCTCGATGTGGCCCCGGTCGTAGCGAGACATCGACTCGGTCTTCACCGGGTTCCCCGACTCGTCGAACTCCAGGACGTATTCGATCCTCTC
Organism: Curtobacterium citreum; assembly: GCF_006715175.1. Classification (NCBI taxonomy): domain Bacteria; kingdom Bacillati; phylum Actinomycetota; class Actinomycetes; order Micrococcales; family Microbacteriaceae; genus Curtobacterium; species Curtobacterium citreum. The sequence goes on along the minus strand of NZ_VFMQ01000001.1, from coordinate 199,988 downwards.
GTCCACTACTAGATCCGGGGCAAGGGTGGCGGTCAGGCGCACCCGCACCTGCGGAATGTCGTTCTCGGTTGCGATTCGCATGTGGGCGAAGTTCGGAGGCACTGATGCGTGCTGCCCATCGTCGCCGCTCTCCGGCAACGCGATATCGACCTCAAGCCACAACGTCGACGGTTCGTTGTTCGTGTTGGCCGCAGAACTGTAGGGTGCATGGAAGTCAGTGAGGCGAATCGCTCGCTGCGCCGCGACTGGGCTGAAGAGCCTGGATAACGCCTCAAGAACTGCGGTCTTGCCCGCCCCGTTTGGTCCTAGCACGTAGGTGAGATCGGACAGGTCGATCGCCGTCGGTTCCGGACCGAATGACTGGAAGTTGCTCAGCCTCAAAGTAACGATCTTCATAGTGTCCCAGCCTGTCCGCGCCCCCGGCGCCGAGAAGAGAAGACCGGCCGTTACAGACCCGTCTGTGTCCATGATCTCGCATCCGTCACGCCGGCCGCCGATTCAGCATTTCTCATGTCATGCTGAGAGCACCGAAGAGGGCCATGGAGATCGTCGCCATCCTAACCTGAGTAAGGATGTGGAAGCGCGTTGACGGAGCAGGCGGCGGTGTATCTGCGAATCTCGCAGGCCCGTGCCGGCCTGCGGGCCGGGAGGCCAGCGAAGAAGACAGCCTCGCCCGCACCGCAAACCTCGGCTTCGACGTTGCGCAGTGGTCCGACGACGACGATGTCTACGCGTTCGATGGGGCGGGTTCAAGACCGGGAACTGCAGTTCCCGGCACCATGCAGCGATCTGCCGCAGGAGGCCTCGTGGCGTCGTTCCGTCAGCGTCTTCCGTTGTCGTATTACGACGGTCGAGGATGCCCTTGTCGGTAACGGACTCAGCCAAGATCCGACTGTGCTCTAGCACCAGTGGCCCCAACGACTCCGGCCGTACAGATGGTGCCCTGCCGCGGCGCGCCCGGCCGATACCGCGCGGGGATGGCCTCTCTGTACTACCGATCATCTCGTGCAGGTCTCATCCCGCCAGCTACAGCCGCCGGCTTGCGGTACAGATGGGGGGGCTGGCCTGACGGCGAACAGTCACCGGTTAGAGGTCATCGGTTTCGCGACGGCGTCGCTGCAGCCCGAGGAACAGCAAATCGGCGGCGATTGAGACCTCGGCAATTCAGCTGCGTCGAGCGAGCCTTCTTCAGTGGCCGGGGAACAAGATCGACTCGGCTTCTGGGGCAGGTCCCAGCCTGCCCGGACCTGCAGATGCCGGCGCCGTGAGGGCCCTACGCGAGCACCGCCGAGGCTCCGTGTTCTGGGCCTCGTCGAGCGAACCTACGACCTCGGCGCCATCATCTTGAGACTCTCCGATGTCTCGGCCTACGCTGCATCGACAACTAGCGGACCGAGCACAAGCTCGTCCGCGGGATCAACATGGGCCCGAGTCGCGTTCGGGCGGCACTCTCTGGAGTTTCGGATGGCATCCGCCAGTCCGGATGTTGCCATGCCCTTCCAGGGCGTGGCAACCCCGGCGGATCACGAAGCGACCCAAGGAGCGAGTCATGCCGCAGTACCGCAAGCCCCTCGACGAACGCCAACGCCGCATCATTGCTGAGATCGAGGCGACCGCTGCCGAGCGCGACGCTGTCGCCGCCCGATACCGGAAGCTGCTCCTCGATCTGCACCTGACTGGTGTGTCAGTACGGCACGTCGCGGACGAGGTCCACGAGTCTCCGAACACCTTGTTCAAGTGGATTCGGCAGGAACGTGACCGGCGCCGGGGAACGAGTTCCTAGCCGGGCCGTACCCGCGATGGATTGAGACGGACGCCATTGGCGGAGGATCGGAGCGCGAGCTGAAGAAGGTGTCATTGCAATACGCAACGTTGTGGCGAGTACTGCGGAACACCGAGCCGTCCGCTATTCTTAATGTAGCTATTGCGACTATCTGAAATCTCTGCCGAAAGTAGTGAAAATGGCAAACCTGAAGCGATAGATTTGGGACTGAGTCCAATTTTCTCATGTGATTGGGGTGGCTGTGATAGGCGCGCCGTGCTAATGTCGAATCACGAAAGACGCACATAGCCGCGCGTCGCATTCGGACTGCAACGCGCGGCTTCCGACACGGAGGAGAACTTACATGCAGCGCCGCCCCTCGGCGGCAGGGAACAACAGTGCGCGAACGAAGAAACGCCCGGTGAGAATTCGGACTTCTCACTACCGGGCGTCCTCCAGATCCTTGGACCGGATCATCTGGAAGGATACCGTCGTGACGTCGGATGAGCAACCATTCATCCGAGATTTTCGCGCCCCTGCCAGTCAACACTCGTATGCCCATGGCGATGGGCGTAGCGCTCAGATCGCCACCTTTTTGAAGCCCTGGTTCGGTCCGCCGGACGCGCGGCTACTGAAGTCGCAGCTCCGCGCCGGGGTCAGGGTCACGGTCCTCATTGACGGCTCGCCACGGGTGCTTGATCTAGTCGAACTGACGGGGGATGTCATCGCCGCCAGCTCCCCGGTGCGGCGTCCAGGCCGACACTCGGACATGCCCAACAAGCCAGGCACGTTCTTCTCCAGTACGAACCGGGACCTCGTGCAGTACGAGTCACAGCTCGAAGAAGAGTTCCTCTACTTCGCGGACTTCGATCCGCTCGTCCTCGGCATTCGAGCACAGCCCTTCAGCCTCTGGGGGCTGGTCGACGGCAAAATGCGGAAGCACACACCCGATTTCGCACTCCTCTGCCGTGACGGGAGCGTGCGAATCGTGAACGTGAAGCCGGAAAGTCGGATCCATGACGTCGATGTCCGGGACCTCCACGACTGGGTCGAGCACACGATCGCCCCGAATGGCTTCGTGCATGAGGAGTATGTCGGCGCGCCGAGGCTGGTGGTCCGAAACCTCCGGTACATCGCGGGTGCTCGTGTCGAGCAGTGGATGTCGCACTATCCCCGGGCCCAGGTGTTCAACGCTTGGAGGCCCGGCGACACCATCGGGTCTCTTGAACGACGCCTGTCCTCCGACCTTCCGCAAGCTGTGATACGCGCGTCGATCCGCAATCTGCTGTGGAACTCGGCGTTCCGGACCGACCTACGCCGCTCCCTCGGCACACTCTCGCCTCTGGCTCGCTCGTAAGCGTCAGGAGAACGCTGCAACCGTCGGCGTTCTCCTACCCCTCACACCTCTCAACGGCGCCCTCTCCTGCCCAGCAGGGCGAGCTGCCGCATACCCAAAAGGAGTACCACCCTCATGTCCACCTTCAGCTTCCGCAACGGATCAAAGATCAACCGCCACGGCAAGCGATGGACGGTGACGTCCATCGGACCCCGAGTCCGCCTTCAGAACGCACGCGGCCGCGTCAAGGAGGACCGGCTCGTCGATATTCTCAACGACAGCGAGTTCGTCGGTGTCGAGACGGCCCCGCGCGAGGCGCCGTGGCGATCACCGCTCGAGTTTGACCTCCTGCCGCCCGAACAGGCTCGCAAGGCCGCTGAACAGGTCGATTTCTGGCGGCCACACATCAACGAAGTCCTCACGGGCTACCAGTCCGGCAGCGCCGACGCGCGGCTTCCAGGGGAGCCACGGGAGAAGTACGACCCCGTACGCCCGCTTGGCCAGCGCATCCATGCGAAAGCGAAGGAGGTGAAGAAGAGCACCCGCACGGTCGAGCGCCGTATCGAGGGCATCCAGAACGAGGGCGACTATGGACTCGTCGACGCCCGCCTACTGAAGCCGCAGCAGTGGTTCAAGAGCGTTGACGCACGAATCAAGGACGCCCTTCGGACGCAGATCGACCTGGCGAGCCAGCCCGGACAGTCACGGAAGACCGGCTCCTACCTGCTCAGCGAAGCCGTCGCCGCGCTCGAAACCGAGTTCCCAGAGATCGAGTGGCGCAAAAAGATGCCCTCCCGGGCAACGTGCTACCGACTGCTCGAAGCCCTCGGCGCAGGGCCCGCCATCGGGCTGAGCAACAAGACGAAGAGTTCACACGCGAACCGGCCCCGTGGCAGATACGACTACACCAGGCGCGCCTCCAGGCCTGGCGAGCGCGTGCAGATGGACGCGACGATCCTCGACGTGATGTGCATCGACCGGCTCACCGGCCGTCGCTTCCGCCCCGAGATGGTCGCCGCAATCGACGAGTACACCGGTTGCATCCTCGGATTCCTGCTCCGAGAGACAACCCGGCAGGAGGACGTTGCTGCCGTCATCGCGCAAACCCTGCGCCCGCAACCGATCAGGCCAGAGTGGGGCGAGCTGGCGGAATGGCCGTACCACGGCGTCCCCGGGACGCTGCAACTGCCGTTCAAAGCGACGAAGCCGAAGGCGCCGACGATCCTGCCGGAGAAGATCGTCATCGACAACGGCGCCCCGTTCGCCAGCCACCACATCACCTACATCTGCGCCAAGCTCGGCATCGGTCTTGAGCCAACCCGACCCTACCGAGGCGTCGAGAAGCCGAAGATGGAGCGTTTCTGGGGCACGTTGAACACGGGCCTGCTCCAGTTCCTCCCCGCGCACACGTCCGGATCAGTCGATGGACGAGGACTTGACGTCGATCAAGACGCAGTCCTCTTCACCGACGAGGCGGCCGACATCATCGGAGAGTGGATCGCACGGGTGTACCACCTACGACCCCACCGCGGACTCCGACTTCCGGGCTCCATGAAGTCCGGAGCAAGCCCCTACGAGATGTACTGCGCCGGCATCGAGCGCGCCGGGATGATCGTGGCGCACACCGACCCCAAGCTGTGGCTGCGCATCCTCCCCTCCGCCGGCCGCACCATCGGCGCGAAAGGCGTAAGCCTCCGCGGCCTCGTGTACGACGCCCCGATCCTCGCTGAATACGAAGGGGTGTCAGGACCAGAACACGGCGGCAAGTGGCGCTTCCACTACGAACCCGGCGACGCCCGGCAAATCTACTTCGAAGCACCGGACGGCGCATGGCACGAGATCCCCTGGGTGCTCCGAACGCAGGACGACCAACCATTCAGCTTCGAAGCCGCCGACTGGACACGCCGCAAGCTCAACGAGGACGGATGGGTCCGGGACTTCGACAAGGAGCTGCGTTCGATCCTGCACCGCTGGCGAACCCAACTTCCGGAAGACGGACGCGCCCGCACCCTCGCAACCCGCATGGACATGTTCATGCGCGCCCTCACTGAAGACCCGAACCGCCCCAGCCCCGGCGCAGTCATCAACTACCTCGCTGATCCGCAGACAGATACGGACGTCGTCGAGGTCCCTGAGAAGGAGGTGGACCTCAGCGACGACCCCATCGAACCGGACCTCGACGGCACCGACTTCGATCTCGAATCCGAGCCTGACCCCGACACCTACTACGCCGGGATCCTCGACGACCTCGACGACGGCGACTACGACGACATTCCAACCCGACACCTCATCCGCTCGAACGCGTGACCACGAAGGGAAAAGACCATGAGCGACCGTATGAACCACGTCAACTGGGCCCGAATCGTCCGCGGCAACCCATACGAGCGACCCGAGCCGCTCGACCACCGCGCGCTTGCCAAGCTCAGCGACGTGGCCAAAGCCAACTATGACGACCGACGGGCGCGCTGGCACGCCAACTTCGGCGTCATCAAGACACCCCAGCTCGTCACCGCGCACGAGCAACTCGACGAGATCCTCGCTGCGAACCGTCACGTCGGCGACCGGGTCCGCGGCGCAGCAGTCGTCGATGCGCCTCCCGGTCTCGGAAAGACCACAATCGCGAACACCTACGCCCTCCGGTACTGGGCCAAAGAGATGCGACGCGGACTGCCCGAAGACGACCGATACGACCGCATCCCGGTCATCAAAGTCGGCCTCAAGGCGAACGTGACCACAAAGTGGCTCACCGAGCGCATGTGCAGGTTCATGGGACTGCCCACCACAGGCACCGAGTCAGCTATGCACGACCGGCTCTTCGACGCAGTCGAAGCTTGCGAGACCGGACTCATCGTCATCGACGAAATCCAGTTCCTCAACTTCGCCGGCAAGAAGGGACGCGAGGTGCACAACCACATCAAGTTCCTCGCCAACGAGTTCCCAACCACCTTCCTCTTCGTGGGACACTCCATCCGGAAGGTGAACGCACGCTCCAGCGTCGCAATCCAAGATGCGGCCCGCCAGCAGACAGACAGCCGGTGGACGTACGTCGACGTTAACCCATTCGCGATCACGACCGACGAAGCCAAAGCGCAGTGGCGGTCCTTCCTGCTCACCATCGAGAGCAAGCTCGTCCTGTCCCGCCTCCAACCCGGAATCCTCGCCGATGACCTGTCGGACTACATCTGGTCCCGCACCTCTGGGCGGATGCAACACATCACGAGCCTGATCGTGCGTGGTTGTGCGCGCGCCATCCTGTCAGGAGACGAGCGGCTCACTCGGGAACTACTCGACCAGGTGAAGCTCGAACGATCCGCCGAGTTCTCTCGGGAGGAACGCGCATACGGTGCTGACCACGGCGTGTACGAGCGCGGACGACGTATCGCTCGCCAGATGACGGCGGCACCAACGAAGCCCGCGGGCGGAGGCGGCAAAGGTCCGGCGGGCCGGACCTCCCGCGCAGGCGAGACCGCGAATCCCCACCATGCCAGTAGCACCGCCGCGAAGCAGCACTGACGTGGCGGACTTCCCCGCCGGGGCAACCCGGTTCCCGGGCCGCCCCACCCCGGCCGCCGGTGAATCCCTGCAGAGCTGGTTGCGACGCTACGCATGGATGTTCGGCACGAGCTACGGACAATTCATCAGCGCACTCGACCTGACGCCGCAGCAACGCCGCAGCGTCTCGTCCTGGCGTTGCCGGCTCCCTGACGCTCCCGCTGCTCGACTAGAAGAACAGACGGGTGTCGAGCGCGCTCTGTTGCAGTCGATGACCCTCGAGCGCTACGACCGGCGCTTGATCGAGATCCGCGGCGACGGCACCATCGCAAGGAAGTACTGGGCACGTGGCAGCGGCAGCCGATACTGCCCCAAATGTGTGGCCGAGGACGGCGGTGCGTTTCAGAACGTGTGGCAACTCGCCACCACGTATCTCTGTCTCCGCCATCACGTTGTACTCATCGACGGATGCCAGGACTGCCACCTCATTCACTTCACGCAGAGACCGACGACGGACGTCTTCGACCCCCGCTTCTGCGCCAATCGCCGGACTGGAGAGGGAGCCTGCGGTGGGTACCTGCCGGGACACCATGCCGAGCCCGTTGCAGCCGACTCTCCCCTCGTCCGAGCGCAGCACTACATCGACGGCCTTGCCCGCCTCGCGGACGCGGCAACCGCGAAAGCGATGCTCCTGAACTTGGAAGGGGTCATGCACGGCGTCAGGAAGGGAGCCAGTGTCGAAGAGGTAGCGGACCACGCCGGCCTCGAAGCTGGCGATATTCGAGGGCTCCAGCCGTCCTCAGAGCGTGGTCAACCGCCTAATAGCGCGCTCGACTACGGGGCCCTCGCTGCCTGGGCCGCTGATCTTGTCACCGCTTCCGAAGAAGACGTCCGTCCTGACTTCCGCAAGCTCGTCCTGAACTACGACTGGGCCGACCTGCACGAACATTCTTCGACTGGACTCGGCTCACCAGACCATCTCGGGTCTCGTTGGTCGCCGAACCTCGCCCCGTCAACCCGCGGTCGCTTGCTCCGGGCCGTCGACGACCAACTCACGTTGAAGCAACGAATCCAACACGCCACCGCCGCAACTGCACCCACCAGAGCCGCGGCCGCTCCGTTCATCGCACCGGCGATCTGGCCCGAATGGGCCGTCGCGCTTGACGCTGGTGGCGCGTACAACGAATCCGCGTTCCGACTCGCCATGTCGGCGGCGCTGGCCCTAGTCAGCACCGGAGACGCCCACTCTGGCAGCAACGTCAAGTATCAGCCGTACAAGGAGGCCCTCCGTCCAGAGCTGTTTGCCACCGCTGAAGTACTCACCGACCAGCTGCGCCTCTTGACCGCGCTGGCGCCACGCATCACGCCAACTGCGAAGAACGCCATCAACTACACACAACGCGCGCACGCGATCTTCCGCCACCAGCTGCTGCCCGCTTCCGCGTGGAAACGGATCGCCGATCGCGTCGGCGTCCACGCCGGAGGCGCCACCCGAACGCTGATGGCCCGCAGATACGCGTACGCCCGGATGACCGGATCGCACGGCTCCGCTTACCCAGACTCGTGGTCCAGAGCCCGAGCCGACGACGCGAACCTGTACGGCGCGTTTTGCCTGTCAATGACGAGAGAGCTGCAAGAAGAGATAGACGTCTACCTACGGCACTATTTCAGCGTCGCAAAGCTCAAGGGTCCAGTGGTCAGCGCACCCGCGGTCGACCTGCTGAGCAGCCCCCGGCTCCCCGGGCGTGCACTCTCGGACATCGACGTCGCCAAGATGCACGACCTTCTCAACGGAGGCGAACGCCGCATCGGTTTCCTCGCGAACGCGCTCGATCGGTCGGAAATGCATGTCCGCGCGGCGGCAGACGCCTTCCCTCGTTCAGCAGCGGCTGCGTCTTCTTCGCCCAGCAACCTCCAACGGTCACGCGGTCAACGGCCTCGAAGCCGTACAGCCGCGTAACTGGAGGGCGAGTCGACCGAGGCGTCGTCAGGGACGTCGGAGCGCCTAGCCATAGCGAACGTCGGCGCGACTGCCGCCTCCCAACACATGCCGTTGAGCCAGCCGAAGGTGGTCGGGCCATGGCTGTCCGCTCATGGCGGAGCGGAATCGTACTCCCAGTGATGCGAAATTCACAACACGTGCTCTACTGTAGAAACATGACCGACATCGGCGTGCGCCTGCTGCAGCGACTGGAAGAGGTCTTGCCAGGCATCTCTCAGAGCGAACTCGCGCGACGCGTCGACATGGACCCGTCGGCGTTGTCTCGCGTGGTAAACGGCAAGCGCGCTCTCGCCAGCCGCGAACTGATCGCGCTCGCCCAACAGCTCCGCGTGAGCACTGACTGGATCCTGCTCGGTGAGGATCCGTTCCCTGTGCAGGTTGCTGCTCGTCACGACTATCTCGGGAACGGCTCGTACGTGCGTGACACGTCCGAAAGTGTCGCGGAGACGGTTCGCGGTATCGCGCGCGCCTACGAGCAGGCCCACTCGATCGCGCCATGGCCCAACCAGCAGCCTGTTCCGACCGAACCAGAGAAGACCCGCGCTGCACTCGAAGCGGGATACGGCCTCAACTGGCAACGACACTTCGCTGACGCTGTCGAGCAGACCTTCGGGATCGACGTCATCAAGGTTGACCTGCCCGGCTCCTCCGGGTTGAGCTTGAAGCTTCCGAACGCCATCGTCATCGTCGTGCCGACAGAAGCATTCTGGGCCCGGCAGAACTGGACAATCGCGCACGAGCTGGAACACATCGCCGCAGGCCAATTCACTCGAGATGGCGACCTCAGCCGAGCAGAGGAGAACGCGGCGAACAAGTACGCCGCGGACCTTCTCCTTCCCGTGCCCTCCATCCGGAAGATTGACTGGAAGTCGGCGAGCGAGGAGGACCTCGCACGATTCCTATGGGACGCCGGCGTTTCGATCGAAGCACTCAACGTGCGAATGACCTACCTGCGCACCGAGGCGCCTCGCACCTCGCTCTCGACCGCGCGCCTTGCCCGCAAGCACATCTCCGGCGGGTCAGCGCTACACGATCCGGTTGCCGAACGGATGCGAGAGGCGGCCGCGCGACGATTCCCGGTGCGGCTGCTCGCGGCTCACGAGACGAACCCGCGGACCACTCGTACGCTGGAGTGGATGCTCGGAGCACCCTTCGAGTCTGGCGTCGACGGTACAGAAGACGACGACCTCATGCAGGAAGCGCCGACGCTGGACGTCCTGGCGGACGCGTTCGGGCTGAAGGTGCAGTGACGTCGCGCCGTGTACTTCCCTGATAACACCGTTCTCATCAACTTCGCCATCATCGGCGAGATGGGCATCCTGAAGAAGCTCCTGAATGGCAAGGGCGCGTGGGTTGGCGCTGTTCATGCCGAATGTGAGGATTCCCACCGGAAGGGCTATTACCCGGGCATCGAGGAAGCCTTCGACTTCATGCCCGACCCAATCCTCGTGGACAAGTTCGAGGAGCACGATGCGCGGACAATTCGGCTGAGCATCACCGACGTTATCGAAGACCCCGCCCAGAGCCTCGGGGAGTCGCAGACCATCGCCGTCGTCACGCACCGGCACATCGAAGCCGTCTTCATCACCGACGACGGCGGCGCCATCAAGTACATCAAGGACGAGCACCTCCCCATCGCCGTGTGCATGACCACCGATCTGCTCGCCCTCGCGGTGAGGGCCGGCTTCATCACCGAGGCTGCAGCGGAGGCGCACATCAAGACACTTGTAGCGCGTGGCCGGAAGCGGATCAGCATCAATCGGTTCCGGAAGGTTCTGAAGAAGCGTGCGACCTAAGTGCGAGGGGGCACGCCACTCGGAGTCCTGCCCTGCCAGCTTGACATCACTTGGTGATCATGTTGGCGCGATACACAACTGCGGCGCGCAAGTTGGTCCTCTGGGGATTGGCGGAGCGTGGAAGCCCTTCAAGACGATCGCGACGTCGCTAGAGGTGAGGGTGGATCGATCTTGCGCAGCGTCATGCATCAAGTCGATTGATTTGGTGAGTTTCGGGAAGATCCTCAAGCCATTGCACCTCTAGGGTGTGCACGTTCAGCAACGCAACATGACGCGGCCTCCGGATCACGTTGAGGCAGTGAACGATACCGAACTCCGTCGCGGCAGAGCCAGACGAGTGCATATGACCGAAGAACGCCAGCTGCGGCCGAACGCGGTTGTAGAGTTGTGTGACACGATTGCGCGATTCCGCTGACGCGGCCATACGGGTGTCAGAGAAGCGTGGCCCTCTCCGCATTGCAGACGTCAACTGCGGCATGTCAACGTTGAGGGCTTCGTGCGTGAGGAGGACATCGACTTCTCCGCCCGCGGCGGCGTGCTCGATGTCAGCATCCGTAGGAGCTTCGAACGGGCCACCATCGTCGTGGAGCGAAGCAGCTCCGCCCATGCAAAGGTAAGTTCGCCCTCCCAGCTCGAAGCGAAGGCCTCGCGGTGCAATCCAAATACGGTGAGCGGCGCGAAAGAACCGGTCCGGATGATCCTCGAATTCTTCATGCAATCGATCCCACCACTCATGGTTGCCCGGCACGAGGATCAGTCGTTGAAACTGAAAGCGCTGCAGCTGCTCGTCGAGCCAGGGCGCGAACTCCTCGCTTGAAGCGTTGCGCCCACGAGCCGCACTCGTCCGCGGGGCGGACCAGCGGAGGTCGCCGACATGAAGCAGCGTACGAACATCCGGTGCTTCCCTCCGGATGCGCTGAAGCAGCGGGGCAACGAGGCGCGACTGTGACTCCCAATCGCCGACCACAGCAACTCGGCGCTCGTCGAGGAGCGTTATATCAACCGATGGATGCCCGTCTATCGTCGGCCAAATTTTTCGCTCGGCCGGGGTGAGTTTCGGAGAGATTCGAATAGATCGAGACGCGTTTGCTCGTCGCTCGAAGCGGTCCATCTTGCGCGGATGGTTCGTCACGGCTCACTTTCCTTTCGCTAGCCCGGGGCAGTTCGCTGCACCTCAGCCCCGCCGCTCAAGGCTAGACGCGGACCAGTCGTTGCGAAAGGGCGAACAAGCCGGGCGCGACTAAAGTACGCATTTGCTAGGAATGCACCTAGAGAGCCGCCCCTCCAACTCAAGCGTGTCATATGGTGACCGCATGACAGGGGACGTTCGGCACACGATTCTTGTGGCGGCTGCAAGTCAACGCGGCTTGATCTCGAAAGCGCAGGTCAAAGCGAAGCACGACGAAGCCGCCGTTGAGCGAACCCTCGAAGACCTGGAGCAGGTTGGCGACTTGGTGCCTGTCATCGGCGACATCTGGTTCCACCTCGCGGCGGAACCCGCACCAACGCCGACGCTCGAAGCGCGAGCCCTCTGGATGCTCACCGACCCAGCGGTGAGCGTGTTGGCACGCCGCGATGCGTTCCTGGCGGGAGGGGTGACAGCTGTAATCGGAGGACTGCCGGCGCTAGAACGATGGGGACTCGGACCCGAACTGCTCGACGCAGTGATCGACTCACCATCGGCTTCGACTGGGCTGCTACCGGCGTGCGACCTTGTGTCAGTGCGCTGGGAGAGGACGACGGCCAGAGAAGATGTCGACTGGGCCTACGGGCACTTTCCGCATCGCAGTGTCGAAGCGACACTCGTCGATGGGCTCCGCGGCGGGCTAGGAGTGGACCTCGTCGCCGAGTTCCTGCGCGATGCGCTGCGTGAACACCTTCCCCTAGACCCGACACGCTTGCTGCGCCACGTCATCGAATACGGTGCAGAAGAGGGATGGTCGAGGCCCACCGCAGCGGACTCGTTCGCCGAGCTGGTCGCCCTTGCTGGGGGATGGCCAGACCTCCGCCCAGTCGAGTCAACCATCATCTGGGCGGCCGCTCGTGAACACGTCAGGCAGTTGCGCACGTGAACCCACCGCGTGGAGCCGAGCAGAAGGGCAGGGAAGCAGACGGGCTGCACGTCCGGGTCGGCGCCACCTCGGGGCCCTCGTGATTATAGAAATTATAGATCTCGTTGTAGCCGAATCCGCCCTTTGGGACGGTTCGCGCTACTGCTTCAGTCGAGACGCACGGCGACCACCGCTGGCCTCTAGTTAGTGTGCGCTGGAGGGCTCGGCGTTCGCGAAATTGGACTTGGCTAGGCCCGCTGAGAAGGACAGCTGACCACGACAGCTGGTCCCGCCTGGAATCGCGATCTGACTTTGCACGAAGCGAACCCACCTGCCTCCGCGATGGCGTCTGGGTGCTTCCACGCGGCTGCCGGTTCCGTATCGACGGTACGACGATCCTCTCCTTCCGAGGCGCCGATCCGATGTCCCGTCCTCCGAATAGGAAGGAACTGACCTGGTGGCGAAGTGAGATGCCGACCGTCGCGGACGTGGACGCAAGCCTGCCGCTTGATGACGATTGACCTGGAGCCCGTGCGACCTCATCGGGGTCTTGGCGGACCGCGGGCGCCATCGTAGGTTGTTTTCCATGGGGGCTCTTCTTGTACTCACTCGCTTGTGCCTCATCAGCGTCATCGCGGGACGAGCGCTCTGGCGCGCCGCCGACCGGCTGAAACTTCCGCTCGATCCACTGCCTCCACCGGACCCAACGTCGCCCGGTCGACCAGCAACCGCAGGCGCACACCGTCCTCGACGGTCAAAGGTGACGCGACCTAGCCCGCCGCCGCCCGATTTCGTTGATGCTATCGACCTGCGGCAGCTGTCAGCTGGCCGACTTCGGACGAAAGGTACTTTCGCCTACGTCCCAGCCGGCCTCCGACGCGATGTTGGCGGAATTGAGTACTGGCTCGTCCGGGAGTCGAGCAACCCCCATTACTTGAACGCCGTTGCCGTTTGGGACACGACGCGCAAGGTCGGTTACATCTTTGCTGCGAAGGCGAGGCTTTTGGCCCCGGAACTTGATCGGGTCAACGCGCCTGCGTTCCGAGTGAACGACGAACCGCCAGCAGACAAGATCGCGCTGTACGTCCATTTGCCTCACATCGAGCGCGTCCGAGCGCTTCAGATCGATTCGTCGACGAAAGCAGACACCGAATGATTATGCGCTTCCCGCTTCGCTGCGTCGGCTGCGAGACAGCCTTCACGGCTCGCGTCGGGGTAGCTCCGACCGATTTGACGCGCTTTTACCTGCTCTGCCCGACCTGCGGGCTCCCCATCCACGGTCGGTCGACCGGGCAGGAACTTGAACAGTTGCGGGTCGAGTTTGATGACGCCGAGAAGATCGCCGGTGATGGAACCGATCAGCCCGTGGTGACGATCGACCCAAGCGTTCCAGCGCGCAGCGACGCCGATTGGAACAGTGGATTTGGCTCCTTCACAATGATGACCTTTCACTTTCTGCTGGGAGACGCGGTGAGTGAGTACTTCGACGACGTGGGCACGGCTCAGACTGCAGCGCTAGAGGGCTGGAAGAGCGTACGCCGTATTGGGAGGTACTACCTCGACGGCTCTTGGGTTTTCTTTGACAAGATCGGGCGTGAGACCTTTCCCGATTGGGAGCCAAAGACGACCGACTATGAACGAGCCGCCCAAATGTTCCGCGCCGTAGGAGCAGTCACCGAGCAGGTGGTTGGTTCCCGCGCAGACCGGACGGCGAAGTTCATGGAGCGGTACCTGCTCAAGCACCGAGCCGCACTGCGGACGCCCGCCTACGTGGAGCTTTTGCAAGCCGATCTCGCTGAGGGACGGATCGGTACCCTGCAACGCGATGTTTTCGCGCAGGTCGACACCTTCCTGAGGTCTTATGACGCCTGGTCGCTCGGCCGGCTCCCACGGTTCCTCAATGTAGCCAGCAAGGCAAGCCTTGAAGACCTAACGCTCTTTCGTGATGACTTCACTCAACTCAGAGACCTGTACCAGCAGGGCTTCGAACTGGTCTGCAAGACAACGCGGTACATGGTAGCCGCGCAGAACACCATCAAACGCGGAGACCCGAACGACTTCGGAACCGCCACCCCAGCCGGAGTAGGAGAGAAGCAGCGCCCCAAGACGCTCAAGGGTTTCGACAAACTCCCCAACGCATCTCGGCTCGCCTACGCCGCCATCGTCCCAGGCTGGGAGGGGATGACTGAGCTGCTGAACAACCGCACGCGCAATGCCATCGGCCACGCCACAGCACATCACGACCTCCGCACCGGCACGATCGTCAGCGACGTCGATCCGTCCGGCACCCAATACCTCGACTTCGTTGGTCACGTCTTCGACGTGTTCGACGCCCTCGCGACAGCGATGCAGGTAATCGGGCGCGTCCGCATCGCGGCATCTCCCAACCCGTACGTCTGATCGTCGGACGCCAGCCTTGCAGCGCACCACGACCGTCGTTGCTGCCCGCATCGGTCGTCGTGCTCTGAAAATCGCTCCCGAGCTCCAGGTCTCCGGATAGTTCGACGCGCGCAGCGCTGCGATTCAGGGGTGTGCTCGCCGTTGCGCCTCATGGACCCATCACCAAAGCCGCGGGCCGCATGAGAGTTTGTCGCTCCTGCGATTAGGGTCTAGACATGGCAGGAACCGAAAGTACCACCGACCCGCGCAAGGTGTTTGTGATCCACGGCCGCAACGACTCAGCGCGGCGTGGGCTGTTCGATTTCCTTCGAGCAGTTGGCCTAGACCCGATCGAATGGGCCGAGGCGCTCGCGTTGACGGGTAGCGCGTCTCCCTACATCGGCGACGTTCTCGACCATGCGTTCGGGGTCGCTCAAGCGGTCGTCGTGTTGCAAACACCCGACGATGTGGCACATCTCCACGAGTCGCTGGCGGAACGCGCTGATGATCCTGAGACCCAACCGCAGATGCAACCGCGGCCGAACGTACTGTTCGAAGCCGGCATGGCCATGGGGCGGAGCCCGGAACGAACGGTGCTTGTCGAACTCGGGCACATCAAGTCCTTCAGTGACGTGCACGGACGGCACTCAGTTCGTCTGAACAATACGGTGGGTAAACGTCAGGATCTCGCTAACCGTCTGCTCACCGCGGGCTGTGCGGTCAAACTGACCGGGACCGATTGGCACGAGGCCGGCGACCTCACTCCGCCGGCCTCGCCGGGAAATGGCCTTCCTCTGGGTAAGAAGCTTCCCTCCAGCGCGACCAATGGAGAACCGAGGCTGTCGGCGACCCTTCGCGTCCGCGGTGGCAACAAGCTAAGCGACATCATCGTCACCAACCACGGTCCGGGTGACGTCTACGACCTCAACGTACAGCCGGAAGACGAGGGTCAGCACTTTTACCGCGAAGACGGAGTTTTGCCCGTACCTCGGTTACCCGCTGGCAAGTCGGTGGTTGCGTTGCAGAGGATGCCGCCGGCCCTGACCGAATCGTACGCGCCGTACTTCACGCTCCGGATCAGCGGCAAGACTGCCGATGGCACCCCCATCGAGCAAGACGAGTTCGTGAGTGAGAGCTGACATGGAGATACCGTTCTCGTTGCCGCTAGACGGCGACGGTTTCCTTCGGCGGGCTTGCCCGAACTGCTCGGGTGAGTTCGCTTGGCATTCGGGGCCCGCCAACGCCGAAGCTGAAAACCAGCCTTCCGCATCGCAGTACTACTGCCCATACTGCGGCGCGCCGGCTGACGTGGACGACTGGATGACAGAGGAGCAGAAGGAGCACATCCAGGCCATCGGCATGAACGCTGTGATGAACGAGGTGAACGAGCAATTCGATGACCTGTTCCGGCCGATGAACAGCAAGTTCCTCAAAGTCACCAGAACCGGATCATTCAACGTGCCAGACGCACCGCTACCACTGACGGAGCGCGATGATTCGGAGGCTTCGACCGTCGTGTTGTCCCCCTGCCACTCCTGGGAACCGGTCAAGGTGCACAACACCGCTGCACCGCTGCACTGTCTCATTTGCGGCGCCGCGTACAGCCTCTAAGGATGCCGACTCTCGCGTAGCGGGCTCAGGACTGAGCCGGGTATTTGTTGCCAGCACCACCGCGGCACCGGCTAGGGCCTGGGCGCTTCACGCGTCGCTACGGAAGGACAGCAGTGAACATCGCATTCGCCGCACTGATCGTCTCTGCGTTGAGCTTCCTCACCGGAGCTGCCGCCCTCGGCTGGCAGATCTCAAGCTGGCACTACGACGGTCGTCGTGTGAAGGTCCGACTCCTCCATGGTGGAATTGGCACTGCCACAGCCGTGGTTGGCAAAGTTGGCCGCGACAGCCGCCCGAAGGACCTTTCAAGTGCCATTGACCAAGGACTCGTGGCGCGGGAAGTGATTGGCATAGCTGTCACCAACGTGGGTCGTGCACCTGTCCGGATCGATCGCTACAGCCTCCACCCAGTGGGAGGGCCGGCGTCCCTCACGCCACACGGAGACGCGGTCGGGCCAGAGCTGCCCTTCCGGTTGCCGCCTGGAGAGACAGAGACCTGGTATGCCTACGCCGACGACGCCCGCCGGCTGACACACTCAGCTCGCAGCATCGGGCACATCACATCACGACGCTTCTACATGTCAGTCGAACTCGGCACAGGGGACACGAAGAGAACGAAACGCGAAGTTCGCATCTGATCAGGGCGAAGAAGATTCGACACGTACCTTGAGAAACGCAGCGGCCAACTCACATGAGAAAGGCCGCTCAGCCGTGACCGCTTTCGACAGCCTCCATGAGAAGGAGCAGTCGTCCGCCAACTAAGTTGTCCAACTGCCACACAACCTGTCGTGAAATACGGAGGTGGACACCTTATTTGGCAGTCCTGTCGGTCTCCCTCAGACCTGAGTGACGACGCGGTGGCGTCGTGACCGCTCCCAACCTCGGTGCCCGCGAGGAGTCGTGCACCCCTACTCTGAATTAAGCGAGCCCGGAGCTCAGGTCGTCCCGCCGAACTGCCCGCCGTCGATGCTCGATGCTGACTCGGTCGGGGAACAGGTTGATGAGTACCAGTAGGTACGCCTCGTACCATTCATCTGCGATCTGTTCAGCGCGGTGGATGCGCTGAAGATCCTGCTCGGCGAAGCTGATCAGCTCGGGATATTCGTCTCCGTCGACCGGTTCGTAGGTGCGAGCATCCAACCAGCGACGTTCGTCTGCTTGCCAGATCAGGCCAACCCACTCGTCCTCTTCGCCGGACAGGAACTCGAAGTCGAACTGCCAGTTGTCAGCCCACGCCTTTCCGGTCGAGCATGCGGCGTAGCCGTCGGGTTGCGGCGTCTCGTCGGGGATCGGTTCATGGGGGTACCGCATGATCGTGTTTCCGTGCGCCGCGTAAAACAGGACCTCACCGGTGAGCAGGGCGTCAACGACCGAGTGACGTTTACGTCGGCTCCCCAGGTCGCCGCGGAACATCCACAGCGCCCTGTCCGCCTGCTTCTGCCAGTGGTCCCATGCCTCCTCGGGCCCGGCAGCGTGTCACCGGCTGGCTCGATCGTCCACGTGCCTCGATCCCCAAGGACCCATGTGAGAGTGGCCGGTCCGGACGAATCGGGCTGGAACCGCAATGTTTCTGGCCCCTTCTCTTCACCGGTGACGGTCAAGCGCGGAGCGTTGAAGTGACGGCGGACCGCAGAGTGGTCGACCTGGTGCACTGGCCACTGATAGCGGATCTCGAGCACTCCCGTTGTCACGCGAACCTCCCGCGACTCCGAGCTGATCTCTGACTCATCGGGCCGTATCTGTAGACGGGCACGTCACTAATGATCGCCACTGCGGACCCATCCTGCAGAACCGCTGCACCGGATCGTGCGATCAGAATTGGACGTAGCCGTTCCAGGCCGCCTCTGCTTTTACTTCGTCATCGCCGAAGATGTCGGGGTCGACCGGGAAGTGCTCGTTCCGGAAGTGGTCCAGCTCCAGCTGCGCACGATCTCGAAGCGTCGCTCGGTCCTGGTCAGGGTGCCCCAAAGCAAGCATGGCAGTGCGCCGCTCGACAACGGCGGCCCACAGTTGTCGTCGGCTGACCTCCGCGATCAGCTGCGAAGCAACGAGCATCGAGTTGAACTCGAGCGATCCAGCGAACCGGTCCATCAAGGTGACGAGGTCCCTGTCCTTCACCTCGGTGAACACCGTCGGCTGCTTGCGTTGCTGCTCCATCATCCAGCGGATCTGTGCACGGGCGTCCGCAATCGGATTCGGTTCCTGCTCGTCGGTCATGTCTTCATCCTCACCGTGCGGAGGCTTCGCCGCGAGGGAAGTTCCGTCGTCTCAGCGTGTGGGCGAGGTCAGCAGAGCGGCGACGGACTCGAGCGCGCCGGGGATGAGGGAGAAGTAGGCCCAGGTGCCGCGCTTTTCGCGGTGCAGGATGCCGGCGTCGACGAGCACCTTGAGGTGGTGCGACACGGTCGGCTGGGACAGGCCGAGCGGTTCCTGCAGGTCACAGACGCACGCTTCCGCGCCCTCGTGCGCGGCGACCATCGAGATCAACCGCAAACGCGCGGGATCTGCGATCGCCTTCAACGACTTCGCCAGGACCTCCGCGGACTCCTGCGTCATCGCTTCGGTCGTGACGGGCGAGCAGCACGCGGTGACGTCCTGGATGGGGAGCAGCTCGATCGTCGTCATCACACCATCATCCCACGGACTTCGACACACGTCTATATTTGCCTTCATCGATATCGACATGCTTCGATGTCGTTGCTTGTCTCCCGCTGATCTGTGAAGGACCGACCACGATGACTCACCTTGTTGCCGTTGGCGGCAGCGACGCTGGCATCGCCGCGGCGCTGCGCGCCCGTGAGCTGGACCCGTCGACCGATGTGACCGTGGTCCTTGCGGACGAGTTTCCGAACTTCTCGATCTGCGGCATCCCCTACTGGGTCTCGGGCGACGTCGTCACGGAAGCGTCCCTCGCGCACCGCACCCGCGCCGATCTCGAAGCCGCCGGCATGACCGTCCGCTCCTCCACATGGGCCTCTGCGGTCGACGTGGACCGTCGCCGCCTCACGGTCACCGGACATGGCGGTGAGGAAGAGCTGCCGTACGACGAGCTGCTGATCGGGACTGGCGCTGAGCCGGTCCGCCCGGCCGGGATCCCGTTCGGTGAGCCCGGGATTCACCTGCTGCACTCGATGACCGACGCCGAGCAGGTCGTCGCTGCCCTGGAGCTGCTGCCTACCGGCAGCCGCGTCGCGGTCGTTGGCGCCGGCTACATCGGCCTCGAAATGACCGAGGGACTCGTCGCCCGCGGGTTCGACACGACGTTGATCCAGCGCGGCCCGGAAGTGCTCTCCACCCTCGATCCGGAACTCGGGTCCCTGGCCACCGCGGAGGTCCGCCGACACGGCGCAACCGTGCTGACCGGGGGGACCGTCACCGGCATCACCCCAACCAGAGGCGGGCAGTGGCGGGTGACGACGGCGACAGCCGCTCGGGATGAAGAGGGCACGTTCGCGCTCGTGGTGGTCTGCGTCGGCGTGCGGCCGGTGACGGACCTCGCGACCGCAGCGGGTGCGCAGCTCGGGCAGGCCGGCGCGATCGTCGTCGACGAGCAGATGCGCACCGGGGTGCCGCACGTGTGGGCTGCGGGCGACTGCGTCGTGACGCATCACCGGCTGCTCGGGACGACGTGGCTGCCGCTCGGGACGACGGCGCACAAGCAGGGCCGTGTCGCCGGGGAGAACATGCTCGGCGGGTCCCGGACCTTCGCCGGTTCGGTGGGGACGCAGGTGGTGAAGGTGTTCGACCTCGTCGCCGCCCGCACCGGTCTCCGCCACCACGAGACCGCTGCGCTCGACGTGTCCCCACTGACCCGTGTCACGGTCGCGGATGACCACAAGCGGTACTACCCAGGCGCGGTGCCAC
This sequence comes from Curtobacterium citreum, assembly GCF_006715175.1. Classification (NCBI taxonomy): domain Bacteria; kingdom Bacillati; phylum Actinomycetota; class Actinomycetes; order Micrococcales; family Microbacteriaceae; genus Curtobacterium; species Curtobacterium citreum. The sequence continues at coordinate 179,695 of NZ_VFMQ01000001.1, read as the reverse complement.
TGACGATCAGCGTCACCGGCGACCACACGTCCGGCCGGCTCCTCGGCGCGCAGATCGTCGGGGAACGGTCTGCGGAGATCAGTAAGCGCATCGACACGTACGCCACCGCCCTCCACGCCGGCCTCTCGGTGGACGACGTGATCGACTTGGACCTCAGCTACACGCCACCGCTCGGGTCCCCGTGGGATGCCGTGCAGGTCGCCGCGCAGGGCTGGGAGCGCGCCGCCGCGGCAGCGAACCAGGCCGGGGTGGGCGTCTGATGGTGCTGGCGGTCGTCGCCGCGGCGATCTTCGTCGCGACGCTCGTGGTGGTGATCTGGCAGCCCAAGGGCTTCCCGATCGGCTACACCGCCCTCATCGGCGCGGTCGTCGCCCTCGCGACCACGGTCGTCGGGCTCGGGGACGTGCCGACGGTGGTCGGGATCGTGTGGAACGCGACGCTGACGTTCGTCGCGGTGGTGCTGATCTCGTTGATCCTCGACGAGGCCGGCTTCTTCGAGTGGGCAGCGCTCCACGTGGCCCGGTGGGGTCGCGGGAACGGTCGGCTGCTGTTCGTGCTGATCGTCGGCCTCGGCGCGGTCATCGCGGCCGTGTTCGCCAACGACGGGGCCGCGCTGATCCTCACTCCGATCGTCGTCGGGATGCTCCGCGCGTTGAACATGCCGGCGAAGGCGGCGCTGGGGTTCATCCTCGCCACCGGGTTCATCGCCGACACCGGCAGCCTGCCGCTGGTGGTGTCGAACCTGGTCAACATCGTCTCCGCCGACTACTTCGGCCTCGGGTTCACCGAGTACGCCGCCGTCATGGTGCCCGTCGGCATCGTGTCCGTGCTGGCGTCCCTCGGGATGCTGCTGGCGTACTTCGGCCGGTCGATCCCGAAGCGGTACGACGTTCTCGCTCTCACCCGTCCGGCCGCCGCGGTGAAGGACCGGGCGACGTTCCGCGCCGGATGGGTGGTCCTCGCCGTGCTGCTGGTCGGCTACTTCGCCGCCGACCCGCTCGGGGTGCCCCTCGCCGCGGTCGCGGGTGTCGGCGCGGTCGTGATCGTTCTCGTTGCTGCCCGGCAACCCGCGTTCCTCTTCGCCCGTCAGGCTGCGTCCCCGGTCCTCGTCACGACCGGCGGCACCGCCGCCGTCACCGGCGGCAGTGGTGGCACCGGTGGCGGGTCGGGGCGGGTGATTCCGGTGTGGAAGACGATCCGGGAGGCGCCGTGGCAGATCGTGCTGTTCTCGATCGGCATGTACCTCGTCGTGTACGGGCTGCAGAACCAGGGCCTCACCGACTACCTCGCGAAGCTGTTCGATGTGTTCGGGGACCACGGGGTCCTCGTCACCGCGCTCGGGGTCGGGTTCGTGATCGCGATCCTCGCGTCGCTGATGAACAACATGCCGACCGTCCTCATCGCCGCCCTCGCGAGCGGCGGAGCCGGAGCGACCGGCCTGACCCACGAAGTGATGATCTACGCCAACGTCATCGGCTCCGACCTCGGCCCGAAGATCACACCGATCGGGTCGTTGGCAACGCTGCTGTGGTTGCACGTGCTCGATCGGAAGGGCATCCACATCGGCTGGGGGCAGTACTTCCGCACCGGCATCGTGCTGACCGTCCCCGTCCTCGCCGTCACCCTGACAGCCCTCGCCGGCTGGCTCACCCTCATCCGATGACCGCCCGAACCGAAAGCACCGCCATGACCGCGACCCCCACGATCCTGTTCGTCTGCGTCCACAACGCCGGCCGCTCCCAGATGGCCGCCGGCTACGCCCAGGCCCTCGGCGGCGACCGCGTGCAGGTCCTCTCCGCGGGCAGTGAGCCGAAGGACCAGATCAACCCCGTCGCGATCGAAGCAATGGCGGAGGACGGCATCGACATCGCCGCGAATCGGCCGAAGATCCTCACCACCGACGCCGTCCGCGACTCCGACGCCGTCATCACCATGGGCTGCGGCGACGCGTGCCCGATCTTCCCCGGCAAGCGGTACGAGGACTGGGACCTCACCGACCCCGCCGGGAAGGGCATCGACGACGTCCGCCCGATCCGCGACGAGATCAAGACCCGCGTGCAAGCGCTCCTGGCCGAGCTGCTGCCCACCGAAGCATCCGCCTGACCACCGGAAGGACCACCCCCATGACGCTCACCCTCACCGTCCCACCCCGGGCCGACGCGGACCGCTTGACCGGGCTGCCCGTCGCCGTCATCGGCGCCGGCCCCGTCGGGCTCGCAGCCGCCGCGCACCTGCTCGAGCAGGGCCTGCCCGCCGTCGTCTACGAAGCCGGCGACCAGGTCGGCACGTCCGTCCGGGCGTGGGGGCACACCAGGCTGTTCTCCCCGTGGCGGTACGTCATCAATGACGCCGCCCGCCGCCTCCTCGAACCCACCGGCTGGACCGTGCCCCGCCGGTCGTCGCTGCCGACTGGGCACGACCTCGTCGCCCAGTACCTCGAACCCCTCGCCCAGACGCCGGAGCTGGCACCGGCGATCCGGTACGGGGTCCACGTGGAGGCGGTGTCCCGGCAGGGCATGGACCGCACCCGTTCCGCCGGCCGCGCCGACACCCCGTTCCTCCTTCGCCTCCACACGAGCGACGGCGTCGAGGACGTCACCGCCCGCGCGGTCGTCGACACGTCCGGCACGTACACGTCCCCGAATCCGCTCACCGCCGCCGGCCTCGCACCCGCCGCGAACCTCGGCGACCGCATCGTGCACGCCCTCCCCGACGTGCTCGGCGCGGACCGGGCACGATTCGCCGGGAAGCGGGTCCTCGTCGTCGGCGCCGGCCACTCGGCCGCGAATACGCTCATCAAGCTCGCCGCCCTCGCCAAGGACGAACCCGGCACGACGCTGCTGTGGGCGATCCGAAACGCCGGCACCGCCCGCCTCGGCGCGGACGCTGCCGACGGGCTCGCCGCACGCGGGCAGCTCGGCTCGAACGTGCACGGCCTCGTCGAGTCCGGGCACATCGAGCAGCTTGCCTCATTCGAGATCGACGACGTCCGCCCGAACGGCGACCAGGTCACCGTCACCGGCCGCCGTGCCGGGGATCCGTTCACCGTCACGGTCGACGTTGTGGTGAACGCCACCGGGTTCCGGCCCGACCTCGACATGCTCCGCGAGATCCGCTTGGGCCTCGACGACATTGTCGAAGCACCCCGCGCGCTCGCGCCACTGATCGACCCGAACCTGCACTCCTGCGGGTCCGTCCCCCCGCACGGTGTCGCGGAGCTGGCGCACCCGGAACCGAACTTCTTCATCGCCGGGATGAAGTCCTACGGCCGCGCCCCCACGTTCCTGCTCCTCACCGGCTACGAGCAGGTCCGCTCCATCGCCGCGGAACTCGCCGGCGACCACCAGGCCGCCCGCGACGTGCAGCTCGTCCTCCCCGAGACCGGCGTCTGCACAACCGACATCGGCGGCTCATCCTCCTGCGACGTCCCCACGACGACCGCAGTGTCCGAGGGGTCGTCGTGCTGCGCCGCACCCGCCCCGGCCGCTCCGCCCGCCAGCAGCTCCTGCTGCACGAACTGAACCGGACCCCACATGACCGACAAGCCCACCGTGCTGTTCATCTGCAAGCACAACGCCGGCCGCTCCCAACTCGGCGCAGCCCTCCTCGAACTCGCAACCCCAGACCGCTACATCGCCACCTCCGCCGGCATCGCTCCCGCTGACGAGGTGAACCCGTCGATCGCCGCGACCGTCGCGGAACTCGGCCTCGACATCAGCAACCGAACCCCGCGGAAGGTCACCCCAGAACTGCTGGATCAGGCCGACGTCGTCGTGCTGATGAAGCCCGGCCTCGACCTGCCCGCGACACCTCGCGGGAAGGTGTTGCAGTGGTCGTTCCCGGACCCGGACTCCTGGTCCCCCGACGACGTCCGCCCCATGCGCAACGCCGTCGCCGCCCGCATCCAGGACGAGCTCCTGCACCCATGACCGACAACACCCCGGTCACCGTTCGGCCGATGACCGCCGCCGACTGGCCCAGTGTCGAGACGATCTACCGAGAGGGCATCGCAACCGGAAACGCAACGTTCGAGGCGGAACCGCCAAGCTGGGAAGCATTCGACGCCGGCAAGCTGCCCGAGCACCGGTTCGTCGCCGTCGACGGCGACGAGGTCCTCGGCTGGGTGGCGGTCTCCCCGACCTCCACCCGGCCGGTGTATCGGGGCGTCGTCGAGCACTCGGTGTACGTCGCCGCCACAGCGCGCGGCCGCGGCGTCGGACACCTGCTCCTCGACGCGCTCATTGCGTCGACGGAGGCCGCTGGGATCTGGACCATCCAGTCCGGGATCTTCCCCGAGAACACCGCCTCCCGAGCCCTCCACGGCCGCCACGGGTTCCGCGAACTCGGCACCCGAGAACGCATCGGCCTCATGACGTTCGGGCCGTGGACCGGGCAGTGGCGCGACAACGTCCTCGTCGAACGCCGAAGCCCGCGCGCCGGTTCCTGAGCAGGAGCGGCACGCCCCGATCCGCACGCTTGCAGGTACGTTCCAAAACCCGCTATGCTGTGGCATGCGTCATTAGTGCGCGCAAAAAGCCAGTCCATCGGACTGGCTTTCGTCATGTCCGGCCCGAACCGTAGGCTGGAACCGCTCGGAACGACTCTGCCCTCAGCGCAGCACCCGAGCAACACGAACAGGCCGGACCCGTCAGGGCCGGCCTTTTCCATGCCCTCAACGCGCGAGCACCCAGCAAGCCGACCGCTCGGCGCATAGGGGTACTAAGCGCCTACCGGGCGCTCGCGTCGGCTTCCGACGCTCTAGACCCCCGCTCACGACGAGCGGGCTGGCCACACGGCCAAACCCGAAGGAGGCAACATGCCCATCACCGACACCACGGTGGACATGCTGACGGCCTTCGGCGGCACCACCCTGACCGGCATCATCGCGGTCGTCCTCCCCGTGCTCGGCTTCCTCCTGCGCAAGCAGGTCACGGAGCTGGTTAAGCACGTCGTGGACGTCATCGACGACCGCACGCTGGCCAAGGACCCCGAGCGGGCACGCATCGTCGCAGAACTGCGGCGAGCCCGTCTCGGGAACAAGTAGCCGCCGAAAAACGAGAGCCCTCATTCGGGAAGGAGAGCTCTGCCCTCCCCCGTATCGATAGAGGTGCCTTCTACGAGACTCAACACGACACCCTGTCGTCTCAATAGCCGATTGTCAACCGGACGGCACCTCTGTCGCCAACTGCTCGCCATGCCCCACCCACGTCTGAAACGGCACGACCGATCGATAGGGGCAGCGATGCTGAATCTGCAGTTCCTTGCGCCGGTGGTACTGGTTATCGTCGCCGTGCTCGTCTTCCTCGCGGCCCGCGGGAGCATGGGCTGAAACCCGCTGCCGGATCAGCAGGACGCGCGACGTCGAGTTCGAGCCGAGCGCCGCTCCCGCGACCGATAGCCGGTCGTCAACCGGACCCAGCGAGCCAAGTTCGTCTTCCGCCTTTGGTGATGGGAAGCTGGTGAATGTCGCCCGGCCCGAGCTGCTGTGGGCCGAACCCCTCCGAAAGCGATCACTGATGACCATCCCCGCAACGACCCTCACACAGCTCGTCGATGCATACCTCGCAGCTCTCGGATCAGCCGACGTAGACGCGGTGCTCGCCCTGTTCACGCCGGACGCGATTGTGAGCTCACCGCTTTACGGGGAGCAGCCCGCCCGCGACTTCTACCCGACATTGTTCGCCGACACGGCCGCATCCGTCCTCACGCTCCGCCGAACCTTGGTCAGCACAGACGACTCGGCTCCGACTGTTGCGTTCTGGTTCGACTTCGATTGGACGCTCTCGGACGGCACCCCTGCACCGTTCTCCGTGGTTGACGTCGCCGAGCTAGACCTGGAAGCCCGGATTCAACACCTGCACATCGTGTACGACACCGATCCCATTCGAACTGCTTGGGAAGCCCAACAGGCCGGCGGTAACCCCCGTTCATGAAGCAGCGAGCGACTACCCGATCATCACGAGCACTGCGTACGGGTTCGTCAGGAAAGTGTCGTCCCGCGTCGGGACTACATCCACGACGCCAGCTCGCTGGGTGACCCACCAGGCGGCCAACAACACGAGCGCGCCGGCAGGGGGGCTGAACACGAGCAACCGTTTCCTCATGGGATCACGGTACGGCGGCACGAAGCGTCGCAACGGCCGATGGCACGCCGTTCCGCCTAAAGGAGGACTCGTTCTTTGGGCGGATCGCGCCGAACTTCCGCCCTCCGTCCGATGAACGATCGGTTGACGAGACAGCCCCTCTGCGCCATGTTCGTGGGATGCCTGAGTGGAACGGTCTTCAGATCCCGGTGACTGATCTCCGTCTCGTGTTCGATCGGATCCTTCAGCACGTCGAACATGCGAACGGGGAGTCGGTCGTGCTGCGTGAGGACTACTTCTACTCGTTGCCCGCTCCGGGCCTGTACGACGTGTCGAGCAATCCACCCGAGGCCACGATCGGGCAGCTGACCGAGTCGTGGGACAACCTGACGTCAGCGCCGGCCGCCGACCGGACGTTGAACTGGGAACTCGTTTGGCTGGGCGACGTCCTACGAGCCATCGGGCATCTTCTGCCCGAGGGCGAGCAGCGTTCGGCAGACCGGTAGCCGATCCGCCATCGGGACATGTTGCAGGCGCCCGTGCGATCCTGTGAAGGTGCGCTATCGACTCATGAACGACTACAGCGCCGACTGGCCGCTCTGGCGGGACGACGGCGGAGCGCCGGATGGGGAGCCGCAGCTACCGGCGTGGCTCGAGGCAGACATTCGCCAATGGGCTGCCACATTCAATTCGCTGTACTCCTACGAGACTGGCTGGCCCGATACACGGACTTGCGATGAGCAGCGACTCAAGGGTGAGCGTCTGGCCGGGGCGATTGCTCGGGAACTGGGTCTGGGCGACTCAATCGTGTTCGCACACTGGGAAACGAACGTCGCCGGGCGGGAGTCCTAGGACGTGCCAGTGTGCCCGCCGGTTCTCATCTTGAGCTCGGTCAGCGAAGGCGGACCGTTGTCTCGGTAGCCGATCGGCTATCGAGACGGTGCTTGGCCGGACTCGGTTAGGTCCGGCCAAGCGCCTCTCACGCGTCGACGTCAGTCAGCTCGGCAACTCGCACTCGTTGCGGCAGGCCTCGTACTGCTTCGCGCCAGGCCCACGCGGCAGCGACGAACACGCATGTAGCGATGAGCCACAGCAGCCACGGCGTTCGTGAGTCCAACAGGCCCAGGGTGAGCGGGAACAACGCCATGCCGATTGAGCTCGCGGTCTGGAACACCCCGATTGCTCGACCGCGAATTCGCGGGTGCGGAGCTTCGGCCATGACCGCGTTCGCCGCGGGCAGGTAGATCATGTCCGAGCCGCTCCTGGCCGCCGGCTACGAGCTGCGCGTCCGCGAGCCCGGGCACCGGCTCGTCCGGACCCCGGAGCGGGACGTGCACGTCCACGTGTACGAGCACGGCGCGCCCGCGCTCGACGCGTACCTGCTGCTCCGGGACCACCTCCGCCGGGACGCCGCGGACCGCCAGCGGTACGAGGACGTCAAGCGGACGCTGATGACCCGCAGCTGGGACGACATGAACGCGTACGCCGATGCCAAGACCGAGGTGATCGAGGCGATCAAGGACCGCGCCCGGGCGGCACGGACCCGGTGATCGTCAGCGGCGGGTGTCCGCCGACTCCGGTTGCGCGAGGTCCAGCCGTCGCTCGGTCACGGCACGGGCGACGTCCTGCAGCAGCAGCCCGTGCGACCGGGCGTGCGCACGCAGCATCGCGAACGCGGTGTCGAGGTCGACGCGGTGCGTGTGCGCCAGGAAGCCCTTGGCCTGCTCGATCGCGACCCGGCTGTCCAACGCCTGCTGCAGCTGCTGCTGCGTCCGGGCGGCCTGGTCCGCGTCGCGCTGCTGCAGGATGCTGATCGTCGCGACGTCCGTCAGCGCCCGCGCCGCCACCGCGTCCTGCTCGTTGAGGCGCCCCGGCTCGATGCGGAACAGGTTCATCGAGCCGAGCACGGCCTCCCGACTGCGCAGCGGGACCGAGTGCACCGAGGCGAACCCGGCGCGTTCCGACTCCTCGGCGAACCGTGCCCACCGGCGGCGCATGTCCTCGAGGTCCGCGACCCAGACGGTCCGACCGGTCTCGTAGGACTCGACGCACGGTCCCTCGCCGGCCTCGAGCTGCAGGACGCCGAGCAGGGCGCTCGCCTCGCTCGTCGAGACCACGACCTCGAGCTCCTGCTGCTGGTTCGCGAGCATGATGCCGACCGCGTCGACGTCGAACAGCTCCTGGATGTCGTCGATCAGCGTCTGCAGCATCTCGACCACGTCGTAGTCGCCGACGAGCGTGCCCGTGGCCGTGAGGAAGGCGTCGATGAGCCGACGCTCTCGGTCCTCGGTCATGGCGTGTTCCTTCCCGGTGCGTCCGTTCCCGACGGATCACCGAAGTCGATCTCGCGTTCGAGGACCCGCGCGGACACCTGCAGGACACTCTGCCCGCTCGCGAAGGCGGACGCCCGGAGGAGCAGCAGCGCGTCGTCCGGGGTGGTCCCCGTCTGCGCGGCGACCATGCCGGCCGCCTGGTGGACCTCGCGGCGGGACCACGGTCCCGAGGACCACTCCCCCGGTCGTTCGTCGACCGCCCGCTGCAGGCCGCGCGCGAGGACGAGTCGGGCGGTGCGCCCGGCGAGTCCTTCGATGCCCGGCGCGTCCGCCGTGGAGAGCGTCGAACCGAGGGTGGCGTAGAGGCCGACGGTCCCGACGGTGAGGGTACCGACGTGCATCGGGAAGGCGTACACCGCGCCGGTCCCGGCCGCACGGAGCGCCGCAAGCGCGGTGGGCCACTCGTCCGGACCGGTGGCACCGAGCTCGGGACGGAGCACCGGGTGCCGGTCCCGGACCGCCTGCCAGATCGGCCCCTCGCCCAGGTCGAGCTGGATCTCGTCGAGCCGCGCGGCGAACGCGTTGCTCGCTGCCACGGTCTCGGCACCGAGCGGGGACGCCAGCGTGGAGATCGCCACACCGTCGACCGGGAGCACCGTGTACGGAGCGGCGAGGTCGTCAGCGGTGTGCGTCACCCCGTCGGTCCTCTCGTCGCACGTCGGTCGGTCGCCCCACGGTAGCGACCGACCCCCGGACCTCGCCACGCGCCGCCCGGAGGACGACGTCGGCCGCGCAACCTGGATCGTCCGCCCGGTCACGGAGCCCGAACTGTCGACACGTCGAGCGCCCGTGTCCTACGGTGGCGACGAGCAGCCCCAGACCCCGGCAGCCGGAACGTCCACACGTCCTCCGAGCCATGCAGGGGTGGTCCAGATGATGCACACCGCGACCGACGTCCTCGGCCGCGGGCCGAAGACCCGCACGACCTACGCACCGCCGATCCGGCCCGATGCGCTACCGGTGACGGCGGCCGAGTGGCGACGGCGGGCCGGTCTCGCCGATCCGTCCGCACTCGCCGCCGTGGTGCGGCTCCGGGCCGCCGGCTCCGGCTCCGAGCCCTCGTACGCCGACTTCTTCGAGGCGACACGATGACCGCCGTCGACGCCGGAGCACGTCCCGTCCCGGCGGACGGGACGCCCACACCCCACGCTGTCCGGCTCGAGGCCGCCGGGACGCAGCCGGAGGGCGTCGTCCACGAGGTCGGGGGCCTGTACGGCGGCCGGGGCTGGTCCGCCCACGCCACCGAGCAGCCGTTCACCTACCGCTACACCGCGGTCGGCGACGCCGCCGTCACCCTCCGACGGTCCCGGATCACCGGGGCCATCCGCGGCGCGATCCCGCACACCGACGACTACGTCGTGCAGTGGCTCACCGAGGGGACGGGGGTGCCGGACGTCCGCCAGGACGGCGTCCCGATGCGCATCGGCACGCCGATGCTGTTCCCGAGCGACCGCGAGTTCGTGTTCGCGTACGAGGACTACGACCAGCGGCTCGTGCACCTGTCCCGCGACCTCGTGCACGAGGTGTCCGCGGAGCGGTTCCACACCGGGCAGGTGACGGACCTCGCGCTCGACCACCTCCGCGAGCTCGACGCCGAGGCCGTCGCGCGCTGGCGCCGGCAGATGACGCTCCTCGCGCAGGAGCTCCGGCACGGCGTCGGAACGCTCCTCTGGCACACGCTCACGCGCGAGGCCGCCTCGGCCTTCCTCGACCTGTACCCCCCGGCGGCGCCCGAGCTGCCGGCGGTCGTGCTCCTGCCCCGGAAGGCCCGTCTGCGGGCAGCGGTGGAGTTCGTGCACGAGCACCTCAACCGTCCGCTCTCCGTCGCCGACATCGCGGACGCCGCCGGCCTCAGCATCCGCGCGGTGCAGGAGGCGTTCCAGCGGGACCTCGACACGACCCCGATGAACTACGTGCGCCGCGTCCGTCTCGAGCGGGTGCGCATCGAACTCCGACGGTCGGACCCGGCGACGACGAGCGTGCAGGAGGTCGCCCGGCGGTGGGGCTTCGCACACCTCGGCCGGTTCGCGGGCGAGTACCTCCGCGCGGTCGGCGAGTACCCGCGACAGACGCTGCGGCGGTGACGGCGGTGACCGCGACCCGGTCGGTCGCGGTCACCGGGGCGACCTGACCCGAACAGGCACCGACCCCGCGTCACGGGGACCTGATCCACCACCGCAACGCTGCCGTGCTCCGAGGATGACCGGACCGACGGCAGACGTCAACCGCCGGTCACCGGATCTTTCGTCCTGCGGACGAACCGGGCTCGGGACCGGCGTCCCCCGACGGTGTCCAGGCTGCCATCGACGCGACGAAGTCGTCCTGGAACGGCCCGAGCTGTCCCGCTCCGTCCGGCTCCTCCGTCCCCGTCATGCCCCGCACTGCAGGCACGTCCGCCGCGTGCGCGGGGCCCGGTGCGGGGACCGGGCCCCGCCACGGGAGGATCGTGGCGGCCCCGCCACGATCCTCCCGTCCGTCCTGTGCCGGGTCGCGAGCGGTCCGACGGACAGCGGGAGGGCGCCGACCCGCTCACGCGGACCGACGCCCTCCCGTGCTCACTCGACGCTCACCGTGGCGCTCGCCGAGGCGCTCGACCGCCGGCCGGAGCCGGCGGAGCTCAGCCGATCGACACCGCGGTCCAGGAGACCGGCGGCAGCTCGATGGTGATCGTGTCGCCGTCGCGACGGACCGTGTCGTTCGTCCGCAGCCCGACGCGCTCGCGGTTCCCGAGGTCGTTGACGGCGTGCACGTCGTCGTCCCAGACGCCCTCGGCACGGACGTCACCGTCGACCTGCAGGCCGGCCAGGTCGATCGTGACCGTGGTGGTCTCGGTCTGGTGGCGGTTCACGAGGAACACCGCCGCCTTGCCGTCCTCGACCGTGGCGGCCGAGTCGACGACCGGGACCTCGCCGTGCTTGCCGCCGTCGACGGTGTCACCGGAGGCCTTCACCTGCAGCGACGTGCCGTTCGCCAGGCGCGACGTGAGCGAGAACGGGAAGAACGTGGTCTGGCGCCAGGCCGGCCCGCCGGGCTCGGTCATGATCGGGCCGATCACGTTGACGAGCTGCGCGAGGCTCGCCGACGCGACGCGGTCGGCGTGGCGGAGCAGCGTGATGAGGAGGCCGCCGACGACGACCGCGTCCGCGACGGTGTAGACGTCCTCGAGGAGGCGCGGCGCGACCGGCCAGTCCTGGAGCTCGAAGGTCTTCTGCTGCTCGTTCCACTTGCTGAGCGACCAGACGTTCCATTCGTCGAACGAGATGTCGATCCGCTTGTCGGACTTCTTGTGCGCCTTGACGTGGTCGGCGGCGGTCGTGACCGTGTCGATGAAGTGGTCCATGTTCACGCCGGACGCCAGGAACGAGGACATGTCGCCCTCTTCCTCGTAGTACGCGTGGGCCGAGATGTAGTCGACGTCGTCGTACGCCTGCTCGAGGAGCCCGCCGACGAGTCCGATGGGGAGGGCGACTAGTGATGCGACGGTCGAGAGGACACCGATGACCGCCAGGGGCACGTCGGTGGTGATGGTGAAGTAGACGATCGTCAGCGGCAGCGTGAGGCCGGCGCCGATGGTGTCGGTCAGCACCGCGAACGTGACGAAGCGGTGTTCGCGCAGGTTCGCGAGTGAAGCCCGGAATCGGGCAGGGGCGAAGAGCATGGAGATGTTCCCGTGAAGTCAGCGCGCCGCCGCTGGGCGACGGCGCGGGCATGCAGAAGCACGCGAGCAGAACGCTCGCGGCGAGGAAGGCTGACCCTTGCTGGTCAGCTCAGTGCTGCGTTGCCATGACTCCGGGAGGGATCGGCCGCGGTCCGACAAGCTCGGGCGCAGGCTTCGTGGGGAACAGTCCACGAGGGGCGGTGAACGGCATCGTTGCCACCTTCCCCTCATCGGACCAGTCGTCGATCGCTAGCAGCGTTCATGTCCACAGATCAACGTCGCCGTCTTGGTTAGCGATAGCCCACTGAGACGACGAACGGCCGACCAGCGCTGGTCGGCCGTCCGTCGTCGAGCTTGTGCTCAGTGGGGCGGAAGAAGTCTCCGTACGCGGGTTCGGTGGACAAACGCCGACCTGCATCGTCGACTCCGAGCGTGACGACCTGCGGGCGAGCGGCGCGGCGTTCACCGGGAGCTGCGTGCCGCCGGGGTACCGGTGGTGTACGCGGTCGAGCCGGGGACCTTCCACGGACATCTCAACGACGACGGCACCGCCGAGGCCCTGCGCACGATCGACCGGTTCGCGGCGTTCCTGCTGGCGGACTGACCGCGGGCCCGGCTGGTGCGGCGGCGGCGGTACCGAGCCAGGTCAGTCGCCGGTCTGGGTGTCGGGGGCCGCTACCGGCTTGGACTGGCTCGAACCCCGCTGGCGCAGCCAGACCGTCGCGACCACCATCACCGTGATGACGAGGAACTCGGACTGCCAGTTCTGCATCGACTCGAACCAGAACTGCGACGTTCCGAGGTACTGCCAGCCGGTCACGACCGCGCCGCCGTGCTCGACCTGCTCCTCGTTGTACGCAGCGGCACCGCCGATGACGTGCCCGACGATGCTGCCGACGAAGAGCACGGCGAAGAGCAGCAGCAGCGAGTTCTCGTACAGCACGAGCGCCACGCCGCCGCGACGGACCGGCCACGGAGCGCGGTGTTCGCCCGATTGCTCCCGGGGATCGGCGTCCTGCGGTGCGTCGTCGTCGAGCGGCTTCGACTCGCTCGACCCCTTCTGGAAGAGGAACGTCGTGAGCACCACGTAGGACCCCATCTGGAGGAACTCGCTCTCCCAGTTCTCGAACGTCGCCTCGGCGAAGTCGCCGCTCGTGAGGAACCCCCACAGCGACTCGACCGCCTGACGGTGCAGCAGCGCGTCGTGCACGGACACCCGCCACCCCGCGAGCACCATGCCGACGAAGCACAGCAGGAAGACGATGGCGTTCGCGAGGAACAGTCCGTTCCGGCGGGCCCACGTCCATTCGCCGGGTCGATCCCGGAGCAGCACACTCATCAGCTCGGCCTCCCGTCGTCGTCCGGACGGGCCCGACCGTACTGCGGTCGGCCCGATCGTCGGTGCAGGAGGGGACACGGTGCGCGCGGGCACACGACACTGGCACGGCGCGAAAGCCGACACCTGGTTCTCCCACATCGCGTTCGTCACCCCCGGCAAAGACGTCCGAACGGAGTGGTTTGAACCAGTAGAGGATGCGGCGTACGGGCAACTTCAGCCCAGCACCACGGCTTGCTAGCGCCAGCGCAACGAGCAGAAATCGCCACTCCTGTGCCCGATAGCCGATCCACTACTGAGACAACACGACAGCTCATGCTGCGGCGTCTGGTACCTGAATGAGCAGCTCACCGACCTGACACTCGAGAGCGATGCAGATCGCTTCGAGCGTGCTGAACCGGACGGCCTTCGCGTGTCCGTTCTTCAGGATCGACAGGTTGACGGTGCTGACGCCGACGTGCTCCGAAAGCTCTACGAGTGTCATACCGCGGATGGTGAGGAGTTCGTCGAGCCGGCAGGCGATCGCCATCAGACCAGCCCAGATGCGTCATCCCGATATCCGGCAGCCGTCCGGAACACGGCAGCGAGTGCTGCAAGACCTGCGGCGGCGAAAATCGGCCAGAACGGTGCTCCGAGCTGGGGAGCATGACCGATGTATGTTCCGGTGAAGTCCGGCAGCGCAACGGCGATGTCCGGTTGGGTCAACTGGCTCACCAGCTCGAGGATCGCGGCGGCTTCGAAGCCGACGGCCACAATCACGGCGAGGGTGACAAGGGCGCGCGAGCAGGCGCGCGCGAATGGACGCCCGCTGCCGATGCTGCGCGTGACGAGCAGCAGACACACTGCAATACCCGCGGTGGTGAGGACCGCGGTGAGTTCGCCAAGGCTGTGGAACACAATCGTGGCCGCCGGGAGGTCGCGTACTCGTCCGATCATTTCCGTGACCGCCGGCGCTGTCCCGGCGACAACCTCTGCCCCATCAGTCTCAATCGCCGACTGGTGGATCGGGGACTCCAGCGACCAGGTCCAATCGATGCCGGTTGCGCGGTGCGCAAGCTGGTCGACCATCCCAGCGACGATGAACCACGCACGCACGGCGGAGACGACGATCGTGCCGAGGGACACGACGAACACGAAGCTGATCGAACTCTTCTGGCGGAGCGCAGTTGCTCGCTCATCTGGAAGTGACATGTCGACAGCATAACGAATTTCGTTATGCAGGCGGACGCGGCCGCTACATGTCGGTGTACGGCGTGAGTTGGGGCATCGTAGCGGCGCTCGGCGCCATCGTCGGGACGCAACTCCTCGCCCACCTCGACGTCGCCGGAACCTGGCTGGTCTTGGGCCTGCTCACCCTTCCACTCGCGGCAGCGCAACCACTTCTTGCCGCGACATCGAGACACTCAGGTCGACCCCGCAGCCCGTCTCGATAGCCGATCCCCTACCGGACAGGTTGGAAACCGTGTCTGACACCCCAGGTTCAGGGGCTGGCGTAGGAAGCTGGCGCGAGCTGAGGATCAGTGAGACGGTGGCCGGAGCCCGGTAAGCACCAGGGTGAGAACCCGATGCCATGCGTCTGTGGGTGCGGGCGGGGTCATGACGGATACGACTGCGGCACAGACTGCTCGAAAGTCGGCGAACGAGAAGTCATCACGGACCGACCCCTCGGCATGGTCGGCGGCGATGAGGGTGTCGATCGGCCCCTCCGACTCCTCGATCGCGAGGCGGACCTCGTTGCCGAGTTCTGTTGCGTGGCCCCGCAGTGCAGCACGCAGCGCACCGTCCTCTGCGGCGCTGGCCATGTACGTCTCGAGCAGCGTTCGCACGCGAGAGCGCCCGTCGGCCTGCTCGCCGGCGGATCGAACGGCATCGTCCGCGCGACCCGACGTACGACGCTCGGGATCCTCGGCGCAGAGCACGCATGCACCAGAGACGAGGCGCTCGAGCTCTACACACGCGCCGGCGCGGAGCTCCTCGGACACGACCTGACAGGAAAGATCACCGTCGGAGCACCAGCAGACTTCGCCGTCTACCCGGTCGACCTGCACCACGCCCCCGACGAAGCACTCGCCGGCGCCCACCCGACCGTCAGCATCCTCGCCGGCGAAGTGCTGAACCACCAGGAGGGGTCTCGATAGCCAATCGTCCACTGAGACGGCAGCGAGAGCTGCTCGCTACGACGACGGATACTCTTCGAGCGTGTTGTTCTGTCCATCCAAGGAGCCCGCACCGTCGCTACCCACGAATGTCGAGGCAGGGCTGTACAAGCTCCACCTTCCAGATGCTCCATCTGATCTCGCTGGCTATCTGTCCGTGCGCCCCGATCACGCGTACGAGGTGGAAGGGCCATGGTGGAACAGGCGGTGGGTCCGGCCCCGGCTCGTCGGTGACTGGTACGTCGACTTCTGGGACTTCGACACTCACCTCGCTTGGCCGGATGGGGCGCTGAGCTACGGCATCAGTGACGGGTTCCCGTTCGAGGCGGATGGGTTTGAGGAACTCGCGGGCGGGACGTTCTTGCTGCACGGCGTGCTGTTCAGCGTCGAGCGGGTCGACCCCGCGGAGAGCCCGAACGAGTACGGGACTCACTTTCACTTTCTCGATCTAGCCGAGTGGAAGCGAGCGAGGAGCGCACGATAGCCGATCGCTCAACGGGGCAGTTGGCACGTCCGTCCTGCGATGAAGCTCGCATCACAGATCGGATGGCTCTGGCTCGATGAGTTGCTGCGGTATCTGCGCCGTGCAGACCGCCCGGCCGCGAGGGAGTTCGCCGTGCTCCAGCTCGTAGTCGCATTCGCCGCACGTCGCGCCAGTCGTGTCTCGTTCGGTGGGGTGTTCGTCCCACGGGTGTGTACACGCGGGGCAAGCGTTCTCCCGGAGGCGTCTCGACACGGCGCGGTGGTCGAGGATGACCGGCGTGGTTCCGTCCCACGGCCGCCATCGCCACCAACGGCGGACCGCGACAGGAGTCGTGCTGACGTCAAGCAGTACCTGGCTCTGCACGGCCGTGGTCACGACGACCGTGCACGGGCTGACGCCTTGGAGCGTCACCGCCGACGCGGTCACGTCGACGGTCTCGAGGATGAGTTCGCCTATTCCGTCGGCGACATCAACGACGACGCTCACCGCATCGGGCACGGTCAGCGTGACGGGAAGTCGAACTGTCCCGGCGCTCGTGTCGTGCTCGACGACGGACCTGTGCAGCATGAACTCTCCGCTGACGACTCTTGCGGCGGTGACGTCGAAGGTGGCGTCTTCGAGCTTGTCGAGAGACCGAACGGGCATGGTGTGATCCTCGCACCCGGAGTTTCGGAGTCTTATAACTCTAGGCGAGCAACCGTCCGGTGACGGATCGGCCAACGGGCATCGTGGGTACCTACGACATACGCTCTAGCTGTGGAACCAGCTTCAGACGACGCCACGAAGCAGGTGGTTGGTGCTCGCTGGTGGGTGCCGTGGATGACGGGTCTCCTTGCCAGCGGCTTCGCACTCCTGGCACTGAGTTGGTACTTCCCGATCGCGGGGTTCATTCTCCCCGCGTACGTGTCGACGCTTGTTCTTGCTCGGCAGAGGGGCGGAAGCGCAAGTGCGCGGGCTCAATGGATTTTCGTCGGGTTCTGTGTGATCTTGTTCACTGGAATGGGGGCTGTTCCTCGGGGCCGTTGGGCTCTCGGTGAACCACCGGGAAAACGCAGTCCTCGGCCTAGTCGTTGGCGCCGTCCTGCTCGCGGTGGCCATCGGCGCGCTCGTTGCGATAGCTCGCATAGGCCGAAGGCCCCGCACTCAAAGCGGCCAATCCGACACGTAGCCCCTCCGATGAGCGTTCACCGGATGCCCGCTCCATCAGCCGTCCGATAGCCGATCGGCTACCGGACGTTCGAGGAGCTGCGCTACTCCCCCGGTGTGAGCAGCTTCGCTTTGTGTCGTCGTTCTGGTGACGGTCCGTGTCGGGCTAGGTCGAGCGCAGCCGGCGCTGGGTTGTGCCCGTTGCGCACTGCCCCTGAGTGGTGCGTCTGTCTGGCGGGTGTCCGGGCGGCTACTGCGGTCGGCCTGCCGGATGACCTTGTATGAAGTAAGGCTCAGCCCACCGCGGTACTACCGGACCTGACAGGGGGTTTCTCATCTGTGACCTAAACAGGGCACATCTCGATTCCGCCGAACGCCTCCTACGCTGCGCAAGTTGACAGCAACCCGTGTTGTCACCTGACTTAGGGAGTCTCGTGCACAGCTGGCTGCACTCTCCACACGTCCGACAGCGCAGTGTTGTCATCGCGGCTTTGGCTGCACTGGCACTCTTGGGACTGCTGCAGGTTCGGTTGACTCATTCGTTTAGGCCGCGAGTGCGACCTGTGGGTTGATGATCGTCTCGTACTCGATCGGGGTCAACTTGCCGAGACCTCGTTGCCGTCGTTTCCGGTGGTAGGTCGCTTCGATCCAGGTGATGATCGCGAGCCGGAGCTCTTCCCGGGTGGCCCATCGTGTCCGGTTGAGGACGTTCTTCTGCAGGAGCGCGAAAAAGGATTCCATCGCCGCGTTGTCCGCGCACGCCCCGACCCGCCCCATCGACCCAAGCAGCCCGGCGTCCTCGATCGCACGGACGAAGCGCTTGGAACGAAACTGGCTGCCGCGGTCCGAGTGCACGACCGTCCCGGCCGGGTTCCGGCGCTGCACTGCCATCTGCAGGGCCGCGACGGCGAGCGAGGAACGCATCCGGTCACTGATCGAGTAGCCGACGATGCGCCGCGAGCACGCGTCCTTGATCGCGCAGAGGTAGAGCTTGCCCTCACCGGTCCGATGCTCCGTGATGTCCGTCAACCACAACCGGTCCAGATCCGGTGCCGTGAACGCCCGTCGGACCCGGTCGTCGTGCACTGGTGGTCCCGCCTTGCGGTGCAGGCCGCGTTTCTTCGCGTGCAATGACCAGAGCCGCTGCTGGGAGCACAACCGCCACACCCGCCGTTCCGAAACCCGGTGGCCGGCCGCTTGGAGGTCGTCGGCGATGAACCGGTACCCGAACGTCGGGTCATCCCGGTGCGCGTCAATCGCAGCGTTGGTCAGGTGCGCGTCGTCCCAGTCGCGGTTCGACACGGGGCTCGCACGCCACCGATAGAACGCCTGCTTCGAGAATCCCAGCACCCGGCAGGCCACCGCGACCGGGATCCGGTCTGCGGCGAGTTCGAGGACCAGCGGGTAGATCATTTTGGGAGCTGCGACTGGGCGAAGTACGCCGCCGCCCGGCGGAGGATCTCGTTCTCCTGCTCGAGCAACCGGATCCGTTTCTGCGCGTCCCGCAGCTCCGCCTGCTCGACCGCTCTCCCCGACGGAGCCGCTGCAGCGCTGATGCCGTCGTCGCGGTCCGCGAGGCGCAGCCAGCGGGCCAGGCAGGACTCGGACACTCCGAAGTCCTTCGCGACCTGCCGCACCGACGCCTCACCCTTCCGAGCGACCGCGATCACATCACGGCGGAACTCTTCCGGATACGCCTTCACCATGGCGCACATCCTTCCAGCAGGAACCAGTGCCCCTACCTGTCAGGAGTCAACCAAACCTGCAGCAGTCCCCTTGGGCTCTTTCCTGGCCGCGACGCCAGCTCAGGCGCTGAGCGACACCGGTACTGGTGGCGTCTTCGTTCCGGTTGCTGGGGCGCGCATCGTCGATAGCGCGATGACCGGCAAGCAGTGGAAGACCGTCCAGGTCGCAGGCAAGGGCGGGGTACCCTCCGACGGTTCCGCTGGCGCCGTATCCGTCGTCGCGACGCTGATCGGGATCTCGAAGCAGGGCCTCCTGACCGGCCGTCCGAACGCGGACAAGCCGAGCACGACGATGGGGATCTACGGAGGCGAGAACAACCAGAACACCTCCTTCTCTGCCGTCCTAGCCGTCAACAGTGACGGCACCATCCAGGTGTCAGCGGAGACGAACGCTCGGCTCCTGCTGGACGTGCAGGGCTACTACACGGCGAACACCGATGGCACCGCACCGGGCGGCTTCGTCCCAATGAACGGCTCCCGCATCGTCGACACCCGCAACGGCACCGGCGCCCCCAAGGCGGCACTGACGTCGGGGAAGACGGTGGATCTGCAGGTCGGTGGTGTCGCCGGTGTTCCGAAGGATGCCTCAGCCGTCATCGTCAACATGATCGCCGCGAACACCGGCAGCACCTCTGGCTACTTCACCCCATACCCGACTGGCAGCACCCGTCCGCCGAACTCGTTCAACTACGCCGGCGGTGGCGTTGCGACGTCGATGCAGGCGCAGGTCAAGCTGTCCTCCGCTGGGAAGCTGACCGTGTTCAACCAGGACAGCACCGCCGACCTCGTCCTCGAGGTCCAGGGATACTTCACTGCCGCTGGTAGGGGTGGCGCCGTCTTCACCCCTGGTGCTGGGCGGGCCTACGACACTCGCACGAGCGGGAACACGGTCATGGGCAAGAACGAGACGCGTTCGATCCAGATCGCGGGCAAAGCGGGCGTGCCTGTCATGGGATCGGGCATCAACGCTGTCGTGCTGACCCTCACCGCGCTCAAGAGCACCGCCGGAAACGGAAACGCCACTGTCTGGGCCGATGGCACCACTCGCCCGAGCACGACCTCGATCAACTTCGACGAGACGACCATCCGCACCAACACCATCACCGTGCCTCTCGGCGCAAATGGGAAGGTGTCCCTCAACAATGTCGCGGACGCCACCAACTACGTATTTGACGTACAGGGGTGGTACTCAAACCCCTCCCCGGCGGTGATTCAGTGTGGCTCAATCGCGCCCGGTGCCTGGCTGAAGACAATTCCATCAGGGGGTGTTGATTGCACTATCACCGCTACGCCTGCTGACCGTTCGGGTGAATCCATCACGCTGATGCTGGATCAAAACGACCCAGTAAATGTCGCGCTCTCTGAGACGACCAAAACCTCCATCCCCGTCCACGTCCCGGATACACCAGGCCGGCACCTCATTTCGGTGAACAGAGACCAAGCTGATGGCACTGTCATGTCGGGAGCCTGGTTCGCCACTTTCGGTGACTGGACAACCTCCTCCTACCAGGTGACGCCCGAAGATGGCTCAACGTCATCGGCAGCACCGTCGCTCAGAATCTGGACCGAGGACTCGACAATCCCGAACGATGCAACGTACGTTTACAAAATTTGGGACACCCTGGACACTACGGCCGCGCCCATCGCAAGCCAGGATGGGCTGCAGGGTGGGTGGGATCTGCCAGCCGGCCTTCTCAGCGCTAACAAGACGTACTATTGGTCAGCACAGGCGACAGCAACGCTCGACGGTCAGCAGGGGCAGCTCACGACGGCGCTGAGTTCCTTCACGACCGACTCTTCGGCGCCGGACCAAGGCGGCGCTCCCGCGGACGCCGACAGCTACCCCGCACCGACGGACGGCGACGATACCGCCTCGCCTAGTACTGCGACCTTCCGGCGCTCGACGATTTCACCCTCCGTGCAGCTGGCCTCTACGACGCGCCTGATGCATACCGCATCCGTTCCCGGGCCAGTAGGCGAGGGTCTGCGGTGTAACAAGGACTACAACTACTCCACGTTCAACGGCGAACTTTCTCTTCGGCGAGACTGCGGAGCTCCTCGGGTCAAATGGGGCTTCCGTGCGAGTGTTATTTTCTGCTCGGGCGCAACATCAAAAACGCACGAAACCGGGATGCAGTGGTGGGATCACACTTCACGAACGTCCGCGAAGGGTTCCCCCCATGATGAGTATTATTGCACGTACTGGTTCCATGGCGTAATGTCAAACATCCAAGTGGGTCACCAGATCAGTTATTATGACTACATTTCCTTCCGCAAAACTGTTGCGGGCCGTCCCGGTACTGCATGGGTGGACTGCTCTGGCATCTTTATCGTGACAAATCGGACCCGCTGATGACTACAATCGGTCACGCAGAAGACCTTACTCGCAGCCTTATCGGGGGACTTCTGCGTGAGAATGAATTGGCGAGCTCGGAGCTGGAGTTCGTCGACGCGGATGGGCGCCGGCGGCCGGCGGACGCAGAAGTATCTGACTCGGATTTCCTCAAGATTGTTGTATTGGGCGAGGAGTTTCTGCTCGGGATGGTGAGGGGCCAGAAGGACTCCGATTGGATTCGCTCTTTTACTGATAATTTCACCACCTTTATCCAAGAGAGCAAATTTGGGTTCGGTGAAGCGCGGTAGCAATTAATCGCACTGAGTTATGCGTGCATAATTAGGGCGGGACTCGGAGCGCTTGCCGGGTCCTGCCCTGAATTCTCACGCAAGGTGGCGACGACCTCTGCCGCGAGCGGCGGATGAGTTCTACACGGTCAGGTTTGTGTGAGGTTCGCCCTTTGCAACCCTACGGCTGCGAGATGCCTCGACGTGTGGTCCACTCTCCCAGAGCAGACCCGCGTTGACCGGCTCGCAGCCATGTCTCGCACGAGTTCGGTGACTCTCGCGGCGTGGTGGTCGGTCACGAGACAAGACCAACACGGCTCGCGAGTGCGAAGTGGATAGTGTCGTCCGCGACCACAGGCGCGCTCGGATCGGCGTCCGATAGCCGATCGGCTACCGGACGGTGTGGCTTGCGGGAGTTGGGGGTGTGTCCCCCGACAGAACACGAGAGAAGACGAGCTGCGGGCTGTCATAGAAACGGCTCGTGATCCCTTCCTCGGCGAATCCAAGGCGACGGCATACCCGGTGCGAGGCACTGTTCCTCGGGTCAGTGACCGCCAGCACGGAAGCAAGCCCCCGACTGGCTGCGTCCGTGAGGGCGCCGGCGGCGGCCTCCGTCGCGAACCCGAGCGACTGAGCGCTCGGATGCAGGTGCCAGCCAATTTCGACGGGACGTTCGCCAGAAGCTCCAGCCGAGAGGTGTGCAGGCTTCAGTAAGAGGTTGCCCGCAAGCGCGTTCGAGTCTCGGCGCGCGATCGCCCAGATCCCGTGCACCGGGTGGTCGAGTGCCCGCCGTCGCTGAATCGAGGCGACCGCCTCGCTCTTGCTCCGCATTGGCGTGGGATCAGCGCCCAAGTACCTCACGGTCTCCCAGCGTGATTCGAGGTCGAACAGAAAGTCGGCGTCGCCTTCCTCCCAAGGTCGAAGAATCAGTCTGTCGGTGACGATCGAGCGCATCCGCCCACTCTCCTCGGCTGAGCGCACCAGCGCTAGGAGCGCCCTCGATAGCCAGTCGGGGAACACGAATGCCGCGTCCGTTAGACGGTCGTCAACCGGACGCTCGGCAGTGAGGACGAGGTCTTTGAACGACTGCGCCGTCGCACTGTCCGGATGAGTGGTCCGGAATAGGTTCCGGTGAAGGTCCGCTTAGCGAGACGGCCAAGCAGCTGAGTCGGCCTGCTCGTCGGCCTTCATTCGGCGCGACGGAACGCCGACTGGCCGGCCGAACGAATCACGTCCTCAGCTCGCTCGTTCCGAAGGGCTGCTGCTGGGCTCAGGCCGTTCAGGTCATCGTCAGGAGCATTCAGCGCGAGTTCGCAGACACCACGTTGAAGATCAACGGCGCCGCCCCCGGCCACGTCGCCACCGACTTCAACGACTTCCGCGGCACTCGCACACCCGACGAAGGTGCGGCTGTGGCGGTACGACTCGCGACCCTGCCCGCGGACGGCGCCACCGGCGCGGTCTTCGAGGACGACACGCAGCTCGCCTGGTGACCGGGGCACCCCGGCCGGTCGGCGCGCAGTCCGTCCTCCCCACGCACGGGTCGCTCCGGAGTGCCCGCCCGAGGCGACGGGTCAGAGCCGGCGGAGGTTGATCCACACCGCCCGGGCGGGCCGATCGGACACGTTGCTCACGAGGTGCGCCCGACGGGCACTGAACTGGGCGACGTCCCCGGCGGCGGCGGAGAAGATCTCGCCGCCGAGCTGCAGCTCGAGCTCACCCTCGAGCACGACCCCGATCTCGTCGCCCGGGTGCTGGGACGGCGTCCGGGCGTGCGAGGTGTGCGGGTCGAAGTCGTCGACGTAGACCTCGATGCCGAGGTCGGCCCGGTACGCGGCGGTCCGCCGGTGCAGACCACCGTCGGTGACGTCCCGGATCTGGTCGCGGAACTCGACGATCGGTGAGTCGTCCGCGCCGCTCTGCGCGAAGAGCGTCGTGATCTGGACCCCGAGGGCGCGTGCGATGGCGTGCAGGGTCCCGAGCGACGCGGTGGTCCGACCGCGCTCGACGGTGCTGAGCATCGACAGGCTCAGCGACGTGCGCTCGGCGAGGTCCTGGAGCGTGAGTTCGTTCTTCTGCCGCAGGGCCCGGATCCGCTCGCCGATGCCGACCACGACCGCGTCGAGGTCGTCGCCGTCCGGCACCGGGGCCGCGTCCGGACCGGCACTGGTGGCGGTCGCGTCCGCGCTGGTCGGGGTCGATGCCTGCATGCACCCATCATCGTCGGCGTGGCGCCCGTCGAGCGACGGGTGCGCCAGTGTTCACACACGGAAACACAGCTGCAACAATGTGAATGTAACTTTTCGCATCAGAGTGAAACACCCTGCTCGATCCCGATCCGCAGAGGACACCTGATGACCACCCATGCCGCTCCCCCGTCCCCGCCCACCAGCGCGCCCGCGCCCACCGTGCTCTCCGTGGGATTCGGTGAGCGACTGCCCGCCGGACGCACCGCGCTCTTCGCCGTCCAGCACCTGCTCGCCCTGACCGGCATCTGGGTCTTCCCGAACGTGATCGGCAGCGCGCTGAAGCTGTCGTCCGACGAGGTCGCCCTGATGATCCAGGCGTGCTTCCTGCTCACCGGCGTCGTGACGATCCTGCAGTCCAGCCGCGTGCTGAAGCTCCCCATCGTGCAGGGCCCGACGGCGGCGTTCATGGTCGCGATCATCTCGTCGGGCGCCGCGTACGGACTCGGGACGGCCTTCGGGTCGATGGCGGTCGCGGGACTCGTCTTCATGCTGCTCACCGTCCCCCTCAAGCGCTTCGGGCTGTTCGGGCACGTCAGCGCCTTCGTCTCCTCGCCCATCGTCCTCGGCACGCTGTTCGTCATCATCGGGGCGCAGCTCGCGTCCATCGGAGCGGGCGGCTGGTTCGGCACGGCCGGGACGCCGTCCTACGGTGTGCTCGCGCTCGTCGTGACGGTCGCCACCGGGCTGATCGTCCTGCTGTGCCTGGTCGTCGGCACCGGGATCCTCAAGCGGGGTGCGATCTTCTGGGGGATCGTCGGCGGAAGCATCGTCGCGCTCCTGGTGGGGCAGTGGTCGTTCCCCGACCTGTCGGCTGCGCCCCTGGTCGGGGCGCCGCACCTGCTGCCGTACGGCTTCGGGGTCTCCCTGCCCGTCGTGGTCCTGATGCTCGTCGCGTTCCTGCAGGCCGGCACCGAGTCGATGGGGATGTACACGATGATCGCCAGCTGGGGCGGTGAGACCGTCGACACCGCCCGGGTGAACCGCGGGTTGTTCGCCGAGTTCGCCGGCACGGTCCTGGGAGCGCTCTTCGGTGGGATCGGCACGACGTCGTACCCGGAGAACGCCGGCATCGTCCGGGTCTCCGGCATCGGCAGCCGGTTCGTCACGATGACCGCCGGGGGCGTCGCCGTCGCCCTGGCCTTCTTCCCCCCGGTCAGCCTGTTCCTGGCGGGGATCTCCGGGCCGGTCCTGTCCGCGGCGACGACGATCCTGTTCGGGATCATCGCGGTCAGCGGCATCCAGATGCTCGCCGCGGTGCGCTGGGACGACCTGAACCTCGCCGTCGGCGCCACCGCGTTCATCGTCGCCCTCGGCGCGCAGTTCATCCCGACCGCGATCTCGTCGGCGCTGCCGTCCTCGGTCGCCACGGTCGTGACCAGCCCGATGATGATGGGCATGTTCCTGCTGCTCGGGCTGCACGGGGCGGTGAACCACGGGCTGCGACCACTCCTCGCTCGTCGGGGTCAGCCCCGCCGGGTCGTCACCCCGCTCGTCCCCCGCACCGAAGGGAACACCCCCGCATGACCACGATCACCGTCCACGGCACCCAGCGCACAGCCGACCCGCAGGGGCCGCTCCGCGACTGGTTCGACCCCACCCACACCGCGATCGTTTCGATCGACATGCACGAGGGACACCTGTCCGAGGACCCGGCGTGCCCGTGCCCAGCTCCCCGCGGCCGTGCGATCGTCGGACCGATCGACGACTTCCACCGTGCGGCCCGCGCGCTCGGCATCCCGGTCGTGCACGTCCGGTCCGAGCTCCGCGCCTCCGGCATCGACGACGTCGGTGGGACGTCGGACAGCGCGTGGCGGACGACCTTCCCGCAGCACGTCGGTCCGATCCCCGGCGCGGCGGACCACGCACTCGCCGGGAGCCGGTGGACCCGGTTCGTCACCGAGGTCGAGCCGCAGGACGAGGTCGTGACCGGCAAGAAGCGCCTCTCCGCGTTCTACCCGACCGACCTCGACTTCCTGCTCCGTCAGATGGGCGTCCGAGCGGTGGTCCTCGACGGGATCATGGCCGACTGCTGCGTGCTCAACAGCGCGTTCGACGCGTCGAACCTGGGGTACCGCGTGTCCGTGCCGTCGGACCTGGTGCGCGGGACCGACGAGGGGCTCGAGCGCGCGGCGCTGTCGATGGTGTCGCTGCACCTGGGTGTGGTGACCGAGTCAGCCGAGCTCCTCGCTGCGTGGACGTCCGCGACGGTGGGCAGCCCCGGGCACCTGACCGCGTGACGACGACCGAGGAGCAGACAGCCCTCCCGACGACCGGTCGGACCGTCCGCGGGGCGTCCCCCGTGCCCGCCGCGGTCGTCACGGTCGGCACGATGGCACTGGCGACCGTGCCCACGCCGCTCTACCCGGCGTACGCACGCGCGTTCGACATCGACGAGACCGGCACCACGGTGCTCTTCGCGGTCTTCGCCCTGGGCGCCGTGGTCGGGCTGTCGATCGTCCGCACGCGGCGCTGCGCACGCTGGCCGGTCCGCGGTCGCATCGTCGTCGCCGCGCTGCTCGGGGCCGCGGCAGCCGTCGTGCTCGCGGTCGTCCCCGGTCTGCCCGCCTTCGTCGTCGGTCGGCTGCTGAGCGGCCTCGGTGTGGGCATCGCCGCCGCGAGCGCGGTCACCTTCGTCACCGACCGAGCCCGCGGAGCCGGGCGGCACGTCCGGTTCTGGGCGACCGTGACGCCGGGGCTCGCGATGGCCGGTCTGGCCCTCGGCCCCGCGGCAGCGGCGCTCCTGGTCGGGACCGGCGCGCTCCCGCGGTGGGCGCTGTACGTCGTGGTGGCGACCGTCCTCACGACGAGCGCCGCCCTGCTCGCACCCCGTGCCTCCCGTCCGGTCGTGCCGGAGGCGGCACACGGCGGACCGCAGCCGACGTCGGGTGCTGGCACGCGGTCACGCGTCCCGCGGTGGCCTGATCGTCTCGGCGCGTGCGCGGCCTTCGCCGTCACCGGTTGCTTCGGCGCGTTGACGCCGCACCTGCTCGCCGGCGGCGACCGTCAGCCGAGCGTGACGGAGGTCGGTGTGGTCGCCGCCCTGCCGTTCCTCGCCGGTGCGGTCGGGGCCACCGTGCTGTCCGAACGCGGCCGGTGGGCGTTCCCGCTCGTGGTGACCGGTTTCGTCCTGGTCGCGGTGTCGACCGCGACGGTCCCGGGGACGGTCGCCGGTACCGCCACGTTCGCCGTCGGGGCCGCGATCGCCGGTGCCGGCGCGGGGATCGTGTTCAGCCGCGCGCTCGGGTCCGCGCTGCGGAACGCGAGCCCGGACCGGCGTGGTGCCGCCGCATCCGACACGTTCACCTGCGCGTACCTCGGGCTCGCGGTGCCCGTCGTCGCGGTGGGGTCGCTCCTCGGCGTCGTGCCGCAGACCGTCGTGATCGTCGGGTTCACCGTCGTCCTCGCCGGTGTCGGGACGGTCCTGGTGCTGCGGCCCGGCTCGGGCCTCCGGGGCGCAGGACGGTAGCCGGTCGGTCGGACCCCTCGACAGCGCGCGTCCGTTCTGCCATCGTGTTATCGACCGATAACCCGACGGGAGGGCCGCCCCAGCATGAACGCGCGGCGTCTCCCTGCTCGGAACGACGAACTGCTCGCCGCCGCGGTGTCGGCGTTCGCCGCTCGTGGGTACTTCGGCACGACCACCGCACAAGTCGCTGCGGAGATGGGCGTCTCGCAGCCGTACGTCATCCAGGCCTTCGGCTCGAAGCGGGAGCTGTTCCTCCGTGCACACGCGCACGCCGGTGCGCGCATCGTGGCCGCGTTCCGCGCCGCCGGTCGTGACGGATTCGACCCGGCACGGCTGGGCGCGGCGTACATGCGGCTCGTCCGCACGGACCTGTCGGCCGTGCTCGTGCACGCCCACGCGTTCTCCGCGGCACCGGCGGAACCCGCGATCGCCGAGGAGGCGCGGCGCCTGTTCCGGGAGATCACCGCGGCCGTACGGGCCTCCGGTGCGACGGTGCCGGAGACCGCTGCGTTCCTCAGCCGCGGGATGCTCATCAACAACCTGCTCCTGATGGACGCCGCCGGCTCATCCGAGGACGCCGACGTCCTGGCCGTCGTCGCGGCGATCCTCGGCCCGACCGCACCGACCGCACCGACCGCACCGACCGTCCCCACCCGTCCACCGACTGAAGCAGGACCGAGATGACCGAACACGTCCCGTTCACCGACAACGTCACCGACCTCTCCAACGAGGACGGCTTCCAGTTCGAGTTCCGCTGCGAGCGCTGCGGCAACGGCTTCCGGTCCGCCTTCCAGCGTGACCTTCGCTCGACCGGACAGAAGCTCGCCCGCGGACTCAGCGGGTTCCTGGGCGGCCCACTCGCCCAGGCGGGCTACATGGCGGACCGGCTGCTCGACCGCGGGACGAACTCACCGGCGAAGGACGCGGCGCTCCGCACGGCGACCGCCGAGATCGCGCCCCGCTTCCACCAGTGCCGCGGCTGCGGTGACTGGGTCTGCGGCGACGGCTGCTGGAACACCGACGTCGGGCAGTGCGTCCGGTGCTCGCCGGTCGTCGTCGAGGAGCTCGCCCGGCTGCAGGCGGAGGCCCGACGGAGCCAGATGCAGCAGCGGCTCGAGTCCGTCGACCTGGTCGGGAGTACCCCGCTGTCGCAGCAGGCGCAGCCGCGGTGCCCGTCGTGCGGTGCGCAGTCCCGCGGCGGGAAGTTCTGTGTCGAGTGTGGTGCGTCCCTGATGACCACCCGCGCGTGCTCCGGCTGCGGCACCGACCTGGCGCCGAACGCGCGGTTCTGCGCGGAGTGCGGGACGGCTGCCTGACGATGGCTCTGCGGACCGGGAGCCTGCTCGTCGTCTCGGTTGCTCTGGTCATCGGGCTCTCGGGGTGCGCCGGGACTGGTGCGGGTGACGGGCCGACCGCCGGCACCACGCACGGCGCCTCGACGAGTGCGTCGTCCACGTCCTCGTCCGCTGCGTCCTCGCCCACGGCCGCGCCGGACGACGAGCGCGTCGCGTCCTTCTGCGCCGCGAACGCCGCGGCAGCCGAGGCCGTTCAGGGCGACGTCGCCGGGGACATCACGGCTCGACAGCGGCAGGCCGAGGCGACCCGGGCGCTCCTCCCGGTCCCCGGTGCCGCTTCCGATGTCTCCGCCGGAGCCGAGAAGTTCGCCGCTGCGGCCGACGAGACGGTCGCGATCCTCCGGACCTTCCCGCCCGAGAGCAAGGTGTCCGACGTCGGGACCGATCCGCGGTTCCTGCAGTCCGACGCGATGCGGGCCGCCGCGAGCGACGCCGAGTACCGGGCGTTCCTGGCGTGGGTGCTGCAGACGTGCATGACGACACAGTGAAGCGGGACCGGTCGACGCCCCCGGTTCTGGCTCCGATCCCAGTCCCTTCCTTCGAGAGGCATCAGCTCCCGGCACCGTCACACGGGCGGTCACCAGCTCCGCCCCGATCGTTCCGGTACTGTTCATGACGTACGAGGGGCGCGTCCCTATCGGGGGACCTCGTCTGGTTCGATTTCCGGAGCGCTCCACCACTTCACGCCGTTCGGCTGCTTCAGCCGTCCTCGGTCAGCAATCGCACGGTCGGCGCCCCGGGCTCGTTCCAGCGGAACAACACCAGGTGCCAGAGCCCTGGTCGCTTCCGGGACGGGTCGATCAGGCCGTGGGCCCCGGCCTCGACCAGGCGGTCGCGGACCGACCACGACGAGGGCACTCCCCCTGCGGCGACGACCTCCTGCCACGGCGCGGTCGCGTCGGCGAGGTCGATCCCCAGCTGCGCGAGGACCAGCGGGTCCCGCAGGTCGACGATCCGGGTCGCCTCGACATCGACCGCGACGATCGCGGGCTCTCGCGCCCGTGCGTCCCGGTGCGCGATCATCGCCGCCTCGACCCCGTCGACCGAGGAACTCAGGTAGAGGGTCGGTTCGTCCGCACGCGAGTACCGGCCGGGCAGACGGGACCCGGCGAGCACGGAGTCGTGGAACCGCGGGTCGACCGCGCGGTGGAACGTCCCCCGGACTGCGGGTCCGAGAGCCCACGGCACATCGCCCGTCATCGCAGCGGTCACGTCAGTACCCGCGTCGGTACAGCACCCGGAACACGACGACCCACGCGACCAGCAGGACGAGCCCGCTCCCGCCGACCCACGCCCCGACCGATCCCCCGGCGATCACGGCGACGAAGCAGCACGCCGCCAGGAGCCCGGTCACGACGGCGAGCGGGATCTTGTAGCGCACGGTCCAGGTCCGCTCCCCGACCCGTCGCAGGTCGTCGTCGTCCCCGCTCACCGCAGCTCCAACCCCGGGTCCGCCGCCCGGAACCGGTCCGCCAGGAACCGCCCGTTCACGACGACCGCCGCCGCGTCCCGCTCGACGGCCGCGTCGCGCATCCCGCGGGCGGCGGTCTCGAGCGCGTCGAGCTGCCGCCGCAGCGCCTCGAGCGGTGTGGACCCGTCGGACAGCCGGTGGGTGGCCGCCCAGTCCGCGGGCAGCGCCGCGTACGCCCGGAGCGTGTCCGGCAGGTAGACGGTCGCGGTGCGGGTGACGACGACCTCCGCGTCGCTCGCCAGGTCGCCGGCGACGCGCGCCAGCGCGTCGGTGAGCAGCTCCGCGATGCGGCCCACGGTGGTCGCAGCATCGGCCGGGAGGCGCGTGGCGGCCGCCGCCGACAGCGCGGCCAGTCCGCGTGGGACGTCCGCATCCGCGACACGGAACGCGTCGACGGTCCGGATGCCGAGCCTCCCGAGCGATGCGGCGACCGCCGCCGTGTCGCCGGCCGCGTCCGCGGCGACCGCCGCCACCTCACCGGCGAACAGGCCCAACCAGGTCCCGAGGGGCGGCTGCCGCCGGGCGATGGTGACCCCGCCGGAGACCTGGGCGGCCTCGGTGACGAGTCGTCGGCCGTCGAGCTGCAGGGTGAGCGTCTCGCTCGCGCCCGTCAGGCGGAGCGAGCGGACGGCGCCGGGTCGGCCGGCCAGGCGGTCGCCGAGCGATCGGCTGCGGTCGACCGCCAGGACCCGGTCGACGACCGCCGGGGGCAGGGCGCGGACGGCTGCGGTGGCGAGTCCGTCGAGCAGCGCCTGCGGGTCGTCGCCGGCATCGAGGGGTGCGATCGGTCCGTCGGTCATCGATTGGTGAGGGGCAGCACGAGCGTGGGGGTCTCGATGACGTGGTCGGGACGGAGCGAGCGCACGGCGGTGCCGATCGCGAAGAACTCCGTCGTGTGACCACCCCAGCGGTGCGGGAGCGACAGGAGCTGCACGCCGACGATGCCCTCGGCGGCCAGGTGCTCGGCCTCGCTCTGCATCCGGCCCATCGCGAGCTCCCGCGCGTCGTAGAGCGCCTCGGTGTACTGCGGGATCTCGGTGTTCATCCCGAAGGTCGTCATCGACGCCATCATCCCGCGGTGGGCGATGTGGTAGACGCAGGTGCCCATCGTCAGGCCGAGCGGGGCGTAGCCGGCCTGGATCAGCGTCCAGAAGTCCTGCCCGGACAGGTCGGACGTGAACGGCAGGCGCTTCGCGTTCCGCCAGGTCCCGGTGGGCGGCGGGGCGTCCGCGACGACGGCGGTGCCGACCGCGATGAACTCGGCGAGGTCGTTGCCGTACTCCTTGAACTCGATCTCGAGCCGGACCCCGACGATGCCGTCCGCGCCGAGCCGGTCGGCCTCGGCCTCCATCCGGGTCATCGCGAGCTCGCGGGCGTGGTACATCGCCTGGCTGAGCTTGTCGAGCTCCATGTTCTTGGTCCAGCGCCCGGTCTGGATGCCGACGTGGTAGACGCTCGAGCCCAGGACGAGGCCGACCGGGCGGAAGCCGGCCTGGCGGACGAGCAGGAACTCGTTGACGGACAGGTCCGAGGTGAAGAGCCGTCCCGCGCCGTCGGCGAGCCGGGCGGTGGCGTCCGCGGGGAGCGGCACGCTGCCGAGGTCAGGGGTGCTCATGGTCGGGCCTCTCGTGGGTCGGGTTCAGCGGTGGCGGGATGCGGAGCGGACGCCGGGGTCGGTCAGCGGGACGACGGTCGTGACGTCGCGCCGGGTGACGGCCTGCGCGGAGCGGTCACGGAACGCGTGCATCGGGCCGGGAGCGATCGCCGTGCCGATGAACAGCGCCTCGGCGTGCAGGTCGACCTCGTTCCCGCAGGACGTCTCGAACTCGCCGACCGAGCTGCCGGTGACGACCAGGTCCGAGGCGCGGAGGGTGCCCGCGCGACGGGTGAGCTGCTGCCGGGCGTCGTCCCGGGCTGCCTCGAGCAGGTGGGTGAGGCCGTCGACCTCGGTGTTGCCGGCCCACGTCGAGCGCTGCTGCTGCAGGAGCGCGTCCTCGTGCTTCGTCGACACGGAGAGCCCGAGGGCCATGCCGCGCGGGACGTACCCGGACTGCAGCAGGGCCGTGGTGTGCTCGGCCGAGAAGCCGGCGGTCCACGGACCGGGTGCTCCGGTTCGCGCGCCGGGTCCTCCGGTTCGTGGGCTGACGGACGTGTCGAGCGTCCGGACGGCGGTGCCGACGGCGGTGAACTCCCAGATCTGCCCGTCGAGCCGGCGGCGCCGGACCTGCACGCCGACGACCCCGTCGGCCGCCAGCAGCCCGGCCTCGGCCACCATCCGGTCGTGAGCACCGTGCCACGCCCGCGCGAAGGCCTGCACGTAGGCGCCGAAGCCCGCGTTCCGCCCACCACGGCCACCCGTGGTGAGGACCGGCGACGTCCAGCCGCCGAGCATCCCGCGGCCGAGGGCGCCCATCCCGCTCCCGCTGCCGGGGCCGAACGGGGACGCCGTCGCCCAGATGCCGCAGCCGCCGCCGGCCCAGCCGAGCTGCACGACCAGGGACCCGAAGACCTCGCCGACGGGCTGCAGGGCGACGGAACCGATCGCCGCGGCACCGGGAGCGGACAGCAGCGAGCCGGCGACACCGCTCTCCCGCTGGCGGGCGGCGCGGGCGTGCGCGGCCGGTGGGAGACCGTCGGACCAGGTCGCCATGCGCACCACCCCCGGGAGGCCGTCGTGCGTCGGATGCCGCACGCCGCTCAGCCTGGCACCGCCGGGGCCGGGTCAGTCGGTGCCTGTCGACAGTCTCAGTCGGCGCTGCGCTGTCGGGCCCGGCGCAGGGTCTCGCTCGGCTGCTCGCCGTAGCGCTCGGCGTACGAGGCCGCGAACCGACCGAGGTGCGTCAGGTGCCACCGCCGGGCGGTCTCCGCGACCCGGACGCCCTCGCCCCCCGCCACGAGGTCGCGGTGGGCTCCCTCGAGGCGCTCGGCCCGGAGCCGTTCCATCGGGGACTCCCCGTAGGCCCGACGCATCGCGCTCTGCACCCCGCGTTCGCTGAGTCCGACGGCGTCCGCGACGTCCCGCAGCGTCACCGCCTGCTGTGCGTGGTCGCGCAGCCAGGCGGCGGCCCGCGCGGCACTCGTGGTGGGCTCGGGCTCCTCGGCGTCGACGAGGGGGAAGGCGTCGATGACCGCGTCGGCGATCTCGGCGTTCAGGGCGAGGCGCTGGTCCTCGTCGATGCGCCCGTCCATGACCTGGGGCGCCCGGGTCCGGATGATCGCCCGGAGCGGTCCGAGGGCGACCTCGATGTCCGGCTGCTGGCCGAACACGAGCGGGCCGCGGACGAACCGGCCGCGGCGGGCGAGCGCCGCCCGGAGCACCCGGTCGGACAGGTGGAGGATCGTGATCTTGCGGGTGTCGGTCTCGAACGCGTACGACGACGAGGCGGAGAGCACGTAGGGGTGTCCGGGAACAGGGTGGAGCCGGGACCCGTCGCCCAGGTCCTCGACCACGGCGCTGCCGTCGCCGATCCAGAACACGATGTGCTCCGCGCGGGCGTCCATGCGTCCGGCCCGGGTCCCCTCGACCTCGGCGCCCCGCATGGACACGTCGGCGTCGCCCGCCCCGACGTAGCGGAAGGTCTCGAGTGCGCTGTCGACCCCGTCGCTGATCCCGTAGATGCCGTCGAGCTCGTCCCCGCGGTCCTCGCTGATCGCCTCGACGTGGAAGCGACGGAAGGACCGGGGCTCCCCCTGCTCCGGCATCGTGGACATGACGGCATCATGACAGCACGACGACCTTGCCCGCGATCCGACCCGCGGCGCCCTCGGCGTGCAGGGCCGGGAGTTCGTCGAGCGGGATGCGCCGCGTGACCTCGACGTCGAGCTCCCCGGCGTCGACGAGGGACACCAGCTCGGTCAGGCGAGCGCGGTCCGGCCGGACGAACACCGTCGCCGCGCGGACGTCGCGGGTGTCGTCGCCCGGGGTCGCCATGAACGCCGTGGTGCTGACGACGGTGCCGCCGTCGCGGACGAGCGCGACGAGCGCCGCGAACTCGTCCGGGTCGATCGGCGCGAGGTTGAGGAGCACGTCGACCGGCTGGTCGACCGCGTCGTGCAGGTCGGTGGTGGTGTGGTCGACGACCTGGTCGGCGCCGGCGGCCCGGACGGCCGCTCCGCTCCGCGGGCTCGCGGTCGCGACGACGTGCGCCCCGAGACGCTTCGCGAGCCGGACCACGTACTTGCCGACGACCCCGCCGGCGCCGACGACGAGCAGGCGCTGTCCGGCCGTGACGTGCCCGTCGTCGACGAGGGCCTGCCACGCGGTGAGCGCCACGGACGGCAGGGCCGCGGCGTCGACGAGCGGGATGCTGGTCGGCGCAGCGACGAGGGCCTCGGCCGGGGCGACGACGTACTCTGCGGCGCCGCCGTCGCGCTCCATCGGGAGGAACCCGACGACCGCGTCGCCG
This sequence comes from Curtobacterium citreum, assembly GCF_006715175.1. Lineage (NCBI taxonomy): Bacteria > Bacillati > Actinomycetota > Actinomycetes > Micrococcales > Microbacteriaceae > Curtobacterium > Curtobacterium citreum. The sequence continues at coordinate 145,185 of NZ_VFMQ01000001.1, read as the reverse complement.
ACGGTGAGCCCGGTGACGCCGTCGCCGAGCGCGTCGACCGTACCGGAGACGTCGTAGCCGGGGACGTGCGGCAGGACGACGGGGATCGGGAGGAACCCGCCCCGCATGCCGTTGTCCGCGGCGTTGTACGCCGATGCTGCGACCTGCACGCGGACCTCGCCCGCGGCGGGCTGCGGGACGGGGACGTCCTCGACCCGCAGGACCTCGGGTCCGCCGACCTCGTGGAACCGGACTGCCTTCATGGTGGCGCCTTCCGTCATGTGCTTCGAGTTCGAAGCATCTGACCGTGACGGTACACCTGCTTCGAGTTCGAAGCAACAGATGACAGCGGAACGGACGGGAGGCGCGTGGCGATGCCGCCATGCGCCTCCCGTCCGGACCTGGACCGGACCGCCTACCCGCGGTCACCCATCGCGTGTGCCGCCTGGTCGTACAGGCCGGTCGCCAGGTCGTTGAGGACCTGGTGGAGTTCGCCGCCGTGCGATCCGTCGACGGTGCGCAGCATCGCGCCGTAGCGCGCGCGGTAGTCGTCGACGACGGCCTCACCGTCGGGGAGCAGCCGCAGGAGCGACCCGCGCCGGTCCGAGGGGTTCGGTGCGCGCTCGACCAGCCCGGCCGCGCTCATCCGGTCGATCATGTTCGTCACCGCACCGGACGTGAGCCCGAGGTAGCCCGCGACCTCGGTCGGGGTCGAGTACCCCGTGTCGCTGACGAGCACGAGCGCCCGCAGGGCGTTCTCGTGGATCCCCGCGCGTGCGCTCAGCTCGCCGACCAGGCTCGTGTTCGCGCGGACGACGGCGGCGAAGGCGGCCATCAGGTCGGCGTCCGTGGAGGGTGCCACTCGGGTCTCGTCTCGTCGGAGGGGGACGGCGTCCCCCGCTCTGGGGTAAGTGTACGACTGGCCAAGTTGGTCAATGGTTAATTATCTTGATGAGTGAAGCAAGTCGGCCCGAACCACGTGCTTCACCTTCTTCCGAACACCAACCGAACCGATGAGGTACACCGTGTCCAAGCTCCGCACCTCCGCGATGAAGCGGGTCCGTTTCGCCCCCGTGGCCCTCGTCGCTGGCATCTTCGCCGCCGTCCTGCTCTCCCTCTCGCTCACCGGCACCCTCTCCGGGTTCGCCGCGAGCATCACGAACAGCGGCAACTCCGCCGCGTCCGGCACGCTCGTCATGCAGGAGCAGAACGCCGGAGCCACCGTCACGTGTCTCAGCACCGACGGCGGCTCGGTGTCCACCAACGCCGCGACCTGCTCGACGATCAACAAGTTCGGCGGCAGCACGACGATGACGCCGGGCAACACCGTCAACACCGCGATCTCGATCAAGAACACCGGCACCGCAAACGCGGCAACCTTCACGCTCACCCCGGGCGCGACCTGCACGCAGTCGAACAACGGCGCGCAGAACGGCACCGCGACCGACCTCTGCGCCAAGATGAACCTCGTCATCACCTCGGGCTCGACCACCGTCTTCAGCGGCACCCTCGCCAGCTTCAAGGGCGCGGCCGCCTCCGCCTTCACGATGCCGCCGGCCCCCGCCGCCGGTGCCGCGGTGCCGTTCAACTTCGCCGTCACGCTCGACAGCAGCGCCGGCAACACCTACCAGGGCCTCGCGGCGTCCGTCCCGATGACCTGGACGTTCACGGCCTGATCCGGCTCCGGTCCGGTCCCGCCCTGATCCCGGGCCCGGGCCCGGGCCTGGTCCCCGGCCCGACCAGGTCGCAGCTCCGACCCGACCAGCATCCCGACCCCGGGAGCGGCGCACGACACCCGGCGCCGCGACCGGCCTCCCGGTCCCCCACCGGGACCCACCCCCGGCGGTGTCCGACCGATCCCCCCATCCGGTCGGGCACCGCCTCCCCCGTCCACCACCGCCGCGTGACACCACGCCACCTCGCACCACGTCACGCCACGTCTCGTCCGATCGGAGCAGCGCATGAGCCAGACCGCAGCCCTCCCGCTCAGCGGAACGCTCGACCGCCCGTTCCTGCGCGGTCGGCAGACCAGCCGCTCGGAGACGGTCGCCGCCTGGACGGTCGCGGTCGTCGCGGCCCTGCTGCTCGGCGCCGCGGTCCTGTTCCTCGCCGCCGGCGGTCGCTGGTTCGTCGTCGAGACCCCCTCCATGGGCGAGGCCGCCCCGGTCGGCACCCTCGTGCTCGACCTGCCGGTGGACGTCTCGACCCTGCACGTCGGGGACGTCGTGTCCTTCGAGACCGCGGCGAACCGGGGCGTCGTCTACACGCACCGCATCATCGCGATCGACGCCCACGGCGGGCTCCACACCCGCGGCGACATCAACGGCGCGACCGACCCGTGGACGCTCGGCCAGGCCGACGTGATCGGCTCGCCGGCGCTCCTCGTCCCGCACCTCGGCTGGCTCTTCCGCGCCGCGCCGATCCTGCTCATCGGCACCCTGCTCGTGTGGACCGTCACGAGCGTCTTCACCGACCGGGTCACCCGGAGCAGCCTGCGCATCGCCGGCGGCGCGCTCACCGCGTCGTACGCGGCGTTCGTCCTCAAGCCCTTCGTCAACGTGACGACGATCACGAACACGTCCAGCCCCGCCGGGGTCGAGGCGACCATCGTCTCCTCCGGTGTCTTCCCCGTCCGGGTCGAGGCGCACGGCGGCAACACCCTGCACCTCGTCGACGGGCAGGTCGGCCGCGTGGTCATCCACGAGCTCACGGAGAACGGGCACTACCAGATGGCGTCGAACATCGACCTCGACCCGGTCGGCTGGGCCGCGCTCATCGCCGTGTGCCTGGTCCCGCTCGTCCTCTGCCTGGCCGTCGGCCGCGTCGAGACGGTGCGTGCATCGTGACGGGCCTGCACGCCCTCCCGCGCGTCCGCCGTCGCCCGCTCGCGCTCCTGCGGCTGCGCCAGCCCGCGCTCCGGCGCCTGCGCGACGGCCGACTCGTCGCGGTGCTGCTCGTGGTGGCGCTCGCGGCCGTGGTGCTCCTCAACCAGTTCGCGCCGACCCGCTCGGCGTACAGCGCGGTCGTCACGGACTCCACGAACACCGCGGGCACGGCGCCGTACTTCACCTGCGCCGGTGCGGTCAGCGCGGACGCCTCCGGTGCGCTCTTCGCCTACCGGCTCGGCGAGGCCTCCGGCTCCCGGACCGCCGTCGACGCGTCCGGCAAGGCCGCGAACGGCACCTACCAGGGCAGCATGGTCGCGGCGACGCCGAACCCGAACGGGTGCGTCCGGGACACCGGGACCGCGTACGTGCTCAACGGCTCGACGAGCTTCGTGTCGACGCCCCGCGCGTACACCAACCCGACGACCTTCAGCGAAGAGGTCTGGTTCCGCACCACGGTCGCCGGCGGCCTGCTCATCGGCTTCGGCAGCAGCCAGACCGGGACCTCCGGCCAGCACGACCGCCAGACCTGGATCAACCCGTCAGGGCAGCTGGTCTTCGGCGCCTACAACGGGACGACGCAGACGATCACGTCGCCGCAGACCGTCACCGACGGCGGGTGGCACCACGTCGTGTCGACGATGTCGCCCGGGAACGGGATGCGGCTGTACCTGGACGGATCGCTCGTCGCGTCGAACGCCGCCTACACCCAGCCCGAGAACGCCACCGGGTACTTCAAGATCGGGTACGACACCATCGCGTACTGGCCCGGTTCGCCGTCCAACTACTCCTTCACCGGTTCGATGCGCTTCGCCGCCGTCTACGGCACGGAGCTGACCGCGGCGCAGGTCGCCGCGCACGCGGCAGCCGGACGCTGACACCGCGGCGTTCGCCGACCGGGCCGCGACCGGACGGGAGGCGCGTGGCCGGCCCGCCACGCGCTTCCCAACCGTCCGTCGCGCACCACCGCGGGCCGGTGCGCCGACCGGACAGCCGTCCCGCGGAAACTCCGTGTCTTCCGGGGCGGCGCGCGTACCAAGGACCCTCACCGATCCACACGGAGGGACCACGCATGAGCAAGGAAGCGAACGCCGCCACGCAGGAGACGCTCGGGGGCATCCTCGAGGCACGAGACTGGGGTCGGATGGCCGAGGCGTGGCACGAGGACGTCGTCGACCACGATCCCGCGCCGGGTCAGGCGCCTGGCCTGCAGGGGATCGTCGACTTCTGGCAGGAGTTCACGACCGCCTTCCCCGACGTCACGCTCGAGGCCGACCCGCTCGTCGTGACCGACGACTTCGTGACCGCGGTCTTCACGATCCGCGGGACCCACACCGGACCGTTCCAGGGGCACGAGCCGACCGGCCGCTCCTTCGAGGTCCGCGGCATCCAGGTGTCGAAGTTCGTCGACGGTCGCATCGCGGAGCGGTGGGGCTCGACGGACCAGCAGGGCATCGAGGAGCAGCTGCAGCTCGGAGCGTCCGACGTGCAGTTCGTCAGCAAGGACTGACGAGCACTCGGGTACGCTCGCGCTTGTGCGTCTCCGGGTCCTCCTCGCCTCCGTCCTCGTCGCTGCGACCCTGCCGGTGGTGCTCGGCGCGGGACCCGCGTCGGCGCACGACGTCCTGGTGTCCTCGGACCCCGCGGCGGACGCGTCCGTGTCCGGCGACCTGGACCGGGTGACCCTGACCCTGTCGGAGCCGCCGCTGTCCGGCCTGCAGAGCGGGATCGTGATCAGCGTGACCGACGCCGCCGGCAGCGAGCACGCGCGGGGGGACGTCAGCACCGACGGGAACACCATCGGCACCGCGGTGGACCTGACGGACGCCGGGGCGTACCAGGTGCGCTGGCGGAGCGTGTCCGTCGACGGGCACCCGATCTCGGGCGAGTACGCCTTCACGTCGACCGGGGCGACGGCGACGGCGCCGGCGCCGTCCGCGTCGGCGCCGTCTTCGTCGGCCACGGCCGGTACTCCCGCCGTCGGCCCGTCACCGTCGGCCACCGCCACGGAGGTCGCGGAGGCGCAGGCCCCCGCGGCGCACCAGCACGGCGCCGCCACGACGATCTGGCTGCTCGCCGGACTCGTCGTCGTCGCCCTGCTCGCCGTGCTCGTCACCCGCCTGGTGCAGCGCCGGCGCGGCCCGGCGCCCACCGCCGAGGACGACCGGTGACGGCAGCCGCCGCCCGCGCCGCGCTCGCCGCCCTCGCTGCGGACCCGGCCCCGATCGCCCCGGTCATGCCGACGACGGCCGACCCGCGCGCAGCGGCCGTGCTCATGCTCTTCGGCGAACTCGACCACGTCCCGAGCACCCGTCCGGCGCGGGCCGAGGCCGTGCACCGGGACCTCGACGTCCTGCTGCTCGCCCGTGCTTCGACGCTCCGATCGCACCCCGGCGAGGTCGCCTTCCCCGGCGGACGGCTCGACCCCGGCGACGCGGACGCCCCTGCAGCGGCACTGCGCGAAGCCCGCGAGGAGACCGGGCTCGACCCGGCGGGCGTCGAGGTCCTCGGGACCCTGCCCGCCGTCCCGCTCGCGCACTCGAACCACCTGGTGCGGCCGGTGCTCGGCTGGTGGCGCGCACCGTCGCCGGTGCGGGTCGTCGATGAACGGGAGTCCGCAGCGGTCTTCCGGACGCCCGTCGCCGACCTGCTCGACCCGGCGGTCCGCGGGGTGACGGTCCTGCGCCGCGACGGCAGGGAGTGGCGCGGGCCGGCGTTCGCGGTGCACTCGGAGCAGGGCGTCCACACGCTGTGGGGCTTCACCGCGATGCTGCTCGACGGGCTGTTCGACCGCCTCGGCTGGACCGAGCCGTGGGACCGGTCACGCGAGCTGCCGCTGCCGACGGAGCGCTGACCCGTGCTGTCGACCGTGCTCGCCGGCGTGCCGTGGGCGGCCTTCGTCGTCCTGGTCGCGGTGGTGGTCGTCGCACCGTTCGTCGGAGTGCTGCTCGCGCGGACGCCGCGGACAACGACGGTGCTGCTCGTGCTCGCGACGCTGGCGGTGCTCGGGCTGACGCTGTACCCGGACGGTGACCCCTCGCCGGCGGCGACGTGCTCGGTGGGGCTGCCGTACCTGTCGCCAACCGCCGCGGAGTCCGTCGCGAACGTGCTGCTGTTCGTGCCGCCGGCGTTCCTGGCCGGGATCCGCTGGCGGCACCCGCTGGTGGCCGTGGCGGCGGCGAGCGGACTGTCCGCTGGCATCGAGGCGCTGCAGGCCGTCGTGCTCGGCATCGGCCGGGCGTGCGACACCGGCGACTGGGTCACGAACACCATCGGTGCCGTGGTCGGCTGCCTCCTCGCGTTCGCCGCTCTGACCGTGGTCCGCCGCCGGTGCGCCCGTGGTCGTAGGGTCGTGGCATGACCGTCGTCGCGCTCGTGTTCGCCGCCCTCGCAGCGCTCCTGCACGTGTACATCTTCGCGCTCGAGTCCGTCCTCTGGACCACGCCCCGCGCCCGGAACACCTTCGGCACGACCGCCGAGGAAGCCCAGGCCACCCGGCAGCTCGCGCACAACCAGGGCTTCTACAACCTGTTCCTCGCGGTGCTCGCGATCGTCGGCGTCGTCGTGGTCGCCGCCGGCGGCACCGCGGTCGGTCTCACGCTCGTGGTCGCGGGCACGGCGAGCATGCTCGGGGCCGCCGTCGTGCTGTTCGCGAGCGACGCCTCGAAGCGCCGAGCGGCGAGCACCCAGGGGGCCTTCCCGCTCCTCGCGCTGCTGTCGCTCGGCGTCGCCGCACTCGTCTGAACGAGCGCAGCCAGGAGCACGAGCGCAGCCCGGGCGCCCCCGCTCAGTCCAGCGACGCGAGCAGCGCCTCGACCCGGCCCCGGATCTCGTCCCGTACCGGGCGCACCTGCTCGAGCGGCAGCCCGGCGGGGTCGGTGAGCGCCCAGTCCTCGTAGCGCTTCCCGGGGAACACCGGGCACGCGTCCCCGCACCCCATCGTCACGACGACGTCCGCCTGCCGCACGGCGTCGGTCGTCAGGACCGCCGGCTCGGCCCCGGCGATGTCGATGCCCTGCTCCGCCATCGCCTGCACCGCGACGGGGTTCAGCCGGTCCGCGGGCTCCGACCCGGCCGAGAACACGTCCACCCGGTCGCCCGCCAGGTGCCGCAACCACCCCGCGGCCATCTGGGAGCGGCCGGCGTTGTGGACGCAGACGAACAGGACGGCGGGCTTGGTGTCGGTCACGTGACCATCCTGCCGCGGAAGCGGCGGGGCGGGGGTGCACCGCGCCTCCAGGCAGGGGGGTGCGGTAGCGTCCGCGACGTGATCGTCTGGATCAACGGCACCCACGGGGCGGGCAAGACCACGACGGCGCGGCTGCTGCAGCCGCTCCTGCCGGACGCGCGCGTGCTCGACCCGGAGAAGATCGGCGAGGTCCTGATGGACGTGCGGCCGCCGCTGCCCGACCACGGTGACTTCCAGCACTGGGCCCCGTGGCGACCGCTCGTCGTCGAGACCGCGACCCGGCTGCTGGACCACGTCGGGGGCACGCTCGTGCTGCCGCAGACGGTCCTGGTCGAGGCGTACTGGCGGGAGATCGCGGACGGGTTCGCGGCGCGTCGGGTGCCGGTCCGGCACGTGGTCCTCGACGCCGACCAGGACACGCTGCGGGCGCGGATCGAGGGCGACACCGTCGTGGGCTACTCGCTCTTCCGGATGAGCCGGCTCGCGCCGTACGCCGAGGCGGCGCGCACCTGGCTGCACGACGCGGCCCAGGTCGTGTCGACGGTGGGGCGCGCACCGGAGGAGGTCGCGCGCGAGATCGCGCGCAGCGTCGCGGCGGGCTGAGCCGGTGGGCTGATCCGGCGGCTGACCCGTCGGTCCGTCGGTCCGTCGATCCGGCCGTCGGTCCGGCCGTCGGCCTGGAGGATCGGAGCCGGTCAGGTGGACACGGCCGGCTGGCAGCGTGGGCACCACCACACCCGCCGCGGTGGGGAGCCGACCACCTCGACGTCGTCCCGTGCCCGGACGCTCGTCCCGCAGCGGAGGCACGGTCGTCCCGCCCGGCCGACCACCCAGTGCCGCTCGCCGCGGCGGAGGACACCGGTCGTCACCTGGTACGCGTCCGGGACCGTCGCCGAGTGCCGGAGCATCCGCTGCGCCGTGTCCACCAGCGTCCAGACGTCGACGGTGCCGATCGGCCGGTCCGGGTGCAGGCCCCGGACGAAGCCGAGCTCGTTCGCCCAGAGGTTCCCGAGGCCGGCCACCCGACGTTGGTCGAGCAGGGCACGGCGCACCGGCAGGTCCGGGTCGGCGGTCAGGCGGCGGACGGCCTCGGCGCGGTCGAGGTCGTCGTGCAGCAGGTCCGGCCCGAGGTGCCCGACGGCGCGGTGCTCGTCGCGGGTCGGCAGCAGCTCGACCACGGGCAGGTCGAGGCCCCAGACGGTCCGGCCGTCCTCGAGGGCCATCCGCACCCGGGCCTGCTGCGCGGCGTGCACGGGGAGCCGGCGCCCTGCGGCGGTCACGGTCCACGAGCCGGTCATCCGCATGTGGGTGTGCAGCGTGGTGCCGTCGTCGAACCGGGTGAGCAGGTGCTTGCCGTGGGTCGCGTGCCCGGTGATCCGGCGGCCGGTCAGCGGGGTGCCGGTCGCGTCGCCCCCGCGGAGCTCGCCCGAGCGGACACGGGCGCCGTCGACCGCGCGGAGGCGTGCCGCGAGTCGGTGGACGGAGTCACCCTCGGGCATGCGGCGACGGTAGTCCCGGCCGCCGACACCGGGACCGCGTGCGGTGGGTCGGTTCGTCCTGCCCGTGATGGAGCAGAAGACGTCGGGTGCTCGACCGGCGCCCGACGTCTTCTGCTCCGCCGAGACGGCGGCGGGTCTCAGGCGGCGGTGGTCTGCGGGGTCCGGAGTGCCGGGCAGTGCTCCGGGGTGGGGTGCTCGGTGATCGCGATGACCTCGTCCAACCGGGCGCGCGCGGCCTCGAGCTCGGCGAGCTGCGCCGTGATCCGGTCCCGCTCGGCGACGAGCAGGGCGAAGGTCTCCGGCGTCGCCCGCCCCGCGTCGACGCAGGGCAGTAGCTGCACCACGGTCCGACTGGGCAGGCCGGCGGCGAAGAGCTGCTGGACCAGGCGCACCCGGTCGACCGACGACTCCGTGTAGGTGCGTTGACCGCCCGCCGTGCGGACCGCGGTCAGCAGGCCCTGCTCCTCGTAGTACCGCAGGGAGCGGACGCTCACCCCGGTCGCCGCCGCGAGGTCACCGATGCGCACGTCTTCTCCGATCCGGGCTTGCACCTGACACTGATGTGAGGTCTTAGCGTAGCCGAGCCGTCGCGGGAAGTGCCCGCCCGGCAGGAGGACACCATGGACATCGCCGGATCCGTCGCACTCGTCACGGGCTCGAACCGGGGCATCGGCCGCCGCTTCGTCGAACAGCTGCTCGAGCGCGGCGCGGCCAAGGTCTACGCGACCGCCCGCCGCCCCGAGCTGGTCGACGTCCCGGGCGTCGAGGTGCTGCCGCTCGACATCACCGACGAGGCATCGGTCGCCGCCGCGGCCGCTGCGGCCCCGGACGTCACCCTGCTCGTGAACAACGCGGGCATCGCCACGACCGGGTCGCTGCTGCGCGGGGACCTCGCCGACGCCCGCCGCGAGATGGACACGCACTACTGGGGCACGCTCTCGGTGCTGCGGGCGTTCGCGCCGGTGGTGGAGCGGAACGGCGGCGGGGCGATCGTCAACGTGCTGTCCGCCCTGTCGTGGTTCGTGTACCCGGGGTCCGGGGCGTACGCGGCCGCGAAGGCCGCGGAGTGGAACCTCACCAACGCGGTCCGGCTCGAGCTCGTCGGCTCGGGCGTCACCGTGCAGGGGCTGCACCTCGGGGCGGCGGACACCGACATCATGGCCGGGTACGAGGGACCGATGATCGACCCGGCCGAGGTCGCACGGGCGTCCCTGGACGGCGTCGAGCGCGGCGTCGCCGAGGTCCTGGTCGACGAGTGGAGCCGGGGCGTCAAGGCGTCACTGCAGCACGAGCCGGAGGCGTTCTACCAGCAGTTCGCCTGAGCACGAGCCGGCCGAGCCCCGCCCGGCCGAGCCCCCGTCGGCCGGCGGTGCCTCCGGCACCGCTTCCGGCACCGCGGAGTCAGGTCACCAGCGGTGCGAGCACGTCGACGACCAGATCGGGACGGGTGACGAACGGGTGGTGCCCGGTCGGGAGCTCGACCACGTCCGAGGCCCGGGCGGCGTGCTCGCGCTGCAGCCCGGGGGTGGTGCTTCGGTCCTCGGTGCAGACGACCGCCGTCGAGGGGACGTCCGCCCAACCGGCCCGGGTGGTCGGCGTCCCGAAGGCGGCGGCCGCCTGCGTCGTGGTCCGGGCGAACGCCTCGCGCTGGGTCGCCGTGTCCCCGTCCTGCAGGAAGCGTGCGCCGAACGTGTCGACGTCGTACCCGTCGAGGGCGATGCGGCCGTCATCGACACGGATCGCCACCGGATCGGGCTCCGCGCCCATGATCGAGCCCTGCGTCGCCCCGACCGGCGGCGTGTAGCTCGACACCAGGACCACGTGCCGGACGGCCGGGTGGGTGCCGGCCTCGGCGATGACCGTCCCGCCGTACGAGTGCCCCACGAGGACGACGTCCCGGTGGGCGTCGAGCACGGCGCGGAGGGCGGCGGCGTCGGCGGCCAGGTCGGCGTCGGGGCTCCCGGCGTCGGGGCTGCCGGCGTCGGGGGTGCCGGGCACCTCACCGCAGGACGGCAGGGCGACGGCGACGCTCGCAGCCCCCGTGCGCTCGTGGAGCAGGTCGGCGGTGGGCTGCCACCACCATGCACCGTCGCGGACGAGGGCACCGTGGACGAAGACGACGGTCGCGGTCATGGAGCCGAAGGTAGGCACCCGCCTCGGCCGTCGTCCGGTCCGTTCGCTGACAGCGACCGAGCGGGGGTCGACCCCGTCGACCCCGTCAGCCGCGCAGGAAGTCCGCGATCGGGGTCGCGCCGTCGTTGAAGCGGATCGTCCGACCGGCCGTCGAGGGGTCCTCGAGCACGTCCGCCACCACGTGCGCGACGTCCGCGCGTGCCACCTGCGACGACGAACCGTCCCAGTCGACCCGGCCCGTGGACTCGTCGTCGGTCAGCGTGCTCGGCGCCACCACGGTCCACTGCAGGTCGGAGTCGCGCAGCACGGCGTCGGCGATCATCTTCGACTGGGCGTACGCGAAGAAGTCCTGGTCCTGCGGGATCCCGTGGTCGAGCTGCGACCCGGACCACGAGACCATCACGTACCGGTCGACCCCGGCGCGTGCCGCGGCCTGGACCGAGAGCACCGCGGCGTCGCGGTCGATCGCCCACGTCCGGTCCACTGACCCGCCGCCCGCTCCGGCCGACCACAGGACGGCGTCGTGCCCGCGGACCAGGTCCTCGAGATCGGTGAGGGATTGCTGCTGCACGTCGGCGATGCGGGGTTCCCCGCCGTGGGCACGGACGTCACCCTCCTGCTCCGGGTTGCGGATGACGGAGGTGACGCGGTGGCCCCGGTCGGTGAGGATGCGGGTCGCGAGGAGGGCGACCTTGCCGTGGCCGCCGAACAGGATGATGTCGCTCATGCCGCGGACGGTACGCGGACCGGCTCCGAGCGACCCGCACCGCGTGGTCCCCCGCAGGCCGTGCGCCCCGTCGTCAGTCGGTGGAGGTGCGCCGCCGCAGGCGCCGACGGACCGACGACCACGGCCCGGCCGCCGGGGTCCGTTCGCTCGGCGCCTCGACCTCGAGCCCGTAGTGCTCGCCGATGCGTTCGAGCAGGACCTCGCGCTCCGCCCGGTCGTACACGCGTCGCTCCCGCCGGAACGCGATCACGAGCGACCAGCACGTCAGCAGGAGCACGACGCTGAAGGGCAGCGCGGTCGTGATCGCCGCCGTCTTGAGCGCGTCGAGCCCACCGGTCAGGAGCAGCGCCACCGCGAGCAACGCCGTCACGAGCGCGAAGAACACGCGCAGCCGGTTCCGTGGCTCGAGCTGCCCGCCCGACGCGATCATCGCCATCACGAGCGACCCGGAGTCCGACGAGGTCACGAAGAAGATCCCGATCAGGATGATCGCCCCGAACGTCAGGACGACACCGGCCGGCAGGTCGCGGAGCAGCGTGAAGAGCGACCCCTCGACGTCGACGGAGCCGTCCGCACCGACGAGTCCCCCGGCACCGGAGACCTCGCGGTGGATGGCCGCGCCGCCCATCACCGCGAACCACAGGAAGGTCAGGAGCGTCGGGACGAGCAGGACGCCGAACACGAACTCACGGACCGTCCGGCCCTTCGACACCCGGGCGATGAAGATGCCGACGAACGGCGCCCACGACATCCACCAGCCCCAGTAGAATGTCGTCCAGGCGCCCTGCCACTCCTCGCCCGCGGAGCCCTGCTGGGCGGTGACGTTGAAGGACAGCCCGACGACGTTCTGCAGGTACGCGCCGATGGACTGCACGAAGTCGCGGAGCAGGTACTGCGTCGGTCCGACGACGAGCACGAAGACCAGGAGCGCGGCGGCGAGCAGCAGGTTGAGGTTGGACAGGATCTTCATGCCCTTCGCCACCCCGGTGACGAGCGAGACGATCGTCAGGGCGGTGATCACGGCGATGATCGCGATCTGGCTGACGGTGGTGCTCTCCGCGATGCCGGCGCTCTCGAGCCCGGCGCCGATCTGCAGCACGCCGAGGCCGAGCGACGTCGCGACGCCGAACAGCGTGCCGATGAGTGCGACGACGTCGATGACGTTGCCCCAGCCGCCGCGTACCCGTCGACCGAGGAGCGGCTCGAGCGCCCACCGGATCGACACCGGACGGCCGCGGCGGTGGATCGCGTAGGCCAGGGCCATCCCGAGCACGACGTAGATCGCCCAGGCGTGCAGCCCCCAGTGCAGGAAGGTCTGCGTCATGGCCTCCTGTGCCAGGTGCTGTTCCGACCCGGAGACCCCGGGGCGCGGCGAGGCGAAGTGGCTGAGCGGCTCCGAGACGCCGTAGAACACGAGTCCGATGCCCATCCCCGCCGCGAAGAGCAGCGAGAACCACGACCGGGTCGAGAACTCCGGTTCGTCCCGGTCCTTGCCGAGCTTGATGTCCCCGAACCGGCTGAAGCCGACGAAGAGCGCGAACGCGACGAAGAACGCCGCAGCGAGGACGTAGTACCAGCTGAAGTTCCGGACGATGCCGCGCTGCAGGGTGGCGAACACCGCCTAGGCCGATGCGGGAGCGACGAGCGTCCACCCCACGAACCCGAGCACGAGCACGGCGGCGGGCCAGAACACCCACCGGGCGACCCCGGTCGGCGGTGGCGTGGTGGTCGCAGGGTCAGCGGCGGGTGGTCTCGTCGTTGCCATCGGCCCATCGTGCCCGCCCGGCCTGCTCCCTGTCTGGATGCACAGGGAACGAACGCGCGGCGACGCGCGAGTACCGTCCGACGGGACACGACAGGAGCGTCATGAGCAAGCAGCAGCACGAGCAGCACACCCTCGTCCGGAGCCTCGCCCTCGGGGTCCTGAGCGGCGGACGGAGCAGCACCCCGCTGGCCGTCCTCGCCCTGAACCACGACAACAGGGCCGTCAAGGGTGACTGGCAGCAGTGGAAGGCGTTCAGCACGCCCCTCGGCCGCGGGCTCCTCGTCGCGTCCGCGATCGGCGAGCTCATCGGCGACAAGTCCCCGAAGGCCCCCGCCCGCATCTCCCCGATGGGCCTGGTCGGCCGCATCGCCGCCGGCGCGTTCGCCGGTGCCGCGCTCGGCACGACCGGTCGTCGCGACCTGCGCCTCGAGGGTGCGGTCCTCGGCGGCGTCGGCGCGGTCGTCGGCAGCTTCGTCGGCTGGGCCGCCCGGAAGTCGCTCAGCGGTGCCGGTCTGCCGGACGCCGTCGGCGCGCTCGCCGAGGACGCCGCCGTCATCGCCGGCTCGGTCCAGGCCGTCCGCAGCGCCTGAACGCTGCTCGCCCGTCGGGCGGGAGGCGCGTGGCGGACCCCGCCCCGCGCCTCCCGCCCGTCCCGCGGAGCACGGACAGGGCCTGTCGGGGCCGACCCGACGCGCCTAGCGTGAGCACCATGCGCATCGTCGTCATCGGGGCCACCGGCCACATCGGCACGTTCCTCGTCCCCCGTCTCGTCCGCGCCGGCCACGAGGTCGTGGCCGTGTCGCGGGGCACCAGCACCCCGTACGCCGACACCCCGGAGTGGACGCGCGTCGAACGCGTCGTCGCGGACCGGGAGCAGGAGGACCGCGACGGCACCTTCGGCGACCGGGTCGCGGCGCTCGCCGCGGACGCCGTCGTCGACCTCGTCTGCTTCACCGTCGAGAGCGCCGGACAGCTCGTCCGCGCGCTGCGCGGCAGCCGCACGCACCTGGTGCACTGCGGCTCGATCTGGCGGGCCGGCGTCTCGCACGTCCTGCCGATCACCGAGGCGACGATGACCCCGCCGTTCGGCGAGTACGGCGTCCGGAAGGACGCGATCGCACGGCTCCTGCAGGAAGAAACCGCCTCTGGTGGTGTCTTCACGACGTCCGTCCACCCAGGGCACATCAGCGGACCGGGGTGGATGCCGATCGGCCCGCTCGGCAACCTCGACCCGTCCGTCGTCACGAGACTGACCCGGGGCGAGACCGTCGAGGTGCCCGGCCTCGGTGCGGAGGCGATGGCCCACGTGCACGCCGACGACGTCGCCCAGCTGTTCCAGCTGGCGGTCGAGCAGCGTGACGCCGCGTCCGGCGGCGCCTTCTTCGCGACGGCTCCGACCGCGCTCACCGTGCGCGGGTACGCCCAGCTGGTCGCGTCGTGGGGAGGCCGGGAGGCACGGCTCGAGTCCGTCTCGTGGGACCGGTTCCGCGAGGTCACGGCTCCCGATCACGCCGACGCGAGCTGGCAGCACCTGTCGCGGAGCCAGGTGTTCAGCACCGCCGAGGCGGAGCGGGTGCTCGGCTACGCGCCGGCGTGGACGGCCTCGGAGACGGTGCGGGACGCGCTGCGGTGGCAGGTCGAGCACGGTGGGCTCGAGGTCGCGGCCGGGACCACGATCTGACGTCGGCTTCTCCCGTGGTGGAGCAGAAGACGTCGGGTCGCCCGGGCGCGCCCGACGTACTCTGCTCCATCGTGGGCGAGGGTGCGCACCCGACGGCGGTCGGGCTGACCGGTCCGCGTCAGTCGAGCTCGCGGAGCGGCACCGAGAGGATGCGGTCGTCGCCGTCCCGCGGGTCGCCGCGGCCGTCGGTGTTGTTCGTGACGAACCAGAGCGTGTCGTCGGGACCGGCGAGCACCGTACGGATCCGTCCGAACTCGCCGGCGAAGGACACCGTCGACGTCGTGGGTTCGGCGACCGGCACGGCCCGGACGGACTCGCCGCGCAGGTTCGCGACGTACACGGTGTCACCGATCACGGCGAGGCCGCTCGGCGACGCGTCGTCGGTCGCCCACTGCTGCACGGGGTCGACGAAGCCGCGGTCCTCGCCGCCGACGCCCTCGACCTCGGGCCAGCCGTGGTTCTCCCCCGCGACGATGACGTTGAGCTCGTCCCAGGCGTCCTGCCCGAACTCCGCGGCGAACATCGTGCCGTCGGCCGCCCAGCCCATGCCCTGCACGTTGCGGTGGCCGAGCGACCACACCGGTGAGCCCGGGAACGGGTTGTCGTCCGGCACCGCACCGTCCGGCGTCACACGGAGGATCTTGCCGGCGAGGGAGTCCCGGTCCTGCGCCGCCGGTCGGTCCCCGGCGTCCCCGACGCTCACGTAGAGCATGCCGTCCGGGCCGAACGCGATCCGGCCACCGTCGTGGAACGTGTTCCGGGGCAGGCCGTCGAGCACGGTGGTGGCGTCGCCGAGCCGGTACGAGCCGGTGTCGCCGGTCAGCGAGAAGCGCTGCACGCGGTTGCCGTCGTCGGCGGTCGAGTAGACGAACAGGTCGCCGTCGTGCAGGGCGAGCCCGAGCAGTCCCCCTTCGCCGCCGTGCCGGACGCCGGGGACGGTGCCGACCTCGCGGGTGGAGCCGTCCGCCCGCAGTTCGAGCACCCGGGCGGAGTCGCGCTCGCTGATGAGCGCGTCGCCGGAGTCGCCGACGGGGACGACCGACCACGGAGCGTCGAGTCCGGTCACGACCTCGGTCGTCGCCGCCGCGGTCGCCGGGCTGGTCCGGGACGGGACGCTGCTCGAGCCGGACGTGCCGGTCCCACCGGTGCCGTCAGGATCGCCGTCCGAGCAGGCGACGAGCGCCAGGGCTGCAGCCGCCGCGAGCCCGACCGCGGACCACGACCGACGGGCACGGCCGACGGACCGACGTCCGGACTCACGTCCGGCGCGGCCTCCGGCGGAGCGAGCGCTGCGGGTCGTGCGGGTGCTGCGGGTGGTGTCCACGGTGATCCTCCCGGTTCGTCCCCCGAGTCCACACGACGCAGGCGGGAAAGCCCTGAGGGTTCCTGGCCGTGCCTCCCAGGACGCGGGACGTCGGCCTACCGTCGGGCGCACACCACCTCCGGAAGGACCACCCATGACCACCATCGCCATCGTCGGCGCCGGCAAGGGCCTCGGCGCCGCGGTCGCCGAGCGCTTCGGACGCGAGGGCTTCGCCGTCGCCCTGATCTCGCGCAACCAGGACCGTCTCGACTCCCTCGCGGCACAGCTCGGCGAGTCCGGCGTGACCGCGAAGGGCTTCGCCGCGAACGTCCGGGACGGGGACTCGCTCCGTGCCGCGCTCGAGGCGGCCACGGAGCAGCTCGGCCCGATCGAGGTCCTGCAGTACAGCCCGCTGCCGGCGAAGGAGTACATGCGACCGGTCCTCGAGACGACCGCCGAGGACCTGGTCGGCCCGGTCGAGTTCTCGGTCTACGGCTCGGTGAACGCCGTCCGTCAGGTGCTCCCCGGCATGCGTGCGCTCGGCACCGGCACGATCCTGTTCGTCAACGGGGGCAGCGCGGTCCGTCCGGGCGCCCGCGTGACCGGCACGTCCGTCGCCTTCGCGGGCGAGAGCGCCTACGCGCAGCTCCTGCACGACGCCGTGGCCGAGGAGCACGTGCACGTCGGCCAGCTCATCATCCCGTTCGGCATCGACGACGGGCAGGACGCGCACTCGTCGGCGGCCGTCGCCGAGCAGCTCTGGACGATCCACTCCGAGCGCGGCGACTTCCGGACGTACGCGGAACCCCTGCCCGAGTGACCCCGGGCCGGGCCGACAGTCCGGTCCGGGTCAGGCGGCGGTGCGGGATATGGCGGCGGCCATCGCCCGCGCGACGCCCTGGTTCGCCTCGGCCGTCGGGTGGATGCCGTCCGGCGACGTGCCCGGCTTGTACGCGCCGTCGGCGGCACGCAGCGCCGTGAACGGGTCGACGAACGCCCACCCGTGCTCCGCCGCGTCGGTGCGCAGGGCGTCGGTGAGCACGATCTGACCGGTCCGACGGTCGGCGCCCCACCGGCTGTGGGTCCAGTCCGACGGCGGCCCGGCGACGACCAGGACGCGCTGCGCCCCGACCTTCCGGACGATCGCCCCGACGTTCGCGATCGTCGTCGCGGTCGGGACGGCCTGGTTGACGTCGTTCGTGCCGACCTCGACGACCAGGACCCGGGCGCTCGGCACGGGACCGATCTGCTGCAGCACCTGGTCGGCGCGGTACCCGCTGTGCGCGTAGCCGCCGACGGCGTGCAGCTCGTCGTCGGTCTCGAGCTGGTGCAGCCAGGAGTCCGGCCGTGCCGTGATCGAGTCGCCCGCGTAGGCGAACGGCACCGCTCCCGGCAGTGCGGGGGTGTCGAGCGCACCGGTCACGAACTGGTCGGGCGTCCGCGGGTCCGGCAGCGCGGTACCGGCGCGGTGTTCGGCGACGGCCGCCACGGGGCGGTCCTCGGCGCTCGCGGTGCGCGGCGTGGTGGTGACGAGGACGCCTGCGGTGACGAGGCAGGCTGCGGAGACGATGCTCGCCACGAGGACGAGCCGGCGGGTGCGGGACACGGGTACGAGCTTCTCCGGTGATCGGGGTGCGGGCCAGTCCCCCGAGCTGGGGAACGCGCGTTCTGGCTGAGGGTCCTCGCTGCCGTTCACAGGATCGCGGCCGGCGTCTCGACGAGGCGGTCGGCCCAGGTCGGTCGCGCGGCCACGGTGGTGCTGACGAGCACACCGGCGCCGTCCCCGGCCAGGCGACGGAGCAATCGTACGACGGTCGCGTCCCGCGGTTCGTCGGCGAGCACGAGCACCGGCGACCCGGCGATGTTCCGCGCGACGGTGACGAGCCGCTGCTCGGCCGCGGTCAGGTCGTCGGGGAGCGTGTCCGAGGGAGCGGTCACCCCGACCCGGGCGAGGGCGGTCGTCGCAGCGGCGATCGCTTCGTGGGTGTCCCACCCGTCGAGCTCGAGGGGCAGCGCGGTGTTCTCGAGCACCGTCAGCGACGGGACGAGGCGGTGGTCGGTGCACACCGTCCCGACCAGCCGTCGTCGGAGCGCCGTCGCCTCGGCGACGGCCAGACCGTCGAGCGTGCGGTCGCCGATGCGCGGCGCGTTCCGGACCGACGTCATCACCGCGGAAGCGCCGTCCCCCGTGATGGCGACCACCTCACCCGCGTCGACTCGCAGGACAGAACCACCATGGGTGGTCACCGCGACGATCGTCGCGGTCTGCCGCCGCCCCGTCCCGACGAACATGCCGCTGCCGGCATGCTTCGTCGCCGCACCCTGTGCCCCCACGTCGTCCCCCCGGTTCCGTCCAACGGACGAGACCAGTGTGCACCGGCCCCGCGTCCGCATGCGAGCGCCGTTGCCGAGTCGTGATGCAACGGACGGGAGGCGCGGTGCCAGCTGGCACCGCGCCTCCCGTCCGGTGGGTGGTCGCGTCCGCGACCCGCCCGCTCAGCCGTGCAGCTTCGACAGCTCCGCGAACTCGTCGTCGGTGAGCTCGATCGTCGCGCCCTGCAGGTTGTCCTCGAGGTGGTCGACGCTCGACGTCCCGGGGATCGGCAGCATGACCGGCGAGCGCTTGAGCAGCCACGCCAGTGCGAGCTGCGCCGGGGTCGCGCCCTTGCGCTCGGCGATCTCGGTCAGCGGGGAGTCCTCGCCCGTCAGGCCGCCGGTCGCGAGCGGGAACCACGGGATGAAGCCGATGCCCTGCTGCTCGGACCAGTCGAGGAGCTCCTCGGCGTCGCGCTTCTGCAGGTTGTACAGGTTCTGGACGGAGACGATCGTCGCGACCTCCTGGGCGGCCTTGACCTCGTCGACCGACACCTCGGACAGGCCGATGTGCCGGATCTTGCCCTCGTCCTGGAGCTTCTTGAGCTCGCCGACCTGGTCCTCGAGCGGGACCTTCGGGTCGATGCGGTGCAGCTGGAACAGGTCGATGCGCTCGAGGCCCAGGCGGCGGAGGCTCATCTCGGCCTCCTGACGCAGGTACTCCGGGCGGCCGACCGGCGGCCACTCGTTCGGGCCGGTGCGGGTGAGGCCGGCCTTCGTCGCGATGACGACGTCGTCGCCGTACGGGTGCAGCGCCTCGCGGAGCAGGTCCTCGGCGACGTAGGGGCCGTAGGAGTCGGCGGTGTCGAAGAAGTCGACGCCGAGCTCGACGGCGCGCTTGAGGACGCGGATCGCCTCGTCGTGGTCCTTCGGCGGGCCCCAGACGCCGGGTCCGGTGAGCTGCATGGTGCCGTAGCCGAGGCGGTGGACCTCGAGGTCGCCGCCGATGCGGAACGTGCCCGAGGCGGCGGCAGGACGGTTCGTGGTGTCGGTACCGGTGGTCATGTCCCCGGTCTACGCCGTGACCGTGTCCCGTCCCTGAGCCGGTGTCCCCCGCGGGTACGGGGTCTCGCCGCGGGACAGCCCGCCGACGAGCTTCGCGATGCGGTTCGCCCGCGCCGTGTCGCTCGGCGCCGTCACCACCCGGTGCAGCACGGCGTACCGGTTCGTGGCGTCGAGATCGGCGAACAGGGCGGCCGCGGTGGGCTCGGCGTCGAGGGCCGCACGGAGGTCGTCCGGCACGGTGACGGTCGCGGCGCCGGCGTAGGCCCGGTCCCACCGGCCGTCGGCCCGGGCGCGGTCGATCTCGGCCTGCCCGCGGGGGCGCATGCGACCGGACTCGGTCAGGGCCGCCACGAGGCCGATGTTGCGCTGCGACCAGAGCGAGGCGCGGCGACGTGGGGTGAAGCGCTGCCGGAAGGTCCCGGCGTCCCGCCCGCGCTTCTGCCCGTCGATCCACCCGGAGCAGAGCGCCTCGTCGAGGGCCTGGTCGTACGTCAGCGTCGTCGGTTCGGTCGTGCCCTTTTTCGCGAGCACGAGCCAGACGCCGTCCGGGTCGTCCTCGTGCTCGTCGAGCCACGACCGCCACGCGGCGGCGTCCGGGAGCACCAGGTCCTCGTCGTCCATCCGGTCATCGTAGGACGGCGGTCATCGTCTGACGGCGGTCACACCCAGTGCGGCTGGTCGAACACCCCGTCCGGGTCCGCCTGCTCCGCGATCCGGTGCAGCCGCGAGGTGTTCACGTCGAAGTACGCCGTGGGGTCGGTGATCGCCGCGTCGCAGTAGTTCGCGTACGCGCCGTCACCCCACGCCGGGGTCATCGCCTGCCGGAAGTCACGGACGTACGCGTCGAACGGTGCCGGGTCCGCGCCGTCGGCGAACACCGCCGTGTACTGCACGGTCATCAGGGCGTCCCGCCACGGGAACGCCGAGTCCGTCCGCCCGACGTCGGCCACGACGCCGCCGAGCGCGTCGAGCGAGGCCCCGCCCTCCCGGTTCCCGGCGACGTCCCCGGCCGCCGCGGCCCGTCGGACGAGCACGTCGACCTGGTCGTCGGTGAGCTTCCGGCCGCCGATGGACGACGTCGCGGCCTCGGACACGCGCTGCGGCGCCCCGGCGAGTCGCACCATGGCGTCGCCGTAGGACAGCTCGTCGGCGGTGTGCGACGTCGGCGTGGCGCCGGTGGCGGCGATGAACCCGTCGACGGAGGCGTCCGCCCCGGTCTTCGCGCCGGTCCACACGCCGGTGACGGTGACCGTCGGGGCGGTGTGCCTGGTGCCGTTCAGGAGCTTGAGGGTCGACCAGAGCTGCGGGTCGGCGACCGGCGCCCAGTCCTGCCACGCCCGCACCACCGCGGCCGCGGCAGACCAGGGGAACACGATGCTGAACAGCAGCACGTCCGGAGCGGGCTGCGTCCGGAAGGTCATCGACGTGACGACCCCGACCGTCCCGCCGCCACCGCCCCGGCACGCCCAGAACAGGTCCGGCTCGGCGGTCGCGGAGACCTGGTGCACGGCGCCGTCGGGCGTCACGAGCGTCACCCCCGTGAGCTGGTCGCACGTCAGGCCGAACGACCGGACCAGGACGCCCACCCCGCCGCCGAGCGTCAGTCCGCCGATGCCGACGGTCGGGCACGACCCGGCGCCGATCGCCCGCCCGGCCCGGGCCAAGGCCGCGTACACGTCGGCCAGCCGGGCTCCCGGACCGATCGTCGCGGTGTCCCCGTCGACGCGGACGGCGTCCAGGTCCTGCGTGCTGACCACGAGCGAGCGGGGGACGTCGGTCCCGGGCGCACCGCCGGCGGACCAGCCCGTGTACGAGTGCCCGCCGGCCCGGAGCGCGACCGGCGTGCGGGTGTTCCGGGCGAAGGCGAGCGCGGCCTGCACGTCGGGGACGCCAGCGATGCGGAGCACCGCCTGCGGGTCGGCGTCGTCGTAGCGGGGGTTCTGCAGCTTCCGTGCGGCGTCCCACCCGGACGACCCGGAGCGCAGGAGCGTCCCGGTGACGGCCGCGGCCAGGGCGTCCCACGAGTCCGGCCCTCCGGCGGCGGTCGGGGTCGGCGGGGTCGGCGTGGACGGTGCGCCCGAGGACGACGCGGACCCGGATGCGGACGGGCTCGGTGCCGGCCCCGGCCGCGAGCACGCGGCGAGCACCCCGACCAGACCGAGTCCGACCCCGCCGGCCAGCACCGTACGTCGACCCGGCGTCCCGCTCCCCCGTCGCTCCTGCACCCGACCTTCCTACGCCGAGGCGCCCCGGGCCGTGCGGGTCGGCGCCGCGCTGCTGATCCGCACCGCGTCCGCCCACGCGTGCACCCAGTCGGGCAGGGTGAGGTCCCGCGGCGCCCCGCCGGCCGCGGCGACGAGGTCCTCGGGCGTGACCGTGCCGCCGGTCCGACGGAGGAACCGGGCCTGCACGACCGCCCGCGCGACGACCGATCCCCGCCGCTCGAAGGTCTGCTCGATGTACACGGCGCGGTCGTCGACGCCGAGCACCCGGGTGACGAGGGTGAAGCGCTGCCCCAGCGTCAGCGACCGCTTGTAGGTGATCGTCTGCGCCGCGACCACGGCGTACCAGCCGCGCCTCGAGGCCTCGTGCCAGAAGCCGGACCGCGTGAGCAGGTCGTACCGACCGAGGTCGAGCATCGACAGGTACTTGCCGTTGTTCACGTGCCGCAAGGGGTCGAGGTCGGTGAGCGCGACCCGGAACGGCGTCCGTCCCTCGTCCCAGAGCGAAGGCCGTCGGCCCGAGCGGAGTCCCGCGAGACGGATGCGCACGGTCAGCAGGAACAGCCGCAGGTACAGGTTCACGGGCACGATCGAACCACAGCCCGGCGCCGACACGACAGACCGGCCAGGACGCGTGGGACGAGCTGGCTCAGCCGAGCGGGCCGCCCCCGGCACCGCTGATGCCCGGGTGCGCGGACTTGGCCTGCCCCTCGACGATTGCGTGCGCCGCCGAGGCCTGGGACATGGCCCGCTCCCCGATGCGCGGGTCGACCGGCTCCAGGTGCGCGAGCGTCCGTCGACGGCGCACGTTCTGCAGCTCGAGCACGACGAGCAGCGCGGCGATGGCCACGGCCACCCCGATGACGATCCCGATGACCACCACGGTGTCCCCCTCCGGTCGCACGGACCCTGTCCGTCCCCGCAGCCTAGCCCCGTCGGTGCCTCCCGCACAGGGGGTCGGCAGGAGTAGACCTGCACCCATGCAGACACACACGCTCGCAGACCTGGAGGTCGGCGCCGTCGGCCTCGGCACCATGGGCATGAGCGCCTTCTACACGGGCGCCGGCACCGACGACGACGAGTCGATCCGCACCATCCACCGCGCGATCGACCTCGGCGTCACACTGATCGACACCGCCGAGATGTACGGCCCGTACACGAACGAGGTCCTCGTCGGGAAGGCCCTGCAGGGTCGCCGCGACGACGTCGTCCTCGCCACGAAGTTCGGTCTCGTCGAGCACGTCCCCGGCGAGACCCAGCCGAGCACCGACCGCAAGCTCACGAGCGCACCGGAGTCCGTCCGCGAGGCGCTCGAGGGCTCGCTCCGCCGCCTCGGCACCGACCACATCGACCTCTGGTACCAGCACCGCGTCGACCCGGAGGTCCCGATCGAGGACGTCGTCGGCCAGCTCGCCGGCTTCGTGCAGGAGGGCAAGATCCGCCACTACGGCCTGTCCGAGGCAGGGTCCGAGACCATCCGCAAGGCCCACGCCGTGCACCCGGTGACCGCCGTCCAGAGCGAGTACTCGCTGTGGACCCGCGATCCCGAGGACGACGTGCTCGGCACCCTCCGCGAGCTCGGCATCGGCCTGGTCGCGTACTCGCCCCTCGGCCGCGGCTTCCTGACCGGTGCGATCACGAAGCCGTCCGACCTGGACGCCGACGACTTCCGCCGCGACAACCCCCGCTTCCAGCAGGAAGCGTTCGAGCAGAACGTCCGCATCGTCGACGAGGTCAAGGCCGTCGCGTCCGAGGTCGGTGGCACCCCGGCGCAGGTCGCGCTCGCGTGGCTCCTCGCCCAGGGCACCGACGTCGTCCCGATCCCCGGAACGAAGCGGGTCTCCCGCCTCGAGGAGAACGTCGGCGCCGCCGACCTGACCCTCTCGGAGTCCCAGCTGCAGCGCCTGTCCTCGCTGCCGGTCCCGACCGGCGACCGCTACCCCGACATGTCGAGCATCGGTCGCTGACGCGACCACAGGACGGACGGGAGGCCCGTGGCGGATCCGCCACGGGCCTCCCGTCCGTTCCGTCCCCATCTGTGGAACGCGCGTTCCGGCGCGCGGTCGCGTGATCCGGGCGACCCACCGCCGACACGGCACGGAAACACCCGCTCCGTAGCGTCCGAGGAAACGAGTCCGACGACGCCGAGGGGGCACCCGTGACCGACACGAACCAGACGACCGACGCCCGGCGCGAGGACGGCGTCGACACCGTCCCGCCGCTCGCCCGGCTGCTGCCGCTCGGGCTGCAGCACGTCCTCGCGATGTACGCGGGGGCGATCGCCGTGCCGCTCATCGTCGGCGGTGCACTCGGCTTCGACCGGGCCGACCTGGCGTTCCTGATCAGCGCCGACCTGTTCGTGGCCGGCCTCGCGACGATCGTGCAGTCCGTCGGCTTCTGGCGCTTCGGGGTCCGGCTGCCCCTCGTGCAGGGCGTCACCTTCGCCGCTGTCGGCCCGATGATCGCGATCGGGACCGAGCACGGGATCACGGCGGTCTACGGCGCGACCATCGCGTGCGGCGTGTTCATGGTCGTCGTCGCCCCGTGGTTCTCGCAGCTCGTCCGGTTGTTCCCGCCGATCGTCACCGGCACCGTCATCCTGATCATCGGCCTGTCCCTGATGAGCGTCGCCGCCGGCTGGGTCACCGAGGGCGGGAAGGACGGCGCCGCCCGTCCGCTCGACGTCGCCTTCGCCGCCGGGGTACTCCTCGCGATCGTCCTCGTCGAGCGCTTCGCGCCGCGGGGACTGGCGCGCGTCTCGGTGCTCGCCGGGCTGCTCCTCGGCACGGTCGTGGCGCTGTTCGTCCCGGGCATGGTGGACGGGTCCGGGATCGGCGACGCCGCCTGGTTCGCGGTCGTCACGCCGTTCCACTTCGGCCTGCCGACGTTCGACCTCGCGTCGATCGTGTCGATGCTCGTCGTCGGGCTCGTGATCATGACCGAGACCACGGGCGACATGGTGGGCGTCGGCGAGGTCGTCGACCGACCGGTGTCGAAGCGCACCCTCGCGGACGGGCTGCGGGCGGACGGGCTCGGCACGGTCGTCGGCGGGGTGTTCAACACGTTCCCGTACACGGCGTTCGCGCAGAACGTCGGCCTGGTCGCGCTGACCGGCGTGCGCTCCCGGTACGTCGCCACCGCCGCGGGCGGGATCCTCGTCGTGCTCGGCCTGGTGCCGAAGGTCGCGGCGGTCGTCGAGGCGATCCCGCACGCGGTCCTCGGCGGTGCCGGGGTGGCGCTGTTCGGCATGGTCGCGGCTTCGGGCATCAGGACGCTGTCGAAGGTGCGGTTCGACAACCGGAACGTGCTCGTCGTGGCGCTCCCGCTCGGGATCGCGCTGCTGCCGACCGTCGCGCCGTCGATCTACGCGGCGTTCCCGACGTGGTTCACGCTCGTGTTCGACTCGGGCATCTCGGCCGGTGCGGTCGCGGCGATCCTCCTCAACCTGCTGCTCGGGTCGCGGAGCGTCCGGGAGCGGTACGGCGACGACCCGGCGGTGGGGTCGTACGACGCGGTGCGGTCGACGGCGCCGATCGCGGTGCCGCCGCGGGGGTAGGCGGGGCGGGCGCCGCGCCCGCGGCGGTGCGCCCGCGCTGCTGAGTCTCGGGCCGCTCTGGCCGGGCCGCGTCCGCCGGTCAGCTGCCGCGGTAGGTGCTGTACGCGAAGGGGCTGAGCAGGAGCGGCACGTGCAGGTGTCCCGTCCCGGTGACGCTGAACGCCACGACGACGTACGGGTGGAACGTGGGCGTCCCCGACGCGCGGTGGTACGCCCCGGTGTCGAAGCGGAGTTCCAGGTCGCCGCGGGGCAGCACGTCCGGTCCCAGCCCGGTCCGCCCGTCGGCGTCGGTCTCCCCCGTCGCCAGCACCTCGCCCGCGGCGGTCCGCAGGGTCACGCCGACCCCCGCCGCGGGACGTCCGGACCCGGCGTCCAGGACGTGCGTGGTCAGGTGGGGCACGCCGAAGGTCGCCCGGATCCGGTGCTGCGCGATGTCAGCCAAGGCCGCAGTGGCCTCGCCGACCTCCGCCTCGGCGGTGTTGCCGAGCCGGCGCTCGAGCTCGGCCAGCAGCTCCTCCGGGGTCCGACCGGCGGCACGGACCAGGAACACCCGTCCGAACCGCTCCTCGTAGTCGGCGTTCCCCCGCGCGATCGCCGCCGTGACGTCGTCCGCCGCGGTCGCCATCGCCCCCTGCTCGCGCGCCGAGGACGCCTCGGTGGTGCGCTCGCCGATGCGGGGGTGGTGTGCGAGAGCCGCGTCGAGCTCGTCCGCGCCCCACTGCTCGGCGGCCGTCGCCGCGGCCGAGGCCAGGGCGGCGACGGAGCGGTACGGCCGCCCGGCGACCAGGGCGTCGGCCCACGCAGGAACGGCAGCCCAGTGCAGGGCGACGTCCCGGGCGTCGGCGGCCGGGGCGGTGTCGAAGTCACGAAGGTCCATCCGGTCACCCTAGGGACCGCCCGTTACCGCCGCGTTTCGGCGCCGCCCCCACCTTCCTTCCGCAAAACGCAAGGTCGGCGGTTCCTCGCAGCGACATACCGCTGCGAGAAGCCGCTCCCGTTGCGTTTTGCGGAAGCCAGCGCGACCCAGCAGGCCGGGGCCCGGGCCCGAGCTCACAGCTCGGCGGCGAAGGACGCGACGCGGAGCTGGAGGTCCTCGATGCGCCGGAGCCGGGCGCCCTCGACGTCGAAGCCCTCGTACGCCGGGGGCAGCGGTCGCCGGACGTTCCGCGAGCACTGGAAGTCCTGGCACACCAGGGTCCCGACGGTGTTCCCGTTCCGACCGGCCTTCCCGGATCGCTTGGCGGCGTAGAACACGACGTCGTTCGGCAGCTTGACGTCCTGGCACCACGAGCACTGCGCCCGGGAGCGCGGCGACGCCTCGGCCTGCCGGAACAGGATCCCGACGAGGTCGCCCTCGAGCGTGGGCACGACGGCGTACGCGCGCCGGGAGGTCTTCGGGTCGCGCCAGCCGAGGAAGTTGAGCGACTCCCACTCCAGCGTCTCGAAGTCGGTGGGCAGGGTGACGTCCCCGACCTCCTTGCGGGAGGCGTTGACGAAGGAGGAACGCAGGGTCTTCTCGCTGATGGGCAGCACGGTGTGGTCGCTTTCGGAAGTGCCCGGGCGCAGGGGAAGCGCCGCACGGGCGGAGGGATGGTCAGGGATCGACGACGGCGGCCGTGCCGAGGGGCACAGCCGGGGGCGTCACGCCCTGATGCCGGCGCTCAGCGCGCCGACCACCTCCTGCTGACTCACGGTTCCACCCTACGACGCGGTGTCAAGCCGAGCGCACGAGCACGACGGACCCGTCGTACGTCGGCCGGCGCCGCAGGTGTCCGTGCCGTCGGTCCCACTCGCCCGTCTCGAGCGCGGTGCGCAGCGCGGCCACCGAGCGACGGGCGGTGAGGTCGTCGACCGCGTCCCACGCCGGGTCCGCCGCCCGGGTGGCGGAGTCCAGCAGCCGCTCCGGTCGGGCGTAGAACGTCTCCGGGAATACTGCGACGCACGTGAACGGGACCGGCAGCCG
This sequence comes from Curtobacterium citreum, assembly GCF_006715175.1. NCBI lineage: Bacteria > Bacillati > Actinomycetota > Actinomycetes > Micrococcales > Microbacteriaceae > Curtobacterium > Curtobacterium citreum. The sequence continues at coordinate 117,905 of NZ_VFMQ01000001.1, read as the reverse complement.
CGTGCTCTCGACCGTTCCGCCGAGCGCTGCGGCCAGGCGGTCGAGTCCCGGGTACCCCTCGGCCCACGCGGCGCTCACGGCGGGGGCGTACTCGATCAGCCAGTGGTCCTGCACGCGCTCGGGGTCGACCGTCAGCACGACGACCGGGCCCGTGACGGCACGGCGGATCTCTGCGAGTCGTGCCTGCACCGCGGGCCACACACCCGGGGACAGCGCGACCACCGCCGCGTCCGCCGACGGCAGCGGACCGTCGAGGCCCACGCTGACGACCTCGCGGTCGGCCGGGGCGTACGGCGTCCCGTCGAGCGCGAGCACCGTGCGTGCGGGGCCGACGGCGGCGCGCACGGCCCGGGCGAACACGGGCTCGGGACGGCGGTCCCGGTCGGAGGCTGCGCCGATCACGACGCCACCCTACGTGGGGCGCTGCTACCGTCGCTGCATGATCTCCGGGGGATTCGCCGTCGTCAGCATCGTCTACCTGCTCGTGGTCGTGGCACTCGCCGTGCTGACCATCGCGCTCATCGTGCTCGTGTTCGCCGCGATCAAGGTGCTCCGCCTGTCCGCGATCGAGCGCGACCTGCATATCGAGCGGCTGCGGTACGAGGCGAGCGAGCGGACGTTCGACGGTCCCGGCCACGGCACGGAGACGGACGACCCCGCCGGCAGCACCGACTGACGAGCACCGACTAGCGGTCGTCCTCGGCGTCACCGGCACGCACCGCGGCGTACTGCTCCGCCCGCTCCGTCGCGGCCCAGGTCCCGAGCAGCGCCAGCGACCGCTCGGACTCGCTCCCGGGCTCGGCCGAGTACGAGAACATCGTCAGACCGGGGTCCGCGACGAGCTCGAGCGCCTCGAAGTCGAGTTCGAGCTCCCCGACGATCGGGTGCGCGATCCGCTTCTTCCCGCGTCGGTGCAGGCGTACGTCGTGCGCCGCCCACCACGTGCGGAACTCCTCGCTCCGCGTGGACAGCTCGCCGACCAGGGTCACCAGGCCGGGCTCGCACGGGTTCGCGACGGCAGCCGCACGGAGCACTGCCACGGCGTCGCGTGCCGTCGCCGCCCAGTCCGGGAAGAACTCGCGAGCCGCCGGGTCGAGGAACGTGAAGCGCGCGGTGTTCACCGGACGCCCGGGTCCGGCGAACATCGGGGCGTACAGCGCCCGGCCCAGCTCGTTCGTGGCGACGACGTCCCCGCGCTCGTTCCGCACCCACGCGGGCGCACCGGTGATCGCGTCGAGCAGCCGCTGCACACCCGGACGCACCCGGGTCGGGACGTTCCGGTGCATGACCTTCACGCCGGCGTTCGCCAGTCGCGCGAGGTCGAACAGATGCACGCGCTCGTCCTCGTCGAGCTGCAGCGCTCCGGCGAGGCCCTCGAGCACGCTGTCCGAGACGCCCTTCAACGAGCCGCGTTCGAGCCGCGTGTAGTAGTCGACGCTCACCCCCGCGAGCATGGCGACCTCGTGCCGCCGCAGTCCCGGCACGCGTCGGACCCCACCGCCGAACGACGGCATGCCGACCAGGTCCGGAGTGAGTCGCGCTCGCCGTGAGGACAGGAAGTCACGGATCTCGTTGCGCACGTCGATGCCCATGCATCGAGCCTACGTCGCGGGACCGGCCCCGAGACAGGTACCGCCAGTGCCGGTGACGCCCGTCGGGACGGCTCGCGACCGTCGCGGGGTGACCGACAGGCGGACTGGAGGCACGGTGCGGGCTGGCACCGCGCCTCCCGTCCGTGGCGGGTGACCGGCTGACGGACTGGAGGCACGGTGCGGGCTGTCACCGCGCCTCCCGTCCGGTGGGTCAGACCTGGGCGACCGGGGCGGGCGGCTCTGCCGGCGCGGGCACGCGGGGGGTGATCCGCACCCGCGCGACACGGTGACCGTGCATGGCGGTGACCTCGAGCCGGTGGTCCCCGGCCTCGACAACGTCACCGACGCGGGGCACCCGGTCGAGGCGGACCTGCACGAGCCCGCCGACGGTCTCGTAGTCGCCGTCGGGCAGCTCCGGGCCACCGTCGGCGGCGAGGTCCTCGAGCACCGTCGCGCCGTCGATGCCGTCGGTCTCGGCCGCGGGCTCGTCGTACTCGTCGCGGATGCGACCGACGAGGTCCTCGAGCAACGCCTCGAGCGTGACCATGCCGGAGCTGCCGCCGTACTCGTCCACGACGAGGGCGATCTGGTGTCCGTCGGTCCGCATGTCGGCGATCGCGCCGGAGAGCGACTTCGTCTCCGGCAGGGCGAGCACCGGCCGCACGAGGGTGGCGACCGACGCGGTCGGGTCGGCGGGGCGCAGGAGGTCGCGGAGGTGCACGAAGCCGGCGACGTCGTCGCGGGAGCCCGCGGTCACGAGGTACCGGGTGTGGCCGACCTCGATGGCGTGGTCCGTGGCGTCGGCGATCGTCATCGCGGCGTCGATCGTCGAGACGTCGTACCAGGGGCGCATCGACTCGCGGAGGATCCGGTCGCCGGCGTCGAGGGCGCTCCGGGCGATCCGGCGTCCCTGTGCGTCGATGGCGTCGTGGTCCTCGACCAGGCCGCGGAGCTCCTCGGTGCTCATCGACTCGCTGCGGGCGTCCGGGTCGCCGCCGAGCAGCCGGACGACGGCGTTCGTGGTCTTCGACAGCACCCAGATGACCGGGCGCATGGCGGTCGCGAAGCGGTCGAGCGTCGGTGCGACGGCCATCGAGAAGCCCTCGGCGCGCTGCAGGGCGAGCCGCTTCGGGACGAGCTCGCCGAACACGAGCGACAGGTACGCGATGACGAGGGTCATCAGCACGAGGGCGATCGCCTCGGCGGCGCCCCGGTCGAGCCCGATCCCCATCAGCAGCGGGGCCACGTCCGGGGCGATCGACGACGCACCGTAGGCGGCCGAGAAGAACCCCGCCACCGTGACGCCGATCTGCACGGCGGACAGGAACCGGTTCGGGTCCCGGCCGAGCGCGGCGACCCGGGCCCCGCGGGAGCCACGGCGTTCGAGTTGCTGCAGCTGGGACTCACGGAGCGAGACGAGGGCGATCTCGGCGGCGGCGAACACGCCGCCGACGAGCACGAAGAGGATGACGAGCCCGAAGGCGATCCAGGTGTCGGTGCCCATCAGCGGGACACCTCGGTGGGTCGACGACGGGCGGGCGGTCTGTGGTGATCGTCCATGGCTGTGATCCTGCACAGGATCACTGGGACGTCACCGCACCGGTGCTGCACGAGTGCTGTGCATGCGGGGTGCGGCCCGACCTCAGGTCGTCAGGGAGCGGCCGATCCGGGCTTCGAGCCACGCTTCGGGGTCGATCGGGGTGACGCCGTCCATCAGGACCTCGAGGTGCAGATGCGCCCCGGTCGAGACCCCGGAGGACCCGACCTTGCCGATGAACTCCCCCGCCTCGACCGTGTCGCCGGCCTTGAGCGGCGACGAGCCCGGGATCATGTGCCCGTACAGCGTCGCGACCTTCCGGCCGTCGATGACGTGGTCGATGATGACCGCCGTGCCGTACGAGAAGTACGTGCCGGAGACCCGGACCTTGCCCGCGGCGACGGCACCGATCGGCGCCCCCATGCCCGGGTTGAAGTCGAGCCCCTGGTGCAGGGACGAGCAGGCGCCGCACGGTGCGGAGCGGTACCCGAAGCCCGAGCTCATCCGCACCGGACCGGGGAACGGCGACCGGACCTCGCCGCCGTAGGACACCGACGTGCCGGGTGAACCGGCCGTGCCGCCGCCGACGGTGAACCCGTCGCGGTCGAGACCGTTCGCAGCGACGGCCTGGGTCACCGCGTAGTCCTGCGTGCGGATGATCGGCGCGATGGTCGACGTCGCGGTCGACGACCCGACGCTCGCGTGCGCCGGCATCGCCGACGCGGCGAACATCGCGAGGGCCGCTGCCGCGCTGGTGAGCGTGATGCGGCTGGCGCGGTGGCTGCGGGTCGGCCGGGAGGCACGGGGGACGGCCTGCACCGGCGCAGAGCTCCGGCGGCGGACGACCTTGGTGATCCGGGCGTCCACGTGCTCGGTGGCGACGCGGGCGGCGGCGGTGCGCTCACCCGCGCGCTTCGTGGTCGGTGCGGGGGTCGCAGCCGTCGGGGCGGGGGCCGCAGCGGTCGAGGCGGGTGTCGCAGCTGCGGGAGCGGCGGTCGTGACCGCCCGAGCGGAGGCAACGGGGGCGCCGGGAGCGTCGGTGTGCGTGATGCGGGGGCGGGCGGAGCGGGGGCGGCGTGCGGGCTTCCGGGCCGCGGCGCGCTCGGCCTCGAGGGCAGCGCGACGGGACAGGTGCACGACCGGGGTCCCCGGCTGCTGCTGGTCGTGGTCGTGTGTCGTCGTCATGGCCGCCCACCATTCTGCACGAGTCTGTCGCTTTGTACAGGCCTCGTCGTGATCTTCCCGTTACCGAACGGCTGGGAGGCTCCTGATCCGATCCGTGCGCTGCGTGCCGGCTGGGTGCGGGATCGGTAGTGTCCGAGTCCAGCGACCGGAAGGACCTGCGCCATGGCCCGAACGCCGCGGGAGCGACACGAACCGATCGACCTCGCGACCGCCGAGGTCGTGCTCGCGGGTTCCCAGGAGCTGCTCCCGGTGCTCCGCGCCGCGGCCGTGCGGGCCGGGGTGGACGCCACCCGGATGCGCGTCGTCGGCGTGGATGACCTGCCCGATCCGCACTGCTCCGCCGAGGCCGAGCTCGCCGTCATCGCGATCCGCCGTCCCGGCGAGGACCCCGCGTTCCACCGTGCGCACGAGGCCGCCGAGCTCATCGCGCCGCTGCTCGCGCCGAACGCGGTCCGCGTCGTGATCACCGTCTCCGGGGTGACCCGGCTGGCGCCGAAGGTCGAGCGGACCCTGACGTCCGAGGTGCTGCACCAGATCGGCGCTGCATCGGCGTCGTCGGGCTTCAAGCGCCCCTTCCGGAACCTGCGGGACCGCCTGGGCGTCGCGGGCCTGCGTGCCTCGGGTGTCCGGGTCTTCCGGATCACCGCCTGATCAGCCACTCGCTCGGTCATGCGTCCAGGCTGGCGCGCCGCTCCGGCTCAGGTGGCGTCGTCCGCCGAGCTGTGGACGGCTGATGCCTGCGCCCCCGGGTGTGGAGGAGCGTGGTGCGCCACGAGGGCCACGCTCCCCACGGCCAGGACGAGCGCGAGCGCGCCGGCCGTCACGGTCGTCCCGAGTCGACGGAGTCGCGAGGCGGATCCGCGGGTGCGTGGGGCGAAGCGGGCTGCCCCGCGACGCGGCTCCGGCCCGACGAGCCACGGCCCGCACCCGTCGGGATCGTAGGAGAACGGCCCCGCGCCGTCCGGTGCGTACCGGTGCGGACCGCTGCCGTCCACGGCGTAGGCCGACCGCAGGTCGTCAGCGGTCCACCCGAAGTCGGCCGGTGTTCGTCGTTCCCTGCCCATGTCGCGCTCCTGTCGGTCCTGCGGGAGACCATGGAACGCGACATTCCCAAGAGCGTCCGATGTTCCTCCCGGACATCCGCTGGACGTCTGCCGGAGGCGAGCCGGACGCCTGTCGCATACGCGCCGGACCAGGTATCTTGATGTCGAGACATCCCGCACCCCGAGTAGCGTGGACGTACCGACGGTTGAACAAGGGAGTACCCGCCAGCATGGCCAAGATCATCTACACCCTCACCGACGAGGCACCGTTCCTCGCGACCCACTCGTTCCTCCCGGTCGTCGAGGCCTTCGCCCGTACGGCCGGCGTCGACGTCGAGACGCGGGACATCTCGCTGTCCGGCCGGATCATCGCCCAGTTCCCCGAGCGCCTCAGTGACGAGCAGCGCCTGGACGACGCCCTGGCCGAGCTCGGCGAGCTCGCGAAGACGCCCGAGGCGAACATCATCAAGCTGCCGAACATCTCGGCGTCGATCCCGCAGCTCAAGGCCGCGATCAAGGAACTGCAGGCGCAGGGCTACGACCTGCCCGCCTACCCCGACGAGCCCACCACGGACGAGGAGCGCGACGTCCGCGCCCGCTACGACCGCGTCAAGGGCAGCGCCGTCAACCCGGTGCTCCGCGAGGGCAACTCGGACCGCCGCGCGCCGCTGTCGGTGAAGAACTACGCCAGGAAGCACCCGCACCGCATGGGTGCGTGGAGCGCCGACTCGAAGACGAACGTCGTGACGATGGGCGTGGACGACTTCCGCTCGAACGAGCAGTCGTGGATCGCCCCCGCCGGCGACACCCTGACCATCGAGTTCGTCGGCCAGGACGGCGAGACCACGGTCCTGAAGCAGTCGATCCCCGTCCTCGCCGGCGAGGTCGTCGACGGCACGGTGCTGCACGTCCGGGCGCTCGAGGCGTTCCTCCGTGACCAGATCGCCGCCGCGCAGGAGCAGGGCGTCCTGTTCTCCGTGCACCTCAAGGCCACGATGATGAAGGTCTCCGACCCGATCATCTTCGGCCACGTCATCCGCGCGTTCTTCCCGTCCGTGTTCGAGCGCTTCGGCGCCGACCTCGCCGCCGCCGGGCTCAACCCGAACGACGGTCTCGGCTCGATCCTCGCCGGGCTGGACAGCGTGCCGAACGGCGCCGAGATCAAGCAGGCGTTCGCGGACGGCATCGACGCCGGCCCCGAGCTCGCGATGGTCGACTCGGACAAGGGCATCACGAACCTGCACGTCCCGAGCGACGTCATCGTCGACGCCTCGATGCCCGCGATGATCCGCACCTCCGGCCACATGTGGGGCCCGGACGGCGAGGAGCACGACACCCTCGCGGTCATCCCCGACTCGAGCTACGCCGGCATCTACCAGGCCGTCATCGAGGACTGCCGCGCGAACGGCGCCTTCGACCCGTCGACCATGGGATCGGTGCCGAACGTCGGGCTCATGGCGCAGAAGGCCGAGGAGTACGGCTCGCACGACAAGACCTTCGAGGTCCCGGGTGCCGGTCGCGTCCGCGTGGTCACGAGCGGCGGCGAGACCGTCATCGAGCACGAGGTCGAGCAGGGCGACATCTGGCGCGCGTGCCAGACCAAGGACGTGGCGATCCGCGACTGGGTGAAGCTCGCGGTCACGCGTGCCCGCGCCACGGGTTCGCCCGCCGTGTTCTGGCTCGACGAGACCCGTGCGCACGACGCCAACCTGATCGGGCTCGTCCGCACGTACCTCGGCGACCACGACACCGACGGCCTGCAGATCGAGGTCATGTCGCCCGAGGACGCGATGCGCTTCTCGCTCGAGCGCATCCGTCGCGGCGAGGACACCATCTCGGTCACGGGCAACGTCCTCCGCGACTACCTCACCGACCTGTTCCCGATCATGGAGCTCGGCACCTCGGCGAAGATGCTCTCGGTCGTCCCGCTGCTCGGTGGCGGCGGGTTGTTCGAGACCGGTGCCGGCGGCTCGGCCCCGAAGCACGTGCAGCAGCTCGTCGAGCAGGACTACCTGCGCTGGGACTCCCTCGGTGAGTTCCTCGCGCTCGCGGTGTCGTTCGAGCACCTCGCGGGTGTGACGGGCAACGCGCGGGCGAAGGTCCTCGCGGACACGCTCGACCGCGCCACGGGCACGTTCCTCGACGAGAACAAGTCCCCGGGCCGCAAGATCGGCACGATCGACAACCGCGGCAGCCACTTCTACCTGGCGAAGTACTGGGCTGACGAGCTCGCCCGCCAGACCGAGGACGCCGAACTCGCAGCGGCGTTCCAGGGCCTCGCGGCGACGCTCGACGAGCACGAGCAGACCATCGTCGACGAACTCGTGGCCGTCCAGGGCAAGCCCGCCGACATCGGCGGGTACTACCGGCCGGACGACGCCAAGACGAGCGCCGTGATGCGCCCGTCGGCGACGCTCAACGAGGCGCTGGCCGCGCTGTAGACGCGCGCCGGTAAGGACGGGAGGCACGGTGCCAGCTGGCACCGTGCCTCCCGTCCGTCTGTGCGTGCGCCCGCGCTGCTCAGCTGGCCCGCTGGCCCGCTGGCCCGCTGAGCGGGCCATTTCTGTCACGCTCGGGGCCGAGCGTGACAGAAATGGCTCGCGCCGCGGACATGAGCGGCATGTCGTGCCCACTTGTGCGCCCGCCCACTCGTGCGCCCGCCCGCTCCCGCCCGCTCGTGCGCCCGCCCGCTCGTGCGCCTGCCCGCCCGTGCCCGCTCGGGCGTGCGTGCCTGCGCGCGCCGCGCCCGCGCCCCCGCGCCTCAGCCCCGCGACGGCACCGGCGGCCCGACCACCAGCAGCGCCGAGAACACGAGCGCCACCGCGACGACCCCGATGCCCGCCGCCACCGCGGGCCGGCGCACCACGAAGAACAGCAGGCGGTCCCACACGCCCGAGCGACCGTCCGGCGAGCGGCGCCATACCCCCTCGAGCATCCCGCGCCGGGCGACCGCGACCTCGAACGGCACCGTGGCGTAGGGCACGACCGCGCTCGCCCACCCGAGCACGAGCGCCCCCGCCGACCAGCGCTGGTTCACCGCGACGACCGTCGTCACGACCAGGTACGCCAGGAACACGAAGCCGTGCACGCTCCCGCCGATCCGCACTCCCCAGTCGCCGGCGTCCAGCCCGTACTTCAGGACCATCCCGGCGATGAGCAGCGTCCAGGTCACGAGTTCGGCCACCGCGGCGGCACGGAACAGGGATCGGGGAGTCATGCCGACATGCTGGTGCACGAACCGGGGAGACCGCCGACACGGGCACGGTAGCGTCGGGGACATGTCAGCGCCGACCGAGAACCGTCCCCTGAACATCGTCGTCTGGAACGAGAACGTGCACGAGAGCCGCGGTGACGAGACCGTGCTCGGGCACTACCCGGACGGCATGCACACCGTGATCGCCGCCGCCCTGCGCGAGCAGCACCCGACCGCCGAGGTCGCGACCGCGACGCTGCAGGAACCCGAGCACGGCCTGACCGCGGAGCGCCTGGCGTCCACCGACGTCCTGTTCTGGTGGGGCCACGTCGCCCACGACCAGGTCGCGGACGAGGTCGTCGACCGCGTGGTCGAGGCGGTGCACGCGGGCATGGGGCTCGTGGTGCTGCACTCCGGGCACTACTCGAAGCCGTTCACCCGCCTGATGGGCACGACGTGCTCCTTGAAGTGGCGGAACGACGGGGAGCGCGAGCTCGTCTGGACGATCGCGCCGGAGCACCCGATCGCCGCCGGCGTCCCGCACCCGATCGTCATCGACCGCCAGGAGATGTACGGCGAGTACTTCGACATCCCGCGCCCCGACGAGGAGGTCTTCCTGTCGACCTTCGCCGGCGGAGAGGTGTTCCGGTCCGGCGTCGCCTACCGTCGTGGCCTCGGCCGGGTCTTCTACTTCTCGCCCGGCGACCAGGAGTACCCCGTCTACCACCACCCGGACGTCCAGCGGGTGCTCGGGAACGCCGCTGCCTGGGCCACCCCGACCTCGGCGCGCCGGACGCTCAGCGCGGACCCCCACCCGCGGGACTGGTTCCTCGCCGGTGGAGCGGGTACAACGGAGGGGTGACCGACCAGCTCGACGGTGCGGACAGGCGCACCGCCGTCATCGAGGCGCTCGACGTCCTCGGCGCGGGTCCGGAGGAGCGGTTCGACCGCATCACCCGGATGACGCACGAGGCGTTCGGCGTGCCCCTGACGTTCCTCAACCTCGTCCACCACGACGTCGTCACGACGCAGTCGACCTTCGGGTGGCACCAGGGGACGAGCGTCCCGGCGAGCGAGCAGTTCTGCGCGACGACGGTGCTCACGCCCGAGCCGATGGTGATCCCCGACACGGCGCTCGACCCGCGCTTCGCCCACACCGCCGCGGTCGCCGAGCACGGCATCCGCTTCTACGCGGGCGCGCCGCTCAGCACGCTCGACGGCACCCGGGTCGGCACCCTGTGCGTGATGGACGCGCAGCCGCGTGAGTTCTCCGCCGCGGACGTCGCCCTGCTCCGTGACCTCGCGCGCTGGGCGGAGCGCGAGCTCGTCCACTCGATCGAACGCGCGCGGGTCCAGCGGGTGCTCACGGGGCTGCTGCCGGAGCCGCTCGTGCTGCCCGGCGGGACCGTGGACGGACTGGTCGTCCCGCACGAACGCGGCGGGGACCTCGTCGACTGGCGGGTCGCGTCCGACGGTGCGCTGCACGCGACGGTCGGCTCGGTGGCCGCCGCCGGTCGCGCCGCGGCGCTCCTCGCAGCCTCGGCACGCGCCGCGGTCGTCGCCCGCACGGACGTCGCGGTGGACGCGGCGATCACCGGCCTGGAGGCACAGCTCACCCCCGACCTGTCGGCCGCGGGGGCCGTCGGGTCACTGCTGCACGTGCGGCTCGACCCGACGGACGGCCGCGTCACGTGGGCGGACGCGGGCCACGGGCTCGCCCTGCTCGCCCGTGCGGACGGGTCGGTGACGCCGATCCGCTCGACGGACCGACCCTTCGGCCTGCAGCACACCGGGCACCGGCGCACCACGGGGTCGGCCGACCTCGGGCACGGGGACCGCGTCGTGCTGCTGACTGCCGGGGCGCTCGCGCTCGCCGGGGTGGCGGACGTCGACGGCTTCGCCGACGTGGTGGCCGCGCACCCGGACGACCTGCTCGGACACCTGCGCGGCCTGCTGCCGGCGGACGGTGCCGGGCGGGACCTCGCGGTCGTGCAGGTCGGGCGGACCTGACGCGCGCCGGGTCCGTCAGCGGACGGTGCTGCGCCGGGCGCGGTCCGGGCCGCCCGTGAGCGTGACGACCAGGAGCGTGCCGAGCAGCGCGAACCCGGCGAGCTCGACGCCGAGTCCCGCGGTCTTCCAGTACGCGCTGCCGACGACCTGCGGCTGCGTGATCGCGTCCGGCCACCACTGGTCGAGCGTCGGCACGGTGCCCGGGAACGGGTCGAGCCCCAGGACCACGAGCCCACCGAGCAGCAGCACGACCCCGAGGCCCGCCATCGCGGCCCGGGACCGGTGCAGCATCCGGACGATGAGCGCGGCGGCCATCCCGGCGAAGCCGACGACGGCGATCAGGAACGCGATCACGACGACGGGCTGGGGGGCCAGCGCGACCCAGTCGAGCACGGCGATCGGCAGCAGCAGCCACCGACCCGCTCGTGCCCAGGTCCGTGGGCTCCGCCATCGCTCCATGCCGGTCACCGTACGACAGTGCGCCGGGGGGTCCCCTGAGGACCCCGGAGCACACGCCCCGCGTCGCTACGATCGACTGCATGGCGCAGGACGGCAGGGTTCGGCAGCAGCGTGCGGTGGCGACCCGGGCGGCCCTCATCCGGGCGGCCGCCGGCGAGTTCGACGAGCGCGGGTACCGCGGGGCGTCGATGGACGGGGTGGCCGAGCGCGCCGGGCTGACCAAGGGCGCGCTGTACTTCCACTTCCGCTCGAAGGCCGACATCGCCGGCGCCGTGATCGCCGAGCAGCACGAGGTCTCGCGTCGGTACGCCGAGCAGGCGGCGCTCCGCGGCACCACACCGCTCGAGTCGCTCATGTGGATGTCGCAGAGCGTCGCGACGCAGATGGTCCGCGAGGTCGTCGTGTCCGCCGGCATCCGACTGTCGACCGACGAGCACGCGGTCGACGTCCCCCGGCGCGACCCCTACACGGACTGGATGCACCACACCGCGACCGTCGTCCGCCGGGCGATCGACGCTGGCGAGGTCGACCCGTCGTGGGACCCGGAGCTCGTCGGGCGCGTGATCAGCCCCGCGTACACCGGGGTGCAGATGGTGTCGGACCTGCTGCACGACCGCGCGGACCTGTACGAGCGGCTCCGCGAACTCTGGTCGGTCCTGCTCTCCGGGATCGTCACGGAGCAGACCCGCCCGGCGATCCCCCGCCTCGTCGCGATCATCGCGCCGGACCCCGCCCCGGCCGACTGAGCGACGCGGGTCCCCCCAGGGACACCCACGTCGTCTGGGTGTGAGGATACCAAGGAGTACGTTTCCGCTCGATCCCCCGTTCACGGGGAATCGAGGATCGTTCCACTACCGTGACCGGATGCCCACTCCGCCCGCCGAACACGACGTCGACGTCGCACTCGTGGCGGCCCTGCTCCGGGACCAGCACCCCGACCTCGCGGACCTGCCGCTGCGGGTCGCCGCGAACGGCTGGGACAACGTGCTCGTGCGTGCCGGGGACGACCTGGCGGTGCGACTCCCCCGCCGCGCCGCCGCAGCCGTCCTCGTCGAGCACGAGCAGCGCTGGCTGCCGGACCTCGCGGCGCTCGTCGCGGACGTCGTCCCGGTCCCGGCGCCCGTGCGCACCGGCCGCCCCGCGCTCGGCTACCCGTGGTCGTGGAGCGTCGTCCCCTGGTTCGCGGGCACCCCGGCCGGACCGGTCGCGCAGGGCGAGCGGGTCGCCCGGGCGCTCGCCGCGTTCGTCCAGCTGCTGCACGTCCCCGCACCGGCGGACGCGCCCGTGAACCCGGTCCGTGCGGTGCCCCTCGCGACCCGCGACGCGGCGGTCCGCGCGCGCCTGGACGGACCCGGCGTGCCGCGGGCCTTGGCCTTGGGCGAGGCCTGGCGGACCGCGGTGGCCGCACCCGCGCACCACGGGCCTCCCGTCTGGGTGCACGGCGACCTGCACCCCTGCAACCTGCTCGTGACCGACGACGCCGACGGCGCACGCCGCCTGGCGGCGGTCGTCGACTTCGGCGACGTGACCGCGGGCGACCCCGCCGTGGACCTCGCGACCCGCTGGCTGACGCTCGACCGGGAGGCACGGCGCACCTTCACGACGGCCGTCGCGGCCGACGACGCCACCTGGACGCGCGCCCGGGGGTGGGCGGTCGCCATCGCCTCGGCGCTCGCCACGAGCGACGAACACGCCTTGCGGACGGTCGCGGCACGGGCCATCGACGCGGTGCTGGACGACTGAGGTCGCACGGGCTTATCGTTCCCTCACCTGTCCGTGCACTGGAGATCGGAGGGGCCTGATGACCCTCGAGTTCCGCGTCCCGCACGACGTCGACACCGACGCCTCCCCCGCCCCGTCCGCCCCCGCCGCAGATCGTCCGCGGCACGGACTCCGTGCACTCCTCGACCGCTGGGCGGTCCGCCGAGCCGCGGCGCGCGACCGACGGATCGTCGAGCACCTCCGGGAGCTCGACGACCTGCAGCGCCTGCTCACCACCGCGCGCGAGGTCGTCGAGCGCGGCTGGACCCAGCACGCGTGGTTCGCGTACCTCGACGAGCACGGACGGGTCCGCAAGGCCTCGAGTGCCGCGGCGATGGACGTCCAGGGCCGGCCGCTCGTCGCCGCGTGCCTGGTCGGCGCGGTCGTCTCCGCCGCCGGTGGTCCGCAGGCGGTGCACTCGCAGCCGGTGCAGCGGGCGCTCGACCTGGTCTGGCACGCACTGGCCCGTGACGAGGGACAGCCGGTCGCCTGGTGTCCCGCACCGGACCTGCGGATGGCCCGGGTCCGCGACCTGACGAGCTGGAACGACGCCCCGACGCGCACGGCCGCCGAGGTCGCGTCGCTGCTCCTGACCGCGGAACGCGTCGCGGTGCACGAGTCGGAGCGCGTGCAGGCCCGACGGGTGGCAGCATCGGCGACATGACGAGTGCCGATCCGGTCCCCGAGGTCACCCCCGCCCAGCCGACGGCGTCGATCGCCGCGACCGGCCTGTCGTCGCTGTCCGCCGAGGGCACCACGCCCACGACGGACGCGGCGATGGTCAAGGAGACGCTGCACCGGTACCTGCAGAAGCACCGCGCCGCGCTGCTCGCGAAGCTCGACGGGCTCGCCGAGCGGCAGGCCCGGTGGCCGCTGACCCCGACCGGGACGAACGTGCTCGGCCTGGTCAAGCACGTCGCGGGCGTGCAGGCCGGGTACCTCGGGCTCGTGTTCGACCGGCCGCTGCCGGACGCCCCGGCCTGGCTCGACTCGTGGGACGGCGCCGACATGTACGCGTCGCTCGACGAGTCGATGGCCGACGTCGTCGCGTTCCACCACCGGAGCGCCGCGCACGCCGACGCGACGATCGCGGCGCTCGACCTCGACGCCCGCGGGGTCGTCCCGTGGTGGCCGGAGGACCGCCGCGAGGTCACGCTCCACCGGATCCTCGTGCACATGGCGTACGAGACCGCCCGGCACGCGGGGCACGCCGACATCGTCCGCGAGATGCTCGACGGTCTTGCAGGCGACGGGGACGGCAACCTCGCCGCGAAGACGCCCGACGAGTGGGCGACGTGGCGGGCGCACCTGGTCGACATCGCCCAGCGGTCCGGGTTGCCGCGGTCCGACCGATAGCCGAGGGTCGTTCGGTATCGTTACCACTCTCCCAGGTTGACACCGAGGGGTACGTCCTGACCAGGGGTTCTCGTCTGGGCGAACGCCCAGGAACGTCCTGTTCCGAACCTTTGCCGTTGTACAAGTACGGGGTGTCCTGCGTACGGTCGGACGGGTTCGTGCCCCGTCGAGTGGGGCGTTCGGCCGACAGGGAGGGGTGCCCACCCGTGTTCCAGTACGTCTCGGAGCGATGGGACCAGATCTGGTTCTCGTCGTGGCAGCACTTCTCGCTGGTGGTCCAGTGCACGGTGCTCGCGACGCTCATCGCCGTGGTGCTCGCCACGCTCGTGTACCGCAGTCCACGGCTCAGCTCGGCCGCCAACGCGATCTCGGCGATCGGCCTCACGCTGCCGTCCTTCGCCGTCATCGGCCTGCTCATCGTGCCGCTCGGGTTCGGCGTCGTGCCCTCCGTCGTCACGGTCGTCTTCTTCGCCACGCTGCCGATCCTGCGGAACGCCGTCGTCGGGCTCGCCGAGATCCCGCCGACCGTGGTGGAGTCCGCCCGCGGCATCGGGATGAGCCGGATCCGCACGCTCGTGCAGGTCGAGCTCCCGATGGCGTGGCCGATCATCCTCAGCGGCGTGCGGGTCTCCGCGCAGATGGTGATGGGCATCGCCGCGATCGCCGCCTACGCACTCGGCCCCGGACTCGGCGGCTTCATCTTCTCGGGCCTCTCCCGCCTCGGCGGGGCGAACGCCCTGAACTCGGTCGTCGTCGGGGTCATCGGGGTCGTCCTGCTCGCCCTCGTCCTCGACCTGCTCCTCATCGGCCTCGGCCGCCTGACCACCTCGAGAGGTATCCGTGTCCAGCACTGACCACGCCACCACCGACCACGCATCCGGCACCGCGCCCGAGGGGGACGTGACCGGCCGGAGCATCCTGCTCGACGAGGTCACCAAGCGCTACCCGGGCCAGCAGAAGCCCGCCGTCGACGGCATCACGCTCGAGATCCCGGCCGGCAAGGTCGTCATGCTCGTCGGCCCGTCCGGCTGCGGCAAGACCACGACCCTCAAGATGATCAACCGGCTCATCGAGCCGACCGAGGGCCGCATCGTCGTCGGCGACGAGGACGTCACGAGCATCGACGGCGACGAGCTCCGCCGCCGCATGGGCTACGTCATCCAGGCCGGGGGACTCTTCCCGCACATGACGGTCGCCGCGAACATCGCGATCGTGCCGAAGATGCTCGGCTGGTCGAAGGAGAAGATCGCGGCGCGCGTCGACGAGCTGCTCGACCTCGTCTCGCTCGACCCGGACACCTACCGCGACCGCTTCCCCCGCGAGCTCTCCGGCGGGCAGCAGCAGCGCGTGGGCGTCGCCCGAGCGCTCGCCGCGGACCCGCCCGTCCTGCTCATGGACGAGCCCTTCGGTGCCGTCGACCCGATCACCCGGCAGCGCCTGCAGGATGAGCTCCTGCGCATCCAGGAGGAGCTGCACAAGACGATCGTCATCGTCACGCACGACTTCGACGAGGCCGTGAAGCTCGGTGACTGGATCGTGATCTTCACCGAGGGCGCGCACATCGTGCAGTACGACACCCCGGAGCGGATCCTCGCGGAACCGGCCAACGAGTTCGTCGAGAACTTCATCGGCTCGGGCGCCGGGCTCAAGCAGCTGACGCTGAACCGCGTCCGCGACGTCGAGCTCGCCCCCGCGGTGACCTGCTCGGCCGGCGAGGAGACGAAGGCCGTGCTGCAGCGGATGGACGAGGCCGGCGGGCACCAGCACGCCGTCGTCGTCGACCGGCGCCAGCGTCCGGTGGGGTGGCCGACCCGCCGTCAGCTCGAGCGCCTGACCCGGGTGCCCGAGGGGATCGAGCCCGACCTGCCCGTCGTGGGCGAGGCCGCGACGCTCAACGACGCACTCGACACCATGCTCGTGTCGAGTGCCGGTGCGGCGCTCGTCACCGGTCGCGGCGAGTCCTTCCGCGGCGTCATCACCGTCGAGACCGTGATGGACGCCATCACCCGGTCCCGTGCGGCCGCCGCGTCCGACCAGGCGTACGCCCCGGTCGGCACGAACACGAACCCGATCGAGACCCTGCCGTCCTCGCCGGCAGCGCCGACGATCGCCGCCTCCGGGGAGGAGCTGTGACCGCGGTCGCCGCCGGCCCGACCGCCGGAGCCGGCACCGCCGAGCGCACCCCGTGGAAGGGCCTGCTCGTCCAGCCGATCGCGATCCTGGTCGTCCTCGCCGGGTTCGTCGTCTGGCTCGCCACGGCGGACCTGACGGCGACCGAGCGTTCGACGCTCAACCCGAGCGGCATCCTCGACCTGACCGGGCAGCACCTGGTGCTGACCCTGCAGGCGACGGTGCTCGTGCTCGTGATCGGCATCCCGCTCGGCGTGCTGCTCACCCGCGGGCCGTTCCGCCGGGCGAGCACGGCCGTGATCGCCGTCGCGAACTTCGGCCAGGCGGCCCCCGCGGTCGGGCTCATCGTGCTGCTCGCGGCGTGGCTGGGACTGAACAGCTGGTCCGCGGTCGTCGCCCTCGTGCTCTACGCGATCCTGCCGGTGCTCAGGAACACGATGCTCGGCGTGCAGAGCGTCGACGAGCGGCTCGTCGAGGCCGGGCGGGGCATGGGCATGAGCGCCTTCGCCGTCCTGCTCAAGGTCGAGCTGCCGCTGGCCGTACCGGTGATGCTCTCCGGCATCCGCACGGCGCTCGTGCTGCTCGTCGGCACCGCGAGCCTGGCGACCTTCGTCGGCGCCGGTGGTCTCGGCCTCCTCATCACGACGGGCGTGAACCTGTTCCTGCCGAAGGTGCTCGTCTCCGGGGCGCTCCTCGTGGCGCTCCTCGCCCTCACCATCGACTGGATCGGCCGTGTCGTCGAGACGGTCGCGCGACCGAAGGGACTCCGATGACCCCCGACAGCCCGACCCACGGCCCGACCGGAGCCGACGCTGCGGGCGCACCCCGTGCCTCCCGTCCGTCGGTCCGTCGCCGCGTCCTGACCGCCGCCGCCGTGGCGGGGGCGAGCGCCCTCGCCCTGACCGGCTGCGGCCTGCAGCCCGCCGCGTCCTTCGTCCCCGGAGCGGCACCCGGCTCGATCCAGCGGATCGACGACCTGCCCGACGACGCACACCTGACGGTGACGTCGAAGAACTTCACCGAGCAGCTCGTGCTCGGCAAGATCGCGGTGCTCGCCGCGAAGGCCGCCGGGTTCGACGTCACGGACGAGACGAACGTGCCGGGATCGGTCGCGGTGCGCGAGCTGATGACCTCGCACGGTGCGGACTTCACGTACGAGTACACGGGCACCGCCTGGCTGACCTTCATGGGCCACGAGCAGGGGATCCCGGACAAGACCGAGCAGTGGCAGGCGGTGAAGCAGGAGGACGCCGGCAACGGGCTGACCTGGCTCGAGCCGGCGCCGATGAACAACACGTACGCGTTCGCGGTCCGGGACGAGGCCGTGTCCGAGCTCGGCGACGTGCAGACCCTGTCGGACATCACGAAGCTGCCGCTCGACCAGCGCACGTTCTGCGTGGAGTCGGAGTTCAACTCGCGTGCGGACGGCTTCAAGCCGATGCTCGAGAAGTACGGGCTCGAACTCGGCGGCTCGGGGGAGAACGGCGTGCCGACCTCGAACGTCAGCATCCTCGACACCGGGACCGTCTACACGGCGACCGACCGGGGCAAGTGCAACTTCGGCGAGGTGTTCACGACGGACGGGCGCATCAAGTCGCTCGGGCTGACGGTGCTCGAGGACGACCGCGGGTTCTTCCCGGCGTACAACGTGGCCCCGGTGATCGACTCGGCGACGCTGCGCGAGTACCCGCAGCTCCGCGACGTGTACGACCAGATCTCGCCGAAGCTGACGGACGCCGTGCTGCAGGAGCTGAACCGGCAGGTCGACGTCGAGGGGCGGGAGCCCGCGGACGTTGCGTTCGACTGGATGGTGCGGGAGGGCTTCATCACGAAGCCGTAGCGGGCTGCGCGGGCGCCGGGTGGGCGGGTGCGCGGGTTCGCGTGGGTGAGCGGGTGCGCGGGTTCGCGGGTGCGCGGGTTCGCCTGGGTGAGCAGAAGACGTCGGGTCCTCGAAGGAGACCCGACGTCTTCTGCTCACCCACGGGATGCGTCGGGTGCCGACGGACGGACTGGAGGCACGGGGCTGGTCAGGCCAGGCGGGTCGCGGTGTCGCGGATGGTCGCCACCAGGCGAGCGCGCACGTCGGCGGGGTCGGACCCGTCGCCCTTCGCGGCACTGCGGAGCCCGGTCATGCACATGCCGAGGAGCATCTCGGCGGCCTCGGGCGTCGCCGCGTCCGGACCCCAGGCCGGGTCCCGCGCGAGGATCGTGCGGACGGCCCCGGTCATCGCCTCGGCCACCAGCGTCATCCGGGCGACCTGCCGGCGCATGAGCTGGGGGAAGCGGACGACGACCTCCTTGCGGTCGACGCGCTCGGACTCGTCGCCGAACGAGTCGCCGAACACCAGGAACGCCAGGTCCACGACCGCCTCGACCACCGGACGCCCGGCCACGGCCTGCAGGTGCGCGTCGAGGGTCTCCGGGGACAGGTCGAGCTCGGTGTGCCCGAGGACCGCGTCCTCCTTGCTCTCGAAGTAGTTGAAGAAGGTGCGCGGCGAGACGTCCGCGCGCGCGGCGATCTGCTCGATCGTGGTGCGGTCGAGGTCGTGCTCGAGGGCGAGGGACCGGGCCGCCCCGGCGATGCGGCGGCGGGTCTCGAGGCGCTTGCGGTCGCGCAGGCCCATCGTGGGCACGGGCGCGGTGTCGGACATGGCTCGACTGTAACCGTCGGCGGGCTGCAGAAGTACAGTGTGTGCAAACTTGCAGGGACGCAGGGTGTTCTCCGGAGCGCGGCAAGTCCGTCGCGATCCGGACCGGACGGCGGGGCGACGCGTGCATAGTGTCGGACGCGTGGCGGCATCCGGACGGGACCTCGGGGACGGGTACAGGCTCACGCTCCGCGACCTGACCACGGTCGACGCCGTGCACGAGCTGGTACAGGCGAACCTCGACCGGCTCCGGACCGCCGAGCCGTGGGCGTGGGCGCCGACGAGCCGCGACGACATGCTGCGGTACACCGAGCAGCTGCTCGGGCAGTACGCCATGGACCGGGCGGTGCCGTGCGTCGTCCGGTCGGCGGAGCGCGTCGTCGGGGTGGCGTCCCTGGCGGTCGACCCGTACCTCGGGCAGGCGTCGCTCGGCTACTGGATCGATGCCGACTTCGAGGGCCGGGGGATCGTGCGGCGTGCTGCGTCCGTGCTCGTGGGGGTCGCCCGCGAACGCCGGGCGGCGCGGGTGGAGATCCGGACCGGCGTCGACAACGTCCGGAGCCGAGCGCTCGCGGAACGCCTCGGCTTCGTGCACGAGGGGACCCTGCGGAGTGCGTTGCCGCTCGGTCCTCGGCGGATCGACGTCGCGGTGTACGGCCTGGTGTTCTGACGCTGCGTGGCTACGTGGCTGCGCGGGCTCGTGCGGACGGGCCTGCGCGCGTGCCGGGTCAGCGGCCCTGGGTCGCTCCGGTCCACAGTGCGAAGGCTCCGCCGACCACCAGGAGCACGACGAGCAGGACCCAGACCGCGAGCGCGACGAGGTTGAGCAGGATGCCCCAGCCGGCGCGGCCGCGGGCCAGTGGCTCCCGGCTCCGCGACGCGATGCCCAGGCACAGTCCGACGACCGGGGCGAGGAACGTCCAGCCGGCCAGGAGCGAGCAGATGCCGAGGACGAGGCTCGCGGTCCCGAGACCGGTGCGGGGGGAGTGCGGCGTGGTGTCCATGTCCTCGACGGTACGGATCCGCCGACGGTCGTGCGTCCCTCCGCGGTGTGATCCCCGGGTCCCCCTGCGGACGGACGGCCGAGCGCCGGTATCGTCGGAGCATGGCCCTGTTCGGACGACGCAACAAGCACGACGTGCGCGACCGCCCCGTGAGCCAGGTGGAGTTGAAGCGTGCCGTGGACGGGGGGTTCCTCATCGCGAAGGCCGCGATCGTGGTCGCCGTGGCGAACCGGATCATCACGAACTCCCTGCGTGACCAGGGGTACTTCGACCACGCCGTGATCGCCGAGGCCACGCGCGAGGAACTGCACCGCATGGCCGAGGAGGAGCGCGGGGACGCCGCCCGGATGCGGGAGATCCGCGCGACCTCGAGCAAGCAGAAGGGCCGGTCGCGGCACCAGCACGACTACAAGCGCGGCGACGACCTGAAGCTCCGCACCCGTGAGGCCACGTACGAGCAGCTCGCGACGATGCTCGACCGTCGCCGGGACGACCAGGGCTTCGTCGACGGGATCGTCCTGCAGGCGCGGGCACGGGCGTGGGACGACATCGGCACGACCGTCGTCGGGCGGCTCGGGTGGGCGCAGCGTCCGACCGAGGGCTACGAGGTCGGTCGGGACGAGCGCGTGCAGCAGATGCTCGACGAGGACTTCGCGGCGCTGCTCGCCGAGCACCCGCTGGGGGAGTCGCCCGCGACGACCCCGGCGGACGCCGACGAACCGGACGACCTCGACGCCCCCGACGAGGGCACCGACCCGGCCGACGCGGACGCCGCTCGCCCCTGACCGCACCCGAGGCCACCGGTCCCTAGGCTCGACCCATGGTGGATGCGGTGGTCGTCGGAGCCGGACCGAACGGACTCGCGGCGGCGGTGACGCTCGCACGCGCGGGCCTGTCGGTCGAGGTCGTCGAGCGGAACGACACGATCGGCGGCGGCGCCCGGACGGCCGAGCTCACGCTGCCGGGCTTCCACCACGACGTCTGCTCCGCCGTGCACCCGATGGCGCTGCATTCCGAGTTCTTCCGGCTGTTCCGCATGGAGGACCGCATCGAGCTCCGGCTGCCCGAGGTGCAGTACGGGCACCCGCTCGACCGGGGTGACGCCGGCATCGCCTACCAGGACATCGACCGGACGGCGGCGGCCCTCGGGCTCGACGGGCCGGCGTTCCGGAACCTCATGGCACCCCTCGCACGCAGCGCCGACCAGGTCGCGGACTTCGCCACGGACGCCCTGCTCCACGTCCCGCGGCACCCCCTCACCGTGCTGCGCTTCGGACTCCGGGCCCTCGAGCAGGGCTCCGCGGCCTGGAACGTGCGCTTCCGCGAGCAGGTCGCCCCCGCGATGGTGTCCGGCGTCGCCGCGCACTCGATCCAGCACATGCCGTCGCTGTCCACCGCGGCCGCGGCCCTGTCGCTCGGCTCGTACGCGCACGCCCGGGGCTGGCCGGTGCCGATCGGCGGCAGCCAGGCGATCGTCGACGCGCTCGCCGCGGACCTGCTCGCCCACGGCGGGCGGATCGAGACCGGACGGGAGATCCGGTCCCTCGGCGACCTCACCCCGGCCAAGGCGGTGCTCTTCGACACGAGCGTGCCGGGCATGCTGCGGATCGCCGGGAAGCAGATCCCCACGCCGAAGCGCGGGGCACTGCGGCGTTTCCGGTTCGGGAACGCGGCGGCCAAGGTCGACTTCGCCCTGTCGGACCCGGTGCCGTGGACGAACGCGGAGCTCCGGAAGGCCGGGACGGTCCACATCGGTGGGACCCGGTCGGAGATCGCGGCCGCCGAGCACGCCGTGGCGCACGGCCGGCACGCGGACCGACCGTACGTCCTCGGGAGCGAGCCGACGGTGGTCGACCCCGGTCGGGCGCCTCGCGGCAAGCACGTCTTCTGGGCGTACGCGCACGTGCCGGCGGGCTCGGACGTCGACCCGACCGAGGCGGTGGTGCGGCAGGTCGAGCGGTTCGCGCCGGGGTTCCGCGACACGATCCTGCAGTCGGCCAGCCGGACCGCCGTGCAGATGGCCGAGTACAACCCGAACTACGTCGGCGGGGACATCGCCGCCGGCGCCGCGAGCTTCTGGCAGCTCGTGAAGCGCCCCGTCCTGTCGAGCGACCCGTGGCGGATGGGCGGCGGCATGTACCTGTGCTCGGAGGCGGCCGCCCCCGGGCCCGGCGTGCACGGCATGGCGGGGTGGCACGCAGCCCGGAGCGTGCTGCGGCACACGTTCGGGCTGTCCGAGCACGTCGACCTCGCACCGGAGGAGTGACCATGGCCAAGAACGTCAGGAACCTGCGCTGCAGCCCGGAGGACGTCTTCGACGTGCTCCGCGACGGCTGGCTCTACCCGACCTGGGTGGTCGGCGCCTCGCGCATGCGCGGCCAGGACCCGGGCTGGCCCGCGGTCGGCACCGAGCTGCACCACTCGTTCGGCATCTGGCCGTTCCTGATCAACGACACGACGACCGTCCTCGAGGTCGACGAGCCCCGCCGCCTGGTGATCCAGGCGAAGGGCTGGCCCGTGGGCGAGGCCCGCGTCGAGGTCACGGTCGAGGAGCACCCGCGCGGCTGCCGGGTCACCCTGCGGGAGAACCCGGTCCGCGGTCCCGGGGCGCTCGTCCCGGGGTTCATCGCGCAGCCGGGCATCTGGATCCGGAACAACGAGAGCATCCGGCGGCTCCGCTGGGTCGCGGAGGGCCGGTCGCGGAACGGGTGACGTGACGGCCTGGAGGACCGTGGCGGGCCCAGCCACGATCCTCCAGGCCGTCGTCCGGTCACCCTTCGCGACTGAAGGCGCTCGCGCGCCGCACCTGGTCGTCCGTCAGGGCGACCCCCGTGTACCGCTCGAACTGGCGGGCCGCCTGGAGCGCGATGACCTCGGCCCCGGTGACCACCTGCTTGCCGGCCGCGCGTCCGGCGCGCACCAGCGGCGTCTCGGAGGGGAAGGCGACGACGTCGAAGACGGTCGTCGCGGTGTCGATCCGGTCCTGCTCGAAGGCGAGCACGTCCTGCTCGTCGCCCTGCATGCCGATCGGGGTGACGTTCACCAGGACGTCGGCGTCCGGCGCCTGCTGCTCGGACGCGACCCAGTCGAAGCCGTACTGCTCGGCGAGGGCGGGACCGGCCTCGGTGTTGCGCGCGACGACCGTCAGGCGCTCGAAGCCCGCGCCGCGGAACGCCGCCGTGACGGCCTTCGCCATGCCCCCGGAGCCGCGGAGCACCACACGGGACGCGCGGTCGACGCCGTGGGTGTCGAGCAGGGACGCGACGGCCTCGTAGTCGGTGTTCGACGCGGTGAGCACACCGTCGTCGTTCACCACGGTGTTGACGGACCGGATCGCCTCGGCGGACGGCTCGACGACGTCGACGAGGGGGATGACCGCCTCCTTGAAGGGCATCGACACCGAGCAGCCGCGGATGCCGAGCGCACGGATGCCGGTCACGGCGCCGGGCAGGTCCGTCGTGGTGAAGGCCTTGTAGGCGTAGTTCAGCCCGAGCTCGTCGTAGAGGAAGTTGTGGAAGCGGGTGCCGATGTTGCTCGGTCGTGCGGCCAGCGAGATGCAGACCTGCATGTCCTTGTTGAGGATGGGCATGGGTCGAGTGTCCCACGGACATGCCGATGGAGCGGTCCACTCTGCGCGCTGACCGCCTGCCCGTCCGGACGGGTTAGTGTGGCGGGGTGCCGGTCTCCGTCTTCGATCTGTTCAGCGTCGGGATCGGCCCGTCGAGTTCCCACACCGTCGGGCCGATGCGTGCCGGAGCGGCCTTCGCGGCCCGGCTGGCCGGGGCACCCGTCGCGACGCTCGACGTCCACCTGTACGGCTCCCTCGCGTCCACGGGGCAGGGACACGGCACGCTCGGAGCGGTCCTCGCCGGCCTGATGGGCTCCGACCCGGAGACGGTCGACCCGGACGCGATGGCGGCCGCGCTCGCCGAGCTCGAGCGGACGGGGGAGCTGCCGCTGGCCGGGGGACCGACCGTGCCCTTCCGGCAGGCCGACATCGTGCTGCACCCGCTCACCATGCTGCCCCGGCACCCGAACGCGATGCGCCTGGGTGCCCGCGACGCCGCGGGCACCGTGCTCTCCGAGGAGACGTACTACTCGATCGGCGGCGGGTTCGTCACGAGCGACACCGAGGGCGCCGTGGCCGAGGCCGCCATCCCCGTCGACGATGCCGTGCCCCACGCGTTCTCGAGCGGCGCCGAGCTGCTCGCCGCCTGCGCCGCGACCGGCCTGCCCGTCAGCGGCATCGCGATGGCGAACGAGACCGCCTCGCGCACCGAGGAGCAGGTCCGGGCCGGACTCCTGCACGTGCACGACGTGATGCGCGCGAGCGTCGACCGGAGCATCCGCCGCACCGGGACCCTGCCGGGCGGGCTGACCGTCCGTCGGCGCGCCGCGAACTGGTACGAGCAGCTCACCCGCGACGACCCGCACCACGACCCGCTGTTCGCGATGGAGTGGGTCAACCTGACGGCGATGGCGGTCAACGAGGAGAACGCCACCGGCGGCCGGGTCGTCACCGCGCCGACGAACGGTGCCGCCGGGATCATCCCCGCGGTGCTGTACTACGCGCTCACGTACGTGTCCGAGGTCGCCCCGGACGAGCGCGACGACGCCGTGGTCCGCTTCCTGCTGACCGCCGGGGCGATCGGCTCGATCTACAAGGAGCGGGCGTCGATCTCCGGCGCCGAGGTCGGGTGCCAGGGCGAGGTCGGTTCCGCGGCG
The DNA here is from genome assembly GCF_006715175.1 of Curtobacterium citreum. NCBI lineage: Bacteria > Bacillati > Actinomycetota > Actinomycetes > Micrococcales > Microbacteriaceae > Curtobacterium > Curtobacterium citreum. Next base: position 93,262 of record NZ_VFMQ01000001.1, on the reverse strand, counting down.
TCGATGGCGGCCGCCGGGCTCGCCGAGGTGCTCGGTGGGACGCCCGAGCAGGTCGAGAACGCGGCCGAGATCGCCATGGAGCACAACCTCGGGCTGACCTGCGACCCGATCGGCGGGCTCGTGCAGATCCCGTGCATCGAGCGGAACGCCATCGCGGCGAACAAGGCGATCAACGCGGCGCGGATGGCGCTGCGGGGCGACGGGGTGCACCACGTCTCGCTCGACCAGGTCGTCGAGACCATGCGGCAGACCGGCGCGGACATGTCGACGAAGTACAAGGAGACCGCGATGGGCGGGCTCGCGGTGAACGTCCCGCTCTGCTGACGCGCTGCCGCAGTGCCGCGCTGCCGCTGCTGCGCTGCCGCACTGCTGCGCCTCCGCCCTGCTGGGACCGGACGCACGAACGCCCCCACCGTTCCCGGTGGGGGCGTTCGACGGTCCTGCTGCGGTCAGGCGCGGCTACCGCGACGGCCCGTGATGAGACCCCAGATGACGAGCACGACGAGCGCGCCCAGGATCGCGATGATCCACGACTGGATGCTGAAGAAGCCGTTGTACCCGACGCCGAAGACCGCGCCGCCGATCCAGCCGCCGATGAGGGCACCGATCACGCCGAGCACGAGGGTGGCCAGCCAGCCGCCGCCCTGACGACCCGGGAGGATCAGCTTGGCGATGGCACCGGCGATGAGGCCGAGGAGGATGAAGCCGAGGAAGCTCATGGTGATGTCCTTTCAGACGAGGGGGTGGAGCGTGATGGGCCGGGGGAGCCGGCCCGGGGTGCGTCAGGACGCGAGGTCGACCGCGGGGACGAGCGGTTCGTTGCCCGGAGCCGACGACGTCTGGGCGCGCAGGAGCGCAGCCATGTCGATCGGCTCGGTGGGGAGGTGTTCCGTACGCATCGCGCTGTCCTCCGGTCGTTTCAGTAGTTTGACTAACTACTTGTACTCCCGGCCTGCTCCATGGGTTCCCAGCGCGTGCTGGTGTGCGTTTCCTGGATCATTTCCGTGTGGTTGCCCGGAGTCAGTCCTCGAGCATCTCCAGGCGGGTGGACCCCGGAGCGACATGGTGCTGCCCGTCGTCGGTGCGGACGATGAGCGACGGGCGGTCACCGGCGTCGAGGACGTCCACCGCGGTGCCCGCGACCGTCCGCCCGCGGTCCCGGTAGCGGACCACGGCGTGGATCGGCACTTCGTCCGGGTCCACCGGCCGCCAGCCGAGCGGTCGCGCGGTGTTCGTTGCCATCCGGACATCATGGCGGCTGTCCACTTCACGCACCCAATCGACGAGCGCGGCTCACCTGCACGCGGCTGCCCCGCGCCCGGTCGCCCTGGGATCGGAGGGCGGTCGGCGGCTGGCGGGTAGCGTCCGCGCCATGAGCGAGCCCGACCGTGACCACCTGGACGACGGCGTCGACATGAGCTTCGAGGAGCGGCGCCAGGACACCCTCCGCCGGATGTCGGGCTCCGACGCGCACGACGCCGATCCGCGGGTCGCCGTCTCACGGGCCGAGGACGGAGACGTCCGGATCGACGTCGCCGACACCGCCGCGGTGCGTCCCGGCGACGCCGACGCGTCGGACCCACGAACCGACTGACCCGATCCGGACCTGACACCCGCGCGTCCGGCGCTCGCGAGACGCAACGGGAGCGGTTGCTCGCAGCGCAGTACCGCTGCGAGGAACCGCCGACCTTGCGTTTCGCGGAACAGCAGCGGCGGCAGCGGCAGCGAGCGCGCCCGGCGGGGGAGGACGGTGGTGCGCGGCATGATCGTAGGGTGCACCTGGTCCTCCACCGCGTCGACGGCGGCGTCACCGCGACGCCCCTGACCGACGCGGGGGCGTCGGCGGGCGAGCCGACGCGCCTGGACGAGCCGCGCCTCCCGGCCTTCGTCGCGGCGCACGACGGACCGGACGTCCGGTGGGTCTGGGACGACACCGCTCGCTGGTACCCGGCCGTCCTGCGGACCGGCGGCCGCGTCGGCCGCTGCACCGACCTGCGCCTCGTGCGCCGCATCCTGCGCGGCGCGCTCGCGACACGGGGCACCGCGCTCGCGGCGGCCCCGCCCGACACGTGGGACGACCCCGGCCAGGAGGCACGGGTCACCCGACCGACGCAGGCGTCGCTCTTCGACGACGCGCTGTTCACGGTCGCACCGGCCGACGACGCGGCCGACCCGGTGGCCGAGCTGCGCGCGCAGCTCGACGCGGTCGTGACCTCCACCGCGCCCGGTGCCATGCGGCTGCTGACCACCGCGGAGTCGGCCGGTGCGCTGGTCGCCGCCGAGATCCTGCACGCCGGGCTGCCGTGGCGGGCGGACGTGCACGCGCGGCTGCTCGAGGACGCGCTCGGCCCGCGGGTCCCGTCGGGCGTCCGACCCCGTCGGCTCGAGGAGCTGGCCGTCGTGATCCGCGGGCACCTGGCGGACCCGACGCTCAACCCGGACTCGCCGACCGACGTGCTGCGGTCCCTCCGTGCGGCGGGCCTGATGGTCGCGAGCACGCGCAAGTGGGAGCTGCAGGAGCTCGAGCACCCGGTCATCGCGCCGCTGCTCGAGTACAAGAAGCTGTCGCGGCTGATGACGGCGAACGGGTGGACGTGGCTCGACGAGTGGGTGCAGGACGGGCGGTTCCACCCGAAGTACCTGGTCGGCGGCGTGGTGACCGGGCGCTGGGCGGCGGACGGCGGCGGCGCCATGCAGCTCCCGAGGACGGTCCGGTCCGCGGTCGTCGCGGACGAGGGCTGGACGTTCGTGGTCGCCGACGCGGCGCAGCTCGAGCCGCGGGTCCTCGCGGCGATGTCCGGTGACCGGGCGATGGCGGCGGCGGGGGACGGCCGCGACCTGTACGACGGCGTGGTGGCCTCGGGTGCGGTCGAGACCCGGCAGCAGGCGAAGGGCGCGATGCTCGGTGCGATGTACGGCGCGACGCAGGGCGACGGCGGCCGGCTCGTGCCCCGGCTGGCGCGGGCGTTCCCGGCGGCGCTCGGACTGGTCGACCGGGCGGCCCGGGCGGGGGAGCGCGGTGAGCCGGTGACGACCCTGCTCGGACGGACCTCGCCGGTGCCGGACGCGGCGTCCGCGGCGGCGCGGGCGCGGGCGTGGTCGGTGGACGGCACCCCGGCGCAGCAGCGGGCCGTCGAGTCGCGGGCGCGGAGCTGGGGGCGGTTCACCCGGAACTTCGTCGTGCAGGGCACGGCGGCGGAGTGGGCGCTCGCGTGGATGGGGTCCCTGCGCACCCGGCTCCTGACGCGGTTCCCGGGGCCGGTCACCGACGGGCCGCACCTGGTGTTCTTCGTGCACGACGAGCTCGTCGTGCACACCCCGGTCGAGCACGCCGAGTGGGTGGCCGAGCAGGTCCGAGCCGCCGCGGTGGACGCCGGACGCCTGCTGTTCCGGGACTTCCCCGTGGTGTTCCCGCTCACGGTGTCGACCGTCCGCGACTACGGGGCAGCGAAGGACTGACGGCCGCGCGCGGCCGGCGCCACCCGCGGCCGTGCGCTCGCAGGTGCGGGCGGGCAGGGTGGGTCGATGCAGCAGCAGCGAGACCACGAGGAGCCGGAGGGCACCGCCGACGCCGTCGCGCGCCGGGTCGTCGACGCCGAGCGCGCCGCCGCCCCGCAGGACCGGCACGTCGGTGACGTCGACCTGACCTCGTGGCGGTCCCGCGCCGGGCACGCCGTCGCCGAGGTCTGGGCGGCGCTCGGCCGACGGTACGGGGCGCTGCCGCTCCTGGTCCTGACGCTCCTGGTCGGCATCGGGATCGCGGTCACGGCGACCTGGGCGGCGTCCGAGGTCTACGACGCCGTCCGCGAGCACGACGACGTCGCCGTGCTCGACCGTCCGGTGCTCGACTGGATGCTCACGATGCGCTCCCCGACGGCCGACCGGCTCGTCACGTGGTGGACCGACATCGCCGGCACGGTCGGGATGCCGATCGTCGCCGTGCTGTTCCTGGTCGGCTTCACGGTCCAGCGGCGCGCCTGGACGCCGCTCGTGCTGCTCGTCGCGGCGAGCGGCGGATCGCTCCTCATGACCATCGCGGGCAAGGACCTGATCGGCCGGGCCCGTCCGCCGCTCGCCGACGCGGTGCCGCCGTACGAGCACTCGCCCTCGTTCCCGTCCGGTCACACGCTCAACGCCACCGTGGTCGTCGGCACGATCGTGTACCTGCTCATCCTGCGCCAGACCCGCACCGTGACCCGAGTGTGGACGATCGTCGTCGGCACCCTCTTCGTGCTGTCGATCGGCGTCTCGCGGGTCTTCCTCGGCCACCACTGGACCACCGACGTCCTGGCGGCGTGGGCCCTCGGAGCGGCCTGGCTGGCGATCGTGATCACCGCCCACCGGCTGTACCTGACGGCCCTGCGCCGCGGTGCCGACCCGGTCCGCGGGTCGTCCCCGGTCAGGTCGTCACGGTAGGTTCCGGGGCATGGCAGAACGGGTCTTCGGCGGTCGGTACCGCGTCACCGGGACGCTCGGACACGGTGGCATGGCCTCCGTCTACCGGGCGGTGGACGAGCAGCTCGGCCGCGAGGTGGCGGTCAAGGTCTTCCGCATCGGTGCCGTCGACCACGGGGAGCGCGCCCGCGCCGAGGCCGAGATCCACACGCTCGCGGCGCTCCGCAGCCCCGCGCTCGTCACGCTCTACGACGCGGCGCTCGACGACGACGAGGGCGACTCCTACCTGGTGATGGAGCTCGTCCCCGGGAGCGACCTCGCCACCCGTCTGCACGAGGGCGTGCTCGACCCGGCGACCACCGCGCGCCTCGGTGCGCAGGTCGCCGACGGGCTCGCGGCGGTCCACGCGCAGGGCATCGTGCACCGCGACGTGAAGCCCGCGAACGTCCTGCTCGAGAGCGACGGCGAGCACGTGAAGCTCGCCGACTTCGGGATCGCCCTGCTCCGTGACGCCGCCCGGGTGACCGGCACCGGCACCGTGATGGGCACCGCCGCGTACATCTCGCCGGAGCAGGTCACGGGGCACGAGGTCACCGGCAAGGCGGACGTCTACGCGCTCGGCCTCGTGCTGCTCGAGTGCCTGACCGGGAAGCGGCCGTTCCCCGGCAGCGCGGTGGAGTCGGCGACCGCGCGGCTCGCCCGTGGCCCGGAGATCGACCAGCACCTGCCGACCGCCTGGCGGACCCTGCTGCACGTGATGACGGCGCAGGACCCCGCCGACCGACCGAGCGCCGCCGAGGCCGCGCAGCGACTCCGTGCCCTGGGCCGTGACGACGCCGCGCCCGCCACGCAGCTGCTGCCGGCAGGGCCGGGGACGATGACCCGCGCGGCCGGTGGCGCAGCGGGGGCGGCCGCGGGTGCCGCCGGTGCGCTCCTCGATGCCGGGGCCCCGGACGCAGCGCACGGCGACCAGGCGACGCAGGCGATGCCGACGGGCGGCACGGAAGCGCCCACGCAGGCGTACGACCGGACGGCCGTGCTCGGGCAGCCCGGTCGCGCAGCGGGGCAGGACGACGTCGCGACGACCGTGCTCGGAGCCCAGCGCGGCGGTGCGGGTGCCGGTGCGGCCGGTGCCGCGGCCGGAGCGGCAGGCGGTGCTGCGGCAGGCGGGTCCGCTCGACGGACGGACGACGACGGGCGACGCCGTCGCGGGCCGGTCATCGCGGCGGTGGTCATCGGTATCCTGGTGCTCGCCGGCATCGTCGTCGCGGTCGTCGCCCTGGGCGGTGGCTCGAGCACGCCGGCGCCGACGGAGTCCGGCCAGCCGACCCAGCAGTCGAGCGAACCGGCCGAGGAACCGAGCAGCGAGCCGTCGCAGGAGCAGTCCAGCGAGCCGGAGCAGCAGCCGAGCCAGCCCCAGGAGCAGCCGAGCGATCCCGAGCAGCAGCCGAGCTCGCCGGCGGACGACCCGACCGTCGGACCCCAGCCGGGCGGTCCCGCCTCGAACCCGGTCCAGTCTCCGCAGGGCGGTACCGATCAGGGCAACGCCGGCCCCGGCAGCAACAGCGGGCCGGGGAACGACAACGGCAAGGGCAAGGACAAGAAGGACCCGGCCGACACGACGGTCGGCGAGACCCTGCCGACCACGCCGACCGTCGGCTGACGGCGGCTGCGCAGGGGTTTCGTCGACACCCTGGAGGAAATAGGGTCGTCGGGTGCGTGAACTGCGACGGAGCGGTGGCCCGACGACGGCGGTGGCGGCCCGGGACGGGGTCGGTTGGGACTCGGCCGAGGCCTGGCTGCTCGAACGCCCGGCGGGGGAGACGACGGTCGAGGGGGTCCTGCCCGGCTTCGCCGGACGGGCGATCGCACCCGGAGACGAGCTGTCGTGGGTCTGGTTCCCCGAGCGCACCCTGCCGGCCGGTCACGACGAACCCGACGAGGCGGACCTCGCGCACTTCTGGGACGCGACGGCCGCCGACCTCGACGTCGTCCTGACCGACGGCCGACGGCTGAGCGACACCGCCCACGACCAGTACGGCGCCGGCCTGACGCCCGCGGCCCAGGCGGCGGCGAAGACGCAGTGGGTCGACCAGTGGAACCGTCGCGCGGTCGACCTCACGCCGTTCGCCGGTGCCGTCGTGGACCGCCTGGAGGCACGGCTCGGCGCCGCCGGACCGGCTGCGGACGACGACGGGGAGCGCCCGGCGCTGCGCGGTTGGTTCGACGCGGTCCGGATCGGACCGGCGCGCCCGGAGCCGGCACGGCTGATCGACCACGTCCGCACGACCCGCGGCACGCAGTCGTCGTCGCGGTCCTCGCGCGGCAACACCGCACCGGTCGTCGGGGTGCCGCACGGCGGGGTGCTCGGCCTGCCGATGACCGACGCGTCGAGCAGACACTGGCCGTACGCGTACCAGGAGCACGCCCGGACGGAGCCGGACGGCCGCGTCCGGTCCGCGCTGCAGGGCTTCGCCACGAGCCACCTGCCGTCGCCCTGGATGGCCGACCGCGGGGTGTTCCAGCTCATGCCGTCCCCGCTCGACGAGCCGGACGTCGACCGGACCGCCCGGGCGCTGGGCTTCGACCACGACGACGAGCAGGACGGGCCGCACCGCTACCGCGTCGCCCTCGACCAGGGCGTCACCGCGACGATGACCGCGGGGGAGTTCGCCCTGGGGTTCCGGTTCACCGGCACCCGGGCCGTCGTCCTCGACCACCACGGCCGCGTCGACGACGTCTCGGTGGCGATCGTCGACGGCACGGCCGTGGTGGAGTGCCTGCTCGACGACCGGCCCGGCACCCCGCCGCACCACGTGCACGTCCGGATCGCCGGAGCCACCGCGGACCGCACGGTCGTCCGGGACGGCATGCTCCGCGGCTGGGTGCAGGTCGACGGCGCCGCCGCGGGGCACACCGACGTGGTGCTCGGCATCTCGACGGTCTCGATCCAGGACGCCCGCGCGAACGCCCGTGCCGCCGGGGACGTCGACACGATGTGCGTGCGGGCCGAGGCCGCCTGGACCGCCGCCCTCGGCACGCTCGAGGTCGAGGGAGCGACACCGGACCAGCTCGTCTCGCTGTACTCCGGCCTGTACCGGCTCTTCCTGTTCCCGCTCACCGCGGGGGAGACCGCACGAGACGGCGTCCCGCGGTACCGCTCCCCGTACGGCGACGTCCTCGCCGAGCCGATCCGCGACGCCCCGGGCCCCGAGGTCGTCGAGGGCACCCTCAGCACCACGAACGGGTTCTGGGACACCTACCGGACCGCCTGGCCGCTCCTCGCGCTCCTCACCCCGGACCGGGCGGGTGCGCTCGCCGAGGGGGTCGTCGGCCACTTCCGGGACGGCGGGTGGACGCCGCGGTGGAGTGCCCCCGGCGCCGAGGACTGCATGACCGGCACCACGAGCGACACGGTCTTCGCGGACCTCGCCGTGAAGGGCGTCACCGGCTTCGACCTGGCGACCGCCTACCGGAGCGCGCTGCGGAACGCGACCGTCCCGGCACGGGACGAGCGCGTCGGGCGGAAGGGGATCCTCCCGGCCGTGTTCCGCGGCCACGTCGACACGGCGACGCACGAGGGCATGAGCTGGACCCTCGACGCGGCGATCAACGACTGGGGTCTCGCGGTGATGGCGGGCCTGCTCGCATCGCGGGCGACGACCGCGGACGACCTGGCCCGGTACGAGGCCGAGGCGGAGTGGTTCGCGCGCCGCTCGCTGCGGTACCGGAACGTGTTCGACGCCGAGCGCGGGTTCTTCGTCGGCCGCGACCCCGACGGCTCGTGGCGGGTGGGGACGGAGTTCGACCCGCGCGACTGGGGCGACGACTACACCGAGACCAACGCCTACGGAACGGCGTTCACCGCACCCCACGACCCGGCGGGCGTCGTCGACCTGCACGGCGGCCCCGAGCGCTTCGACGCGGCGATCGACCGGTTCTTCGCGACCCCGGAGACCGGCGCGACCGTGCACTCGGGGTCCTACGGCTTCGCGATCCACGAGATGACCGAGGCGCGCGACGTCCGGATGGGCATGCTCGGGCTGTCGAACCAGCCGGCGCACCACATCCCGTTCTTCCCGATGGCCACCGGGCGCCACGACCTGGCGCACCGCGTCGTCCGGGAGTGCCTGGAGCGGCTGTTCGTCGGGTCGGACCTCGGGCAGGGGTACCCGGGCGACGAGGACAACGGCGAGATGAGCGCCTGGTACGTCCTCGCGACGATCGGGCTGTACCCGCTCACGCCGTCGACCGGGGCGTACGTGCTCGTGCCGCCGTCGGTCCGGCGGACGGTGCTGCGGCCCGCCGGTGGGGCGTCGGGTGGATCGCCGACGGTGATCGAGGTCACGGGTGACTCGTCGGGTCCGTACGTCGCGTCGGTGACGGTCGACGGCGAACCGTGGACGTCCGTGAGCATCCCGCACGCGGTCGTGGTCGGGGCGTCGCGGATCGTGTTCACGCTGTCCGACGAGCCCGCCGGGTGGGCGGCGGACACCCGGCCCCTGTCCGCGTCCGAGGTGCACGGGTACCGGGACGTGCCGTGGGACCTGCTGCCCGGCGGCGTGACCGGGGCTGCTGGTGCGCCGGTGTCCGGGCCCGCTGCTGCGCCGGTGTCCGGCGATGCTGCCGCGTTGGCGGACGACACCGGGCGGACCGTGACGGCGCTCGCCGCGGCGTCCGCTGTCGCGTTCGCGGTGCCGGAGGTGCCCGCGTCGCTGTACACCGTCACGGTGGCTGAGCCGGGGTCGTACTCGTGGGACGTGTCGCTCGGCGAGGCCCGGGCGTCGGTGCGGGACGCCGCGTTCGCGTGGCCGGGGCAGACCCGGGTGTTCCGGTTGCAGGGCGTCGGCACGTCGTTCCGGTTCACCGCGGTGACCGACCTGCGCCTGACGCAGCTCGAGCTCGTCGCGGCGGACGGACAGCGTTGACGCGCCGTCCACCCGCCCGGAGCATGCTGCGACCATGTCGATGAGTGCACCGTTCGATCCGGAACAGCCAGGCGCCGACCTCCCCGTGGACGGTTCGGACGCGACCGAACTCGAGGTGGAGGAGGACCGCGGGGCCGACGTCGGTCCGGACGCGGCCGATCCCACCCGCGGGCCGGTCGACCACCACGAGGAGGACGAGGCCGGCGGCGGCCCGGTGTTCCGACGCCCGCAGGCGGGTGAGCGGCTGCACCCCGACGACCTCTGAGTCGAGAACCTCTGCGTGCCCACCGCGTGCTCCCCGCGGATTGCCAAGCGCGGCGGGCATGCTCTCCGGCATGTCGATTGCGAACTCGTTCGACCCGTCGCAGGGCCGCGCGATCCCCGAGGACCAGGTGGACGAGGACGGGCTGGAGCTCGACGCCGAGACGGCGGCCGCGCTCGGGATCTCGTTCGACGTGGTCGGTGGTGCGTCCGCCGACCCGACCCGGGTGTCACCCGTGGACGTCGCCGTGCCGAGCGCGCCCCGCGACGCGGACTGAGCCGGGCGCCGGGGCCCCGGCCGCCGGGTGGTTCGGCGTGCTCCCGCACAACCGGGAGCACGCCGCGCCACGGGGCTCCGCGGTACGGCGTGCTTCCGGTTGTGGCGAGCGCCGCCGAGGCCCGGGCGCGCTCAGGGGACGGTGTGCCCCGCGGCGGTGAAGATCCGGTACCACTCCTCGCGGGAGAGCACGACGTCCGACCCGGCAGCGGCCTCCCGGACGCGCTGCGGGTTCGTCGTGCCGAGCACCACCTGGAGGTGCGCGGGGTGCCGGGTGATCCACGCCACGGCGATGCCCGTCGGGGTCACCCCGTGCGCGGCCGCGACCTCGTCGAGCACGTCGTTCAGCTCGGCGTACTGCTCCCGGTCGCCCAGGAACACGCCGTCGAAGAACCCCTTCTGGAACGGCGACCAGGCCTGCAGGGTCACGCCGGTCATCCGCGCGTGGTTCAGGATGTCGTTGTCCCGGTCGATGGACTGGTCGAGGCCGCCCATGTTGGCCGCGACCCCCTGCGCGATGACGTTCGCGTGCGTGATGCTCAGCTGCACCTGGTTGAACGCCAGCGGCTGCCGGACGTGCTGGCGGAGCAGGTCGACCTGACCGGGCGTGTGGTTCGAGACGCCGAAGTGGTGCACCTTGCCGGCGGCGTGCAGCTCGTCGAAGGCGCGGGCGACCTCCTCCGGCTCGACCAGGGCGTCGGGCCGGTGCAGCAGCAGGACGTCGACGTAGTCCGTCCGCAGGGCCTCGAGCGACTCGTGCACCGACTCGATGACGTGCTCGTACGAGAAGTCGAAGTACCCCTGCCGGATGCCGACCTTGGTCTGCAGCTGGATCGCCTCGCGCTCCGAGGACGACAGCGTGACGGCCTCGCCGAAGCGGGCCTCGCACCCGTGCCAGCCGCCGTAGATCGCGGCGTGGTCGAACATCGTGACGCCCCCGTCCCGCGAGGCGGCGTACAGCGACCGGATGTCCTCGTCGCTCATGTCGTTGATCCGCATGAGCCCGACGACGACGTCGGACGCGGTGAGGTCGGTCTGTGGCAACTCCAGTGTCTTCACGTGCTCGATCCTGCCAGCCGAGCCGCTCCGCAGGCAGGCCCTGCGGGTGCCCGTCGGCGAGGCCGGTCGCGTCCGACGCGACCAGGCGACGGACGGGAGGCGCGTGCCGGGCCGGCACCGTGCCTCCCGTCCGGTGGGGGTGCGGCCCGTCAGCGCGCGCCGGCGCGTGCCGGCGTGAGCAGCCCCAGGAACGCGAGGTCGTCCGCGACCTTCGCGATGAGCGCGTGGTCGAGCGACGGGATCGTCGGGGAGCCGAGCGGTCGGACCCGGCGGACCGCGGCGGCGAAGCCGTCGGCGGGGATCGCGGAGCCGGCGTGCGGTGCCTCCGGGACGGCGAACGCGTGCATGAGCGGCAGCACCGATCGGGCGCGGTCCTCGTCCGGCAGGGCCGTCAGGGCCTCCCGGAACCGCGTGACCCACTCGGCGTGGTCCGCGATCCGCTCGACCGCGTGCCCGTCCTCGACCAGCCAGTCGACGAACGTGTCGAGCGAGACGCCGTCGTCGTGCGGGTTCACGACGTTGTAGGTGTGGTGGCCCGAGGTGACCGCGGCACCGATCGCGTCGATCGCCGCGGCCGTGAAGTCCGCGGGCAGCCCGTCGTAGTGCGACCGCTGCCGGGAGCCGTCCGGTGCGGGCTGCACGAACGACGCCGGCGCGAGGCCCGTCGCGAGCACGCTCCAGACCAGCCGCGTGAACACGTCGGGCAGGTTCACCTGGCCGCGCCAGCGGGGGTGCGCCAGGACCATGTCGGAGCGGAACACGGCGACGGGGACGCCGTGGTGCTCGTGCGCCTCGCGGAGCAGCACCTCGCTCGCCCACTTGCTCGCGCCGTAGCCGTTCGCGTACTCGTCCGCGACCGTCCACTCCGGGATCGTCGTACGGATGTCCGCCCGCTCGTCGAGCGCGGCCGGGGCGTCGGGTGCGACGTCCTCGGTGGTGCTCGGTCGGGCACCGCCTGCGACGGCGACGCTCGACACGAACGTGACCGGGACGCTCCCGGCGGCGATCGCGAGGCGCAGGACCTCGGCGGTGCCGACCACGTTCGGGCCGAACAGCGCGGAGTACGGCAGCACGTGGTTCACGAGGGCCGCGGCGTGCGCGACGAGGTCCACGCGGGCGGCGAGGTCCCGCCACCGGGCCTCGTCGAGGCCGAGCAGGGGCTCGCTGACGTCACCGGCGACCACCTCGAGCGCGCCGTCGAGCTCGCCGAGCCGCGCGACGAAGGCGGGGTCGGCGGCGAACGCGGCCTCGAGGCGCCGTCGGGCCTCCGCGTCGTCGGCACCGCGGACCAGGCAGACCAGGGTGCCGCCGACGGGAGCGAGCCGCTCGAGCCAGTCGATGACCGTGAAGCGGCCGAGGTAGCCGTTGCCGCCGGTGAGCAGGACGGTGCGGGGCCCCGCGTCGGTCCCGGCGGCAGCTGCCCGGCTCGCTGCCGGGTCCGCTGCCGCCCGGCTCGCTCTCGGCCGCCCGACCGGTTCGGGGACGGTGCCGAGCAGCCGGTCGAGGCGCAGGTCCGCCGCGCGCAGCACCGTCGGGTCGGCGCCGTGCACGCGGGCGACGGACGGTCGGTCGTCCGCGGCGGACCGCTCGACGAACGCGGCGACGGCGGCGAGGTCGTTCGTCGGGTCGGTGATCACGCCGACGGGGACCTCGGCGTCGAACACGTCCTCGAGGATCCCCGAGAACGTCAGGGCGGAGAGCGAGTCGCCGCCGAGGTCCGAGAAGCGTGCGGCCGCGGCGGTCTCGGGGGAGACCTCGGCGTGCAGGAACTCCTGCGCCGCACGGACCACGGTGTCGACGACCGGCTCGTCGGCCACGTGCTCGCGGAGGGCCGCGACGAGGGTGCCGCTCTGCTGCGCGTCGACGGCGTCGTACACCGCGGCGAAGCGCTCGCCGTAGCGCTCGGTGAAGCGCGGGCGCAGGAGCTTCCGGGCGTCGGAGAGCATGCCGTTCTCGACCGTGAAGGGGTCCGGCTCGACGATCACGCCGCGGGGCACCTCGTACGGGGCGAGTCCGTGCTCCCGCGCGGTGCGCTGCAGGGCGGCGAGGACGTCGCGCTCGGTCGCCGCCGGGTCGGTGGGGACGACCACGGCGAGCAGGAACGCGTGCCGGCTGTCCCCGTGCAGGGCGACCTGGCGGACCTCGGGAGTGCCGCCGTAGGTCGCCTCGAGCGCGGCGACGGCGACGAACTCGCCCTGCGAGAGCTTGATCACGTTGTTCCGGCGGTCGAGGTACGCGTACGTGTCCGGGCCGGTCTGCGCCATCACGTCGCCGGTGCGGTAGAAGCCGTCCTCGTCGAAGACCGCGGCGGTGACGTCCGGGCGGCGGAAGTACCCGGGGATCACGGCCGTGCTCTTCACGAGCAGCTCGCCGCGCGGGTGGGGTCGGTCGGTGGTCCGGTAGCCGAGTTCGGGGACGTCGACGAGCTTGTGCTCGGTGACCGGCGGCTGCTGGACGACCCCGTCGCGCAGGATGCTGCCGGCCTCGGTCGAGCCGTAGAGGTCGTGCAGGGTCGTCCCGAGGCAGTCCTCGACGTACGCGCGGAGCTCGGGGGTCAGGGGTGCGCTCGCGCAGATCGCCTGCCGGATCCGTCCGCCGAGCGCTCGGACGCGCAGGTCGGCCTGCACGGCGGCGCGGACGGCGGCCGGGTCGGTCGCATCCGCCTCGGCCAGGCGGCGCTGTTCCTCGCGCTCGCCCTCCTGCCGGATCATCTCGGCCACGCGGGGCACGAGGACGAGTTCGGTCGGGGCGTACACCCGGAGGTCCTCGAACAGGGTCGACAGGTCGGTGGACGTCGCGAGCGCCAGGGTCCCGCCGCGGCCGAGCGTGGCGAGCACGGCGGCGCGTCCGGTGAGGTGGCTCATCGGCAGGTAGGCGTACCCGACGACGTCGGCGGTCGGGGCGGCAGTGGTGTCCGGGGTAGGGCGGTCGGGCCGCAGCGCGTGCCACAGCCGTTCGACCATGGCCCGCGTGTACATCGCGCCCTTCGGGGTGCCGGTGCTCCCGGAGGTGTAGAGCAGGAGCGCGAGCGGGTCCTCGCCCGCAGCCGGGTGCCACGGCGTCGGGCGGGACAGGTCGGTGCCCCGGCCGACGAGCGCGCCGAGCGTCGGCAGGCCTTGGTCCCCGTCCTCGTCGCCGGCGTCCAGCAGCACGGTCCGCACCGCGGCGTCCGACGTCGCGAGCACCGCCCGGGCCGTCGGCAGGTGCTCGGCCGCGACGCCGAGCCACACCGGCTCGGTCTCGTCGACGATCGCCCGGAGCGCCGACACCGGCGCGCTGGTCTGCAGCGGCACGGTCACCGCGCCGAGGATCCAGGCCGCGAGCTCGAGCGTCACGACGTCGGCGGTCGCGGCGCCGAGCACCGCGACCCGGTCGCCCGCCGAGACGGTCTCGCCCAGGACGGCCGCGACCGACCCGGCGCGGTCCCAGAGCTCCCGGAAGCTCGTGTCGGTGACGGTCGTGCCGTCCCGGTGCCGCAGGGCGGTGCGGTCCGCGTGCTGCGCGAACACCGCCTCGACCGACGTGTCGTCGTGGTGCTGGTCCATCGTTCGTCCCTTCGTCGTTCCTCGGGCGCGCCCCTGCGCGTCCGTCTCAGCGCTCGTGGAGCGCCGCCCCCGCCAGCGCCGCCCCCGCCAGCGCCGTCCCCCGGTCAACCGCCCAGTGCCCCGTCGCGGTGAACGCCGGCCCCCGGCGCTCGGTCGCGGTGAAGCTGCCGTCCCGGTGCAGCTCGACGGTTGCGCCGTCGATGCCGAACCAGCCGCCGTGCGCCGCGGTCCGCGCCTTCGCGACCGCTTCGGACGCGGCGAGCAGCACGCTGTCCGGACTCTCAACCCCGATCCGGCGCAGCGCACGCAGACCGGCCGTGACCGGCGTGCTGTCCAGGTCCGCGATGCGTGCGAGCACCCCCGCGGGCAGCGGTGCCGCCGGGGTCGCGTCGATGCCGATGCCGGCGTGCTCGTCGCGGCGTCCGACGGCGCACGCGCGGAGTCCGGTGCAGTGCGTGATCGTGCCGACGACCCCCTCGGGCCAGACGGGCGCGCCGTCCCGCGCGACCGGCAGGGTCCCCGCGCGGATCCCGGTCGCCGCCAGGGCGCGGCGGGCGAGCAGCCGTCCGGTCAGGAACTCCGCTCGGCGGGCGGGCAGCGCTCCTGCGACCGCGGCCGCCTCGTCGTCGGCGAGGGTCCCCTCGAGGTCCTGCGTCGCGGTCGCGACGACCACCGAGGCGGGCAGGAGCGCCGACCAGGGGGACCTCCGTCGAAGTTGCACATTGCAATCAGACGCCGGTTCCCTCGGAGTCCCCCGAACGGGGCACGTTGCCGGCGGGGTCGGGGAGCGTCCGCGACGTCGGTCAGGCGGGCAGCACCGCGACGACCGCGTGCCGGTCGCCCCACGCCGCGGTCAAGGTCTCGCCTTCTGGGACCGGGAGACCGACGACCCGGAGCACCACGAGGTCGCCGTGGTCGGTCCGGACGGTCGTCTCGGTGCCGTCGGTGTGCGCCGCGACCGTCGTCACCGTGGGGGAGACCGCCGCCGTGCCGCTGCCGTGCGCCGTTCCCTCCTTGTCGAGGTGTCCGGTGCCGTCGGCGCGCTCGAGCTCGGCCTCGTGGCCGCCCGTCGCGATCGCGCGCCGCACGACGTCGGCGTAGACCGGGTCACCGGCGGCGTCGTACACCCAGCGGCGACCGAGCACGGAGTGGTCCATCTCGGTGACGAGGTGCGCCCGAGCAGCGTCGAGCGGCGCTCCGCGGTACGTCAGCGGCGTGTGCAGGAGCCGGCCGTCCGGGGTCTGCACGAGGAGCACCTCGACGCCGACCTCGCCCGCGGGGTCGTCGAAGCGGAAGCGCGTCACGACCTCGACGGGATCGCCCGCCGTCAGGCCGCTCCACGGCTGGGCCGGGAGCCAGGCGGCGAGGGCCTCGGCCTTGGACGGTCGGAGTGTCGCGCGGTGGATGACGGCCATGGACCGACGCTACCGAGCCGTCGCCTCAGTGCACCGAGAACCCGCCGTCGACCGCGATCGACTGTCCCGTGACGTAGGCGGACCCGGGCCCGGCGAGGAAGACCGCCGCGGCCGCGAAGTCCGAGGCCTCGCCGTTCCGGCCGACGAGCGTGCGGGCCGCGAGCGCGGCGACCCGTTCCGGATCGGCGGAGAGCCGTCGGTTCAGCGCGGTCTGCACGAAACCCGGCACCAGGACGTTGGCGGTGACCCCACGGCCCGACCAGGCCTCTGCCTGCGACCGGACCAGCGCCTCCAGGGCGGCCTTGGAGACCCCGTACGCGCCGCTCGCGGCGAACGGTCGGTGGGCCTGCTGCGAGCTGATGCCGATGATCCGGCCGTACCCGCGTGCCGCCATGCCCGGCGCGAGCCGCTGCCCGAGGACGAACGGTGCATCCAGGTTCACGGCCATCGTCGCGTCCCAGGTGGCCTCGTCGAGCTCCGGCATCGGCGGGCGCAGGTTGACCCCCGCCGAGTTGACCAGGACGTCGACCTCACCGACGGCATCGGCCAGGGCGTGGGCGCCGCCCCGGGTCGACAGGTCCGCGACGAGACCCGTGGCGGATCCGCCCGCGTGCTCGATCGCGGCGACGGTCTCGTCGATGGTGGAGCGTGTCCGGGCTGCGACCACGACGTGCGCCCCGGCGTCCGCCAGTGCCTCCGCGATCGCCCGCCCGATGCCGGAGCTCCCGCCGGTCACCAGGGTGCGACGTCCGTCCAGACCGAAGAGCTGCTCGAGCGACATCGGGCCAGGGTAGCGAGGCTGCGTACGCTGTGGGGGTGCGCGACGACCTGCTCCCCGTGCTCGCCTGCCCCGTCTGCGCCGAGCCGCTCGCCCGCGTCGCCGACGGCTCGGTGGGCTGCACGACCGGACACCGGTACGACGAGGCGAAGCAGGGCCACCTGACGCTGCTGCCCGCGAAGCGCCGCGCACTGACCGCGGACACGCCCGCGATGGTCGACGCCCGGCTGCGCTTCCTCGGCCGCGGGCACTACGCCCCGGTGGAGCGGGCGCTCGCCGCGGTGGTCGCCGAGACGACGGCGCCCGGCGTCGTGCTCGACGTCGGGTCCGGGCCCGGCACGTACCTGGCCCACGCCCTCGAGACCGGGGCCGCGGCCGACCGCCTCGGCGTCGCGCTGGACCTGTCCGCCGTGGCGATCCGTCGTGCCGCGCGCATCCACCCGCGGGCGGGAGCCGTCGTCGCGGACGTGACCGAGCGCCTCCCGGCCGTCGACGACGTGGCCGCGGTCGTGCTGGACGTCTTCGCGCCACGCAACCAGCGGGAGTACGCGCGGGTGCTGCACCCGGCGGGGGCCCTGGCGGTGGTGACCCCGCGGACCGGCCACCTGGCGGAGCTCGCCGAGGCGACGATCGCGGTGGACCCGGAGAAGGAGCGGCGGCTGCACGACTCGCTGACGCCGTCGTTCGTGCTGCGGAGCTCGAACGACCTGACGTGGACGATGGAGCTGACCGCGGAGGACGTGCACGACGTGGTGCACATGGGGCCGAGTCACCACCACGTGGACCCGGAGCGGACCTTCGGGTCGGCGACCGTCACGGCGGCGGTGACGGTGAGTACCTGGACGCCGGTGGGCTGAGGGCGCCGCGCGTCTGGTGCGGTGCCCGTGCGTTCGTGGAGCAGAAGACGTCGGGTCGCCCGGGACGGACCCGACGTCTCCTGCTCCATCGACGAGGCTGACGCGGCAGCGCTGACGCGGCAGCGCCGACGCACCCGCGCCGTGCCTCAGCCCTGCAGCGCCGCCACGTCCAGCTGCCACACGACCCCGAACCGGTCGCGCAGCTGACCGGCGAGCGGCGCCCACGGCGACGGCCCGAGCGGCTGCCGCACCTCGGCGCCATCGGACAGCCCGTCCCAGTACCGGGTGACCTCGTCCGCGTCGTCGCCGTGCACGAAGACGTAGAAGCCGTTCGTGCCCTGGTCGTACGGCTGGTCCGGCCAGACGTCGAACGCCATGATGCGGAAGCCGGCCTCGGTGGTGACCTGTCCGAAGACGATCCGGTCGGCCCAGGCCGGGTCCTGCGACGCGCCCATCTGGCCGTAGGTGGTCGCCTGCACGGTGCCGCCGAAGGCAGCCGCCCAGAAGTCGAGGGCCTCGCGGGCCTGTCCGTCGAAGTTGATGTGGGTCGTGATCTCGATGCTCATGGGACGAGGATGTCGGGCATTGCGGTCAGATCGTGACCGCTTCTCGGGGCATGATCGTGGACATGGCCGATCCGTCCTCGCGCATGCTCGCGCTGCTCTCCCTGCTGCAGGTGCACCGCGAGTGGCAGGGCGACGAACTCGCGACCCGACTGGCCGTCAGCCCGCGGACCCTGCGCCGCGACGTCGACCGGCTCCGCGACCTCGGCTACCGGGTCGAGGCCGTGCGCGGGCCGGCGGGCGGGTACCGCCTGGGCGCCGGGTCCGACCTGCCGCCGCTGCTCTTCGACGACGAGCAGGCCGTCGCGGTCGCCCTCGCCCTCGCCGTGGCGCCCGCGTCCGGCGCCGACATCGCCGAGGCCGCCGCCCGTGCGCTCACCACCGTCCGACAGGTCATGCCGGAGCACCTCCGGAACCGTGTGGACCTCGTCGACGCCGTCACCGCACCCGGCACGACGCGTGCGGACCCGGAGGTGCTGGTCGCCGTGAGCGCCGCCGTGCACCGCCACGAGGTCCTGCGCTTCGGCTACGGCGAGCGCGACACCCTGCACCGGGTCGAGCCGCACGCGGTCGTCGCGCGGAGTGGCCGCTGGTACCTGCTCGCGTGGGAGCCCGAGCGCGACGACTGGCGGACCTACCGCGTCGACCGGATCGCGCCGCGGATGCCGACCCGACTCCCGTTCACCCCGCGTCCGGTGCCGGGCGGGGACGCCGCCGCGTTCGTGTCGGCGCGGTTCCGGGGCTCGGACCGCGACGACGTCTGGCCGTGCACGGGTTCCGTGCTGGTGCGCGCCGAGGACGCGGCGCGGATCGCCCCGTTCCTGCCGGAGGACGCCGTCGTCGAGGCGCTCGGTGACGGCCGCAGCCGGGTCACCCGCGGGTCGTGGTCCTGGGACGGACTCGCGGGTGCGTTCGCCGCGTCCACCGTGCCCTTCCAGGTCGAGGGGCCGGACGCGCTGCGCGACGCGGTCGCCGCGCTCGCGGGTCGGCTGCAGGAGGCCGTCGGCGATCGACCCCCGTCAGTTCGTCCCTGATCGCCGAGGGCCGTTCCAAAGCGGTTCGCTGAGCCAGGCCGGGTCGGCACCGGTCGACCGGACGTCGATGCCGTCGATCTGCGGGAAGTCAGCCAGCAGCGCCGCGGTGCGCCGCTGCCAGTCACCGTCGGACGGGACGGACTCGAGCAGGTGCGCGAGCACCGCGAGGACCTCGTAGACCCCGAACCGCTTGGGTGCGGCTCCGGATCCGAGGTGCGCGAGTGTGGGGACCTGCGTCGCATTCGGTCGTTTCGGTGCGGCGACGAGCTTGCGGTTGAACAGCCGGGCGTGGTGCGCCGCGACGTTCCGGACGTAGTTCACGGACGCGAGCCAGCTCCGCATCAGTTGCTTGGTCGGCACCGAGAACGCCGCCGCGACCTCGGTGGCGAGGTCGTTCCGGAGACCGCTGTACAGGCGGCACACCTGCCCCAGTTCGAGCAGCTCCACGACGACCCAGATCGGCATGTGGCCGTCGTACCGCTCGCGGAAGTGCGCGACGAACGACTCGTCCGACCGCGCGCATCGTTCGTCGAGCCGTTCCAGCCACCGCTGGTGTTCGCTGCGCGGGTCAGTGCCCGGACGTGGTGCGGTGAAGGCCGTGCTGAAGACCGACCGGTCTTCGTGCGCGAACGGTGCGACCCGGCCGAGGACGTGCGCCAGCCGGGTGCGGACCGCGACCTCCACCCGCTCCACCGCCTCGAGCACGAGCAGACGCAGGGCGCGGTCGAAGACGATCAGCGCACACGCGTCGTCGAAAGCCGCCGTCGGACGGAACCGCTCCTCGACGAGTGTCGCCGCGCGTCCGTGTTCGTCGGTCACACTGCGGGACACGCGGAACGGGTAGAGGTAGCCCGTCAGTCGGTAGTAGCCGACCTCGGCGAGGACGGCCGCCGCGCGGTCCGGGTCAGCGATCGAGAGCCCGCGTCCGCGCAGGGTCGCGATCTGGTCGTCGATCGACAACCACGGCTTCGTGTACGGCAGCTCGTCTCCCCCGGTACGAGAAAATCGGCCCGAGCCGTGAGGCGAGCGGGCCGATCATGATGCTGCAACGGTACCAGCGCGGCTCCACCTCGGCAACGGGGGGGAACCACCGCGGCTCGCGCCGCGACGGGCGTTAGGGCGGCGCATGCGTCCGTCAGCAGGCCGTCAGGATCCCGTTAGGACCGACCTGGAGGCGCGTCACCGGATCCAGCATCGGTTCCGCACCACACGTGGTGCGGCCCGAACCGCCCGGCTCGGACCCCGCAGCAACCCTGGAGTCCCTCGTGTTCGACGTCTTCGTCGTCGCCGGTGTCCTCGCCGTGTTCGGCGTGGTGGCACTCATCGCCAAGGGGGTGGAGCGGCTGTGATCGTCGTCACCATCGCCGCAGCCGTCCTCGGCATCGCATCGGTCGTCTACCTGGTGTGGGCCCTGGTCCACCCGGAGCGCTTCTGATGGCGGGCTCCACGGTCGACACGTGGGCCGGCATCGCCCAGGTCGCGACCCTCGTCCTGCTCCTCGTCGTCGCCTACCGTCCGGTCGGCGACTGGATGGCGCACGTGTACACCCCGACGAAGCACACCCGCGTCGAGCGCGGGGTGTACCGGGTGATCGGGGTCGACCCCGACGCCGAGCAGTCCTGGCCCGCGTACCTGCGCGGCGTGCTGCTCTTCAGCGTCGTCGGGGTGTTCGTCGTCTACCTGCTGCAGCGCATCCAGGTCGTGCTGCCGGGCGACCTCGGGCTGCCGAACGTCGGGCCGTCGCTCGCCTTCAACACGGCGGCGTCCTTCGTCACGAACACGAACTGGCAGTCCTACTCACCCGAGGCCACCCTCGGCTTCTCGGTGCAGATGGCGGGCCTCGCGGTGCAGAACTTCCTGTCCGCAGCGGTCGGCCTCGCGGTCGCCGTCGCCCTGGTCCGCGGGTTCGCCCGCCGGAAGTCGGGCACGCTCGGCAACGTCTGGGTCGACGTGGTGCGCGGCACCGGTCGCCTGCTGCTGCCCGGCGCGTTCGTGTTCGCGATCGTGCTCATCGCGGGCGGCGTCGTGCAGTCCTGGGGTTCCGGGATCGACGTCACCACCCTCGCCGGAGGCACGCAGCACATCCCGGACGGCTTCGTCGCGTCGCAGGAGGCGATCAAGGAGCTCGGCACGAACGGTGGCGGCTACTTCAACGCGAACTCGGCGCACCCGTTCGAGAACCCGCAGGCGTGGACGAGCCTCGTCGAGGTCTTCCTCATGCTCGTCATCCCCTTCTCGCTGCCGCGCACCTTCGGGCGACTGGTGGGCGACGACCGCCAGGGCTACGCGATCCTCGCCGTGATGGGCGCGATCTTCCTCGTGTCGCTCTCGGTGATGTCGATCGCCGAGCTCGCCGGCGGCGGGACCGCGACCCAGGCGGCCGGTGCCGCGATGGAGGGCAAGGAGATGCGCTTCGGCATCCTCGGCACGACCCTCTTCGGGACGACCTCCACCGCCACGTCGACGGGCGCCGTGAGCGGCATGTTCGACAGCTTCACGCCGATCGGCGGCATGATGGCGCTCCTCAACATGATGCTCGGCGAGATCAGCCCCGGCGGCGTGGGCTCCGGCCTGTACGGCATGCTCGTGCTCGCGGTCATCACGGTGTTCATCGGTGGGCTGCTCGTCGGACGCACCCCGGAGTACCTCGGCAAGAAGATCCGTGCCCGTGAGATGACCTTCGCGGCGCTCTACATCCTCGTCACGCCGACCCTCGCGCTGCTCGGCACCGGACTGTCCCTGGCGATCCCCGGCGTCCGTGAGCAGGTCCTCGGCACGAGCATCTTCAACCCGGGCAACCACGGGCTGTCCGAGCTGCTGTACGCCTTCACCTCGGGCGCGAACAACAACGGCTCGGCGTTCGGCGGCCTGACCGCGAACACGACGTGGATGAACTCCGCGCTCGGCGTCGTGATGCTGCTCGGTCGGTTCATCCCGATCGCGCTCGTCCTGGCGCTCGCCGGGTCGCTCGCCGCCCAGGACAAGGTGCCCGAGACCAGCGGCACGCTGCCGACGCACCGACCGCTGTTCGTCGGCCTGCTCGGTGCCGTCGCGGTGATCGTCACCGCCCTGACCTACTTCCCGGTCCTCGCCCTCGGACCACTCGCAGAAGCACTCGCCCGATGAAAGCCCAGCCGATGTCCAAGGACACTGCAATGACCACCGCGACCGACGCGCCGGAGACGACCACCGCCTCCAGGCCGACCACCTCGTCCGCCTTCGGACCCCGACAACTGGCGGCGGGCCTCCCGGGTGCCCTGCGCAAGCTGGACCCGCGCCTGATGTGGCGCAACCCCGTCATGTTCATCGTCGAGGTCGGTGCCGCGCTCACCACGGTGACCGCCTTCGTCGAGCCGTCCGTCTTCACCGCCGCGATCGCGGTCTGGCTCTGGCTGACCGTCGTCTTCGCCAACCTGGCCGAGGCCGTGGCCGAGGGCCGTGGCAAGGCCCAGGCCGACACCCTGCGGAAGACCCGGTCCACCACGAGCGCGCAGCGCGTCCGTGGGTACGACGCGACCGGCGACCCCGCCGCCCTGCACGCCGAGACCGAGGAGCTCGCCTCCGTCGACCTCGCCAAGGGGGACGTCGTGGTCGTCGTGGCCGGCGAGGTCGTCCCCGGTGACGGCGACGTCGTCGACGGCATCGCGAGCGTCGACGAGTCGGCCGTCACCGGTGAGTCCGCGCCCGTCATCCGCGAGTCCGGCGGTGACCGCAGCGCCGTGACGGGCGGCACCCGGGTGCTGTCCGACCGGATCGTCGTGCGGATCACCTCGACCCCCGGCGAGACGTTCATCGACCGGATGATCCGCCTGGTCGAGGGTGCTGCGCGGCAGAAGACGCCGAACGAGATCGCGCTGAACATCCTGCTCGCGTCGCTGTCGATCGTGTTCGTGATCGTCTGCCTGACGATGCAGCCCATCGCGGGCCTCGTCGGCGCGACCGTCAGCGTGCCGGTGCTCATCGCGCTGCTCGTCTGCCTCATCCCGACCACCATCGGCGCGCTGCTCTCCGCGATCGGCATCGCCGGCATGGACCGGCTCGTGCAGCACAACGTCCTGGCGATGTCCGGCCGTGCGGTCGAGGCCGCCGGTGACATCACGACCCTGCTGCTCGACAAGACCGGCACGATCACGTACGGCAACCGCCAGGCCTCGCGCGTGGTGCCGGTCCCCGGGGTGCCCGAGCGCACGCTGCTCGAGGCCGCCGCGCTGTCGAGCGCCGCGGACAGCACCCCCGAGGGACGCTCGATCGTGACGCTCGCAGCGGCCGACGGTGTCACGCCGGGCAACCCCGCCGGGGCGACCGAGGTGCCGTTCACCGCGCAGACCCGGATGTCCGGCCTCGACCTGGCCGACGGTGCGCAGATCCGCAAGGGTGCCGCGGCCGCCGTGCTCGCCTGGGCCGGGGATGCCGATCCCGCGGTCGTGGCCGCGGTGGACGCCACCGTCGCCGAGATCTCCGACCAGGGCGGGACGCCGCTCGTCGTCGGACGCCGGGACGCGTCCGGCGCCGTCGCCCTGCTCGGCGTCGTGCACCTGAAGGACGTCGTCAAGGACGGCATGGCAGCCCGGTTCGCCGAGCTCCGGAGCATGGGCATCCGCACGGTGATGATCACCGGCGACAACCCGCGCACCGCGAAGGCGATCGCCGCCGAGGCCGGTGTCGACGACTTCCTCGCCGAGGCCACCCCGGAGGACAAGCTCGCGCTCATCAAGCGCGAGCAGGAGGGCGGCAACCTCGTCGCGATGACCGGTGACGGCACGAACGACGCCCCCGCCCTGGCGCAGGCGGACGTCGGCGTGGCGATGAACACCGGCACCACCGCCGCGAAGGAGGCCGGCAACATGGTCGACCTCGACTCCGACCCGACGAAGCTCATCGACATCGTCCGGATCGGCAAGCAGCTGCTCATCACCCGCGGCGCGCTCACCACCTTCTCCATCGCCAACGACGTCGCGAAGTACTTCGCGATCATCCCGGCCATGTTCCAGGCGGCGTTCCCCGGCCTCGCGGCGCTCAACATCATGGGGCTGCACAGCCCGTCGTCCGCGATCCTGTCCGCGGTCGTCTTCAACGCCCTCGTCATCGTGGCGCTCATCCCGCTCTCCCTGCGGGGCGTGCGCTACCGGGCGGCCTCCGCGTCGTCCGTCCTCGGACGCAACCTGCTCGTCTACGGGCTCGGCGGCGTCATCGTCCCCTTCGTCGGCATCAAGCTGATCGACCTCGTCGTCGGTCTCATCCCGGGGTTCTAGTCCAATGGCATCCGTACGGTCCACCTTCCGCTCCACGGGCGTGGCGATCCGCCTCACCCTCCTGTCCACCGTCGTCCTCGGCGTCGCCTACCCGCTCGCGGTGTGGGGCGTCGGCCAGGCCGCCTTCCACGACCAGGCGAACGGCTCGATGGTCACCGACTCGTCGGGCAAGGTCGTCGGCTCGTCCCTCATCGGGCAGTCGTTCGACGGCAAGGACGCCGACCGGTGGTTCCAGTCGCGTCCGAGCGCCGCGGGCGAGAAGGGCTACGACGCGAACGCCTCGTCCGGCTCGAACCTCGGCCCGTCGAACCCCGACCTGACGAAGGCCGTCGAGGAGCGCCGCGCCGCGCTGGCGAAGGCCGACGGGGTGTCCGCCGCGGACGTCCCCGCCGACGCGGTCACGGCGTCCGGCTCCGGGCTCGACCCCGACATCAGCCCGGAGTACGCGCTCCAGCAGGTGTCCCGGGTGGCCTCGGCCCGCGGCCTGTCCGCCGACGCCGTCCGCAAGCTCGTCGACGACCACACCGAGTCCCGGCAGCTCGGGTTCCTCGGCGAGCCCGTCGTCAACGTGCTCGAGCTGAACCTGGCGCTCGCCGCGACGCGCTGAGCGTTCCCGATGGCACCGTGCGTCGCACCCCGGTCCGGACGTCGCACCCCGCAGTGTCGGGGTGCGGTGTCCGGACCGGGGTGCGATCCACGAAGGACGCACCGCACAGCGGAGCACGCACCGAACAGCGAGAGGATGACCCCGTGAAGCGAGGCAAACTGCGGGTCCTGCTCGGCGCGGCCCCCGGCGTCGGCAAGACGTTCACGATGCTCGAGGAGGGGCACCGCATGCAGGCCGAGGGCCGCGACGTGGTGGTCGCCGTCGTCGAGACCCACGAGCGTGCCGCCACCGCCGCCCTGGTCGACGGGCTCGAGGTCGTCCCGCGCCGGATCGTCGAGCACCGCGGGGTGTCCCTCGACGACATGGACCTCGACGCCGTCGTCGCCAGGGCCCCCGACGTCGCCCTGGTCGACGAGCTCGCGCACACGAACGCCCCCGGCAGCCAGAACGAGAAGCGGTGGCAGGACGTCGAGGCGCTCCTCGCCGCGGGCATCAGCGTCATCTCGACCGTGAACATCCAGCACATGCAGTCCCTCGGCGACGTCGTCCGCGAGATCACCGGCACGGTGCAGCGCGAGACCGTCCCGGACGCCGTGGTCCGCGCCGCCGACCAGATCGAGGTCGTGGACCTCGCCCCGGCGTCCCTGCGCGAGCGGCTGTCGGACGGGCTGGTCTACCCGGCCGCCCGTATCGACGCGGCCCTGTCGAACTACTTCCGACTCGGCAACCTCACCGCCCTGCGCGAGATCGCCCTGCTCTGGCTCGCCGACGAGGTCGACGACGCGCTCAAGGCCTACCGCGCCGAGCACGGCATCGACCACCGCTGGGAGACCCGCGAGCGCGTGCTCGTCGCCCTGACCGGCGGGCCCGAGGGCGAGACCCTGCTGCGCCGCGGTGCCCGCATCGCGGCCCGCAGCGCCGGCGGCGAGCTCGCGGCCGTGCACGTCACGACGAACGACGGGCTCCGCGTCCGGCACCCGGGCGCCCTCGGCAAGCAGCGCACCCTGCTCGAACAGCTCGGGGGGACGTACCACCAGGTCGTCGGCGACGACGTGCCGACCACCCTGGTCCGCTTCGCGAAGTCGATCGACGCGACCCAGATCGTCATCGGCGTCAGTCGGCGCACACGGCTGGCCGCCGCCATCACCGGCCCCGGCATCGGCAACACGGTCATCCAGGAGTCCGGCGACATCGACGTGCACGTCGTCACGCACGAACGGGCCGGCGGCGGGTTCGCACTGCCGAAGCTCGGCGGCAGCCTGTCCCGGGCCCGGATCGCCGCGGCGTTCGTGCTGTCGCTCACGGTCGGGCCGCTCCTCACCTGGCTCCTGTCGCGCACGAACGACCCGGACTCCATCACGGTGGACGTGCTCGCGTACCAGCTGCTCGTGCTCGTCGTGGCCCTGGTCGGGGGGATGTGGCCCGCCGTCTTCGCCGCGGTGCTGTCCGGGCTGAGCCTCGACTTCTTCTTCGTGCAACCCCTCTACCAGGTCACCGTTCAGCAGCCGTGGCACCTCGTGGCCCTCGTGATGTACGTGATCAGCGCCGTGCTCGTCAGCTTCGTGGTCGACCGGTCCGCGCGCCGGAGCCGTGCGGCCCGTCGGGCGGCGGCCGAGTCGGGGCTCCTCGTCGGGATCGCCGGCAGCGTCCTCCGCGGCGACGACGCCCTGCAGGCGCTCCTCGACCGGACGCGCGAGGCGTTCGGGTTCACCGGCGTGCGGATCCGGCAGGGCGACGAGGTCCCGGCCACGTCGGGCACGTTCGCGGGCGCGCCGGACGCGACCACGAGCCTCCCGTCCGGTGCCGTCCTGGAGTTCTCCGGTGCCCCCGACGACCCGACCCAGCGCCGACTGCTGCGGGTCGTCGAGCAGCAGCTCGACGCCGCCGTCGAGCACCGCGAGCTGACCCGCACCGCGGTCGACGCGGAGCGCATCGCGGCCGCGGACCGGGTACGGAGCGCCATCCTCGCGGCCGTCGGCCACGACGTGCGGCGGCCGATCGCGGCCGCGTCGGCGGCCGTGCAGACGCTGCACGCCGCCGACATCGAACTGTCCCCGGCCGACCGGGAGGCCCTGCTCACCACCGCCGACGAGAGCCTGCGCCAACTCGCCGGTCTGCTGGCCGACCTGCTCGACGTGAGCCGCGTGCAGGCCGGGGTGCTCGCCGTCACGCCGCTGCCGACCGCCCTCGAGACGGTCGTCGCACCCGCCCTCGACGAACTCGAGCTCGGACCGGACGACGTCGACCTCGACCTGCCGGGCGACCTGCCGCCCGTCCTCGCCGACCCCGTGCTGCTGCAGCGCGTCGTCGTGAACCTGCTCGCGAACGCGAGCCGCTACGCGCCGGACGGCACCCGGGTCCGCGTCGCCGCGAGCGCCTTCGGTGGCGGGGTCGAACTCCGTGTCGCCGACCGCGGACCCGGCATCCCCGAGGACCGACGCGACGACGTCTTCCAGCCGTTCCAGCGGCTCGGGGACACCGACAACGAGACCGGCCTCGGGCTGGGACTCGCGCTCGCACGCGGGTTCACCGAGGGCATGGGCGGCACGATCGAGGTCGACGACACCCCCGGCGGGGGCCTGACCGTCGTCGTGCGGCTGCCGATCGCCGGACACCTGGGAGTGGATGTCAAGTGAGCACCAAGGTCCTCATCGCGGACGACGACGCGCAGCTCGTCCGTGCGCTCTCCGTGACGCTCGCCGCCCGCGGGTACGAGGTCGCGACCGCCCGCGACGGCCGTGCCGCGATCGACGCCGTGATCACCGAGCGCCCGGACATCGTGATGCTCGACCTCGGCATGCCGCGGCTCGACGGCATCGGCGTGCTCGAGGGCATCCGCGCCTGGTCCCAGGTGCCCGTCCTCGTGCTCTCCGGGCGGACGGACTCGTCCGACAAGGTCGACGCACTCGACGCCGGCGCCGACGACTACGTGACGAAGCCCTTCCAGATGGACGAGCTGCTCGCCCGCCTCCGGGCCCTCGGCCGCCGGCAGGCCACCGCCGCGGCGACCGCCGGTGCGACCCCGACCGTGGTGATCGGGGAGCTCGTGGTGGACCTCGTCGCGAAGCAGGTCACCCCGCCATCCGGCCCAGCGATCCGGCTGACGCCGACCGAGTGGCGGCTCCTCGAGGTGCTCGTGACGAACCCCGGGCGGCTCATGACCCGCGAGATGCTCCTGACCGAGGTGTGGGGTCCGACGCACGGGAACGACTCCGGGTACCTGCGCCTCTACATGGCGCAGCTGCGGCGGAAGCTCGAGCCGGAGCCGTCGCACCCGCGGTACCTGGTGACGGAGTCGGGGATGGGGTACCGGTTCGCGCCGAACGGAGGTGGGGGCCTTCCGTCCTGAACTGCGCCCGACGCGCGTCGGCGCCGCCGACGTCCCGGACCTCCACGCCTTCCTGACCGCGTGCGACCTGATGGTCGCCGGGCTCGCCGAACCAGCGGTCCGCCTGTGGGTGGTCCGGGACGCGGCCGGCTCCGTCATCGCCTCCACCGGGTCCGAGACGGGGTCGAACGGGAGGCACGTCCTCCTCCGCAGCGTCGCCGTCGGTCCGGCGCTCCGCGGCGCCGGAACGGGGACGGCGCTGGCGC
The DNA here is from genome assembly GCF_006715175.1 of Curtobacterium citreum. Taxonomy (NCBI): domain Bacteria; kingdom Bacillati; phylum Actinomycetota; class Actinomycetes; order Micrococcales; family Microbacteriaceae; genus Curtobacterium; species Curtobacterium citreum. Next base: position 64,697 of record NZ_VFMQ01000001.1, on the reverse strand, counting down.
GGTTCGTGATGACGGCCGCGGCGGCAGCGGGCGCGCGGCGTGCGTGGCTGTTCAGCCGCCGGTCCGGCCCGTTCTGGCAGGGGCTCGGGTTCGCGCCCGCCGACCGCGAGGAGCTCGCCACCGTGCTCGCGGGTGCGACCCAGGTCGAGCTGTTCCGTGCGAGCGGACAGCTCGGGCGCGAGGTGGCGTGGAGTCGCCCGCTGGGGCGGCGGGAGGTCTTTCGGTGCAGCTCGTGCCCGGCCGGAGTCGTGTCTTGATGCCCGATCGTGGAGCAGGTGCCCTCGGGTCGGAGGGCACCTGCTCGTGGTTCTCGGCGTCGGTGACGTGGTGATCAGCTGGGGAGGCCCTACCGCGGTGATCGGCGGCGGGCTGGAGCGACGGCCGGCAGAGTCGCCGCGGCAGCAGCGATCGCGAGGGTGGCGAGCCCGGTGCCGACGGCGATCGATGGCCCCGCGGACACTGCCCAGGTCGCTCCTCCGAGCGCTGTCGCGGCCCCGGCGCCGTACATGAGCGCTGCCGGGACTCTTCGGCAGCGGGACCGGGCCCAGTTGTTGCCGGGCCTGATCAGCCGCGGTGGGTACACCATGAGGATCACGAGGATCACCCAGGCGAGGCTGTAGGGCGTTCCGAGGGCATCCCGGGCAACGTCGAGCGCGGTCACGGCGACGGCAACGCCGAACCCGGCGATGCTCAGCGTCAATCCCAGGCGGGTGGGTGGCACGACTTGCTGATTCGACATGGTGAGCCTGCTCCCGTTCCCTACTTCCGGCAGTTGACGATCACCGGGTAGGGCGGGCCTGCGGAGATGACCTTCTGGAGCGCGATGCACCTGCCTGCGTTGTGCGCTCGCTTGGTCATGTCGACCACGATCCCGGTGGCGATGCCGCAAGCCCATGCTGCCGGCCCGCAGGCGGCCGCGATGATCGCCGAGACCGTTGCGAAGGAGCCAGTCGCCATGTAGGCGGTGTCGGCCTTGGAGTAGATGAGCGTGCAGTGGATCAAGTTGCACTCGAGCGTCGGGTGAGCCACGTAGACACGGTTCGACGGTCCGGTCGTGGACTGGCTGAGTTCGACCGTCGTCCGGATGGATCCATCTTCGTAGGTCCGCGTCGTGACCATGCCAGCCGCTTCCTGTGTCTCGACAGAAGAGATCGGCACCGACGAGCTGAGCTCCGAGTCGAGGGAGTCGCCGGCACGGAGCTTGCTGATCAAGCGGTCCTCGATCGACGTCGAGAGCCCGGCTTCTCGGATGGTCGCGCGGATGCGGTCCTCCTCTGCCGGTGCGATCCGGCTCGGTGCGGCGTTCGCGGGTGCTGCCATCAGGGACGTTGCGATGATCGCGGCAGTGATCGCGAAGACGCTGGTGAGGAGCGAAGGACGTGAGCGACTCATGTCAGCCTTTTCTTCGGCCTGCTGGCCATTGGTCGGGTCGGCCTCGTTGCCGACGACCCCAGCCTGACGACTGGTATCTGGAATGTCAACGGCGGCCCCGCAGCTGCGTGTGTGCCCGCTGCGCGTGCCCGGCGATCCCTTAGGCGCGTCCAAGGCAGCAGCGGGCGTCCGCGAACCTGTGCGCCGCACGCTCGGGGCATGACCGAGACGATCCCCGCCGAGCGACCGCGCCTGCTCCCACCTCCCACCCGTCCCCACGGCGTCCGGGACCGCCTGGCCGGTCTCGTCCGGGGCCGGGCCGACGCCGCACGGTGGGAGCGTCCGGCGTTCCTCGGCCTGCTGTTGGCGACGGGTGTGCTCTACGTCGTGAACCTCAGCGTGAACGGCTGGGCGAACGCGTTCTACACCGCGGCCGTCCAGGCGGGCAGCCAGAGCTGGGAGGCGTTCTTCTACGGGTCCTCCGACGCCGCGAACGCGATCACCGTCGACAAGCCTCCGGCGTTCCTGTGGGTGATCGGCATCTCGGTGCGGCTGTTCGGACTGAACTCCTGGGCGGTCCTCGTGCCGCAGGCGCTGATGGGTGTCGCGTCGGTCGCGGTCCTGTACCGGATCGTCCGGCGGCGGTTCTCGGCCGGGGCCGCGCTCGTCGCCGGGGCGGTGCTCGCCACGACGCCGGTGGCGACGCTGATGTTCCGCTACGACAACCCCGACGCGCTGCTCGTGCTGCTGACCGTCGGCGCGATCGCCCTGACCCTGCGCGGGGTCGAGTCGGGTCGGATGCGCTGGGTGGTCTGGGCCGGGGTGCTCGTCGGGCTCGGGTTCCTGACGAAGCAGCTGCAGGCGTTCCTCGTGCTCCCACCGCTCGTCGGTGTGTACCTCGTCGCGTCGCCCCGGCCGGTCCTCCGGCGGATCGGGCACCTGCTCGCCGCGGCGCTCGCCGTCGTGGTGTCCGCCGGGTGGTGGGTCGCGATCGTCGAGCTCGTGCCGGCATCGGCCCGGCCGTACGTCGGCGGGTCGCAGACGAACAGCTTCCTCGAGCTGACCTTCGGCTACAACGGCCTCGGTCGGGTCACGGGCGACGAGACCGGCAGCGTCGTCCCCGGCGGAACCACCGGCGCTGGGTCGTGGGGGTCGACCGGGCTGACGCGGCTGTTCGGCTCGGAGTTCGGCACGCAGGTCACCTGGCTCCTGCCGACCGCGCTCGCCCTGCTCGTGGTCGCCCTCGTCGCGGTCGGGATCCGGCGGCGGACCGACCCGCGGCTCGCGACCGTGCTCGTGCTGGGCGGGTCCCTGCTCGTCACGGGCCTGGTGTTCAGCTTCATGGGCGGGATCTTCCACCCGTACTACACGGTGGCCCTCGCGCCGTACATCGCCGGACTGGTCGGCATCGGCGCGGGACTGCTCTGGCAGCGCCGGAGCGAGCTCGCCTGGCGCATGGTCGCCGCGGCCGTCGTCGCGCTCTCCGGAGCGTGGTCGTTCGCCCTGCTGTCCCAGGCGTCGTCGTGGCAGCCCTGGATCCGGTGGGTGGTCGTCGCCGCGGCGCTCGCCGGGGCGGTGCTCGTCCTGCTGCCGCCGCGGGGCAGGGGTCTCGCGGGTGCCACGGTCGCCACCGTGCTCGTCGCGGCGCTGCTCGGCCCGACGGCGTTCTCGGTGCAGACCACCACGGTCGGGCACACCGGGGCGCTCCCGACCGCCGGGCCGAGTGTCTCGTCGGGTGGCTTCGGCGGCGGCCGCGGCGGTGCCCCCGGTGGCCAGGGCGGACCCGGTGGCCAGGGTGCGCCGGCGGGCACCGGTGGTCCGGGTGGCCAGGCGGCCGGTGGCGTTCCTGGCAGCCAGACCGACGGCCAGGCGGCTGGCGGCCAGGCAGCCGGTGGCCGACCCGGTGGCACGACGAGCGGGGGGATGAACCTGCTCGGCGGGTCCACCGCGGTGTCGGACGCCGTGGTCTCCACCCTGAGCGCCGACGCCGACGACTACACGTGGGCGGCCGCGACGGTCGGGTCGAACAGCGCCGCCAGCTACCAACTCGCGACGGGCGATCCGGTGATGGCGATCGGTGGCTACAACGGCACCGATCCCGCCCCGACCCTGGCGGAGTTCCAGCGGCTCGTCGCGGCGGGCAAGATCCACTGGTTCGTCGGCGGCAGCTCGGGCACCGGGAGCGCGAACAGCAGCGGGAGCGACGCCGCCGAGCAGATCGCCGAGTGGGTCGCCGCGCACTACGAGGCCGAGACGGTCGACGGCGTCACGATGTACGACCTCACGCCGACCTCCTGACCCCGACGGGCCGCCCGGGTCCCGCGCGGCCTGATCGGTGGAGCAGAAGACGTCGGGTCGCCCCGGGCTCACCCGACGTCTTCTGCTCCACCACGGCCCGGGGCATCCAGGACGGTGCGGCGGTGGCGGGCGGTACCGTCGAGCCGTGACGATCGCGCTCCGCCGGGTGACGGCCGACGACTGGGCCACGTGGCGCCCCGTCCGGCTCGCCGCCCTCACCGACGCCCCGGAGGCCTTCGGCTCCCGGCTCGCCGACTGGCAGGACGCCCCCGAGGCCCGCTGGCGCGGCCGACTGTCGCTGCCGGGCGCGGTCGACCTGCTCGCGATCGAGCACGACCGGTCACCCGAGCAGGCACCGCAGCGCACGCCCGACCCTTCGCCCGGCCGCCCCGTCGGCATGGCGACCGGCGTCCCGTCCGCAGAGGACCCCGCGGTCGCCGAACTCACCTCGATGTGGGTCGCCCCGGAGGCCCGCGGCCACGGCATCGCCCGTCGGCTCATCGACGCCGTCGCCCGAGCGATGGCCGAGCACGGTGCCGCTCGCCTCGAGCTCTCCGTGATGCCCGACAACCACCGCGCCCGACGGACCTACGAGCGCGCCGGCTTCACGCTGACCGATGCTCCGAGCGACGAACTCCCGGACGGACGGCACGAGCTCGTGATGGTCCGCGAGCTCGCAGCCGAGCGCACCCTGATCGCCTACGAACGCGGAGCCGATCGCTACGCCGAGCGCACCGACGACCACCGCGCGGGCCTCGTCGACGACCTGCTGGCCCTGGTCCCCACGGGGTCGCAGGTGCTCGAGCTCGGGTCCGGCCCGGGTCGGGACGCGGACGCCCTCGAGGCCGCAGGTCTCAGCGTCGACCGCACCGACGGCGCCGCCGCCTTCGTCGACCGTCTCCGGGCGGCCGGACACGACGCGCGCCTGCTCGACGTCCGAGACGACGACGGCCCTCGCGACGCGGGCGGGTGCCCGACGCCCTGGGGCGGCCCGTACGACGCCGTGTTCGCGAACGCCGTCCTGCTGCACGTGGACCGGGACGACACCCGCCCCGTGCTCGACCGCGCCCGCCGCGCGGTCCGCCCCGGTGGCGTCCTCGCCGCCACGGTCAAGCGCGGCGACGGCGACGGGTGGAGCGACCGCAAGCTCGACGATCCCCGCTGGTTCACCTACTGGACCGAGGACGCCCTCGCCGCCGTGGTCACCGCCGCCGGTTGGTGCGGGGTCACCGTCCGCGAGACCACCCGTCCCGGCGCCGACGAGCGCTGGCTGACCGTCACGGCCCACCGGCCGGAGGAGGACTGACCGTGCACCGTGCCCGCAGGTGGACCGCCTGGACCCTGGCCGTCGTCGTGCTGCTCGCGGTGGTGTTCCTCGTGTACGCGAACACCGTCATGCAGGGCACCCGGAGCGCTGCGCTGCAGGTGTGGCGCGACGACCGCGTGGCGGTCCGTGACGTCGGCGACGCCGTGCTGATGACCCCGACCGGCACCGCGGACGGGACCGGCATCGTGTTCATCCCCGGCGCGAAGGTCGATCCGTACGCGTACATGGCGACGTTCCGGCAGGTCGTCGCCGCGGGGACGACGGTCGTCATCACGAAGCCGACGCTGAACCTGGCGTTCTTCGACACCCGCCCGCTCGCGACGTTCGAGGCGCACGCCCCGCGCGTCACGACGTGGGCCGTCGGCGGGCACTCCCTCGGCGGTGTCCGTGCGTGCCAGCTCGCGCAGGACGCCGACGGGCTGCTGCTCCTCGGCAGCTACTGCGCGAACGACATCGCCCGCTCGTACATCGACGTCCTCAGCGTCTCCGGGTCGCGGGACGGGCTGTCGACGCCGGACAAGGTCGCCGCTGCGCGCGACCAGCTGCCCACCACCGCGCGGATGGTCGAGGTCCAGGGCGCGAACCACGCCGACTTCGGCGCCTACGGCGACCAGCCCGGCGACCGGCCGGCGACGATCTCGCGTGCCGAGGCGCGTACCCAGATCAGCGCGGCGATCGAGGACTGGGTGGGCACCCTGCACGGACGCACCCTGCGCTGACGAGACCGCAGGCGGTGACCGGATGACGGACTGGAGGCACGGTGCCAGCGGACACCGCGCCTCCAGTCGGTCGTCCACGCACCCGGGTGCGCGTTCCTGCCCATCGCACCCGACATGAGAGACCGATCCGCGCGTCGGAGGACGGAAGGAACGACGACCGACGCGCAGAACGGCACCCGATGCGCGGAACGGCAACCGTCGCGCGGATCGGCACCCGGTGAACGGTTCTCCACAGCTCCCCGGCGAGCCTGGGTGTCCGGGCTGGAGCGGTCCTAGACTCGATCCGAGCCGAACCGACCACCGCGAGCAGAGGATCCCCGATGACGACGCCGGACCGGCGCACCCCCGCGCGACTCGCCGACACGCGAGCGCTCCTGTTCGACCTCGACGGCGTCCTCACGCCGACGGCCGATGTGCACATGCGCGCCTGGAGCCGGCTGTTCACCCCGTACCTGGCCGCACACGGCGTCGCGGCGTACACCGAGCAGGACTACTTCGACTCGATCGACGGCAAGCCCCGCTACGACGGGGTCCGCTCGTTGCTCGCCTCGCGAGGGATCGAGCTGCCCGAGGGCACCCCGGACGACGCCCCCGACGCCGACACGGTGTGCGGGCTCGGCAACCGCAAGAACGCCGAGTTCACCGCCGAGCTGACCGAGCACGGCGTCGAGCCGTACCCGGGCTCCCTGCGCTTCCTGACCGCCGCGATCGACGCCGGGGTGCAGGTCGCCGTGGTGTCGAGTTCCGCGAACGCCACCCAGGTGCTCCGCACGGCGGGCATCCTCGACCGCTTCCCGGTCGTCGTCGACGGGCTCGTCGCGCGGCAGGACGACCTCGCCGGCAAGCCCGCGCCGGACACGTACCTCGACGCCGCGGAGCGCCTCGGACGGACCGCCGCCGAGTGCGTCGTGGTCGAGGACGCCACGAGCGGCGTCGAAGCCGGCCGGAACGGTGCCTTCGGCCTGGTCGTCGGCGTCGACCGCGGCGCCGGTGCGGATGCCCTCCGCGCGCACGGTGCCGACGTCGTCGTCAGCGACCTCGACGAGCTCGTCGACCAGCTCCCCGCCTGACCACGCGACCCCATCGCGACACCACCCCACCCACCCCGCACTCCCTCCCACGGAGCACACTGCATGAACCCCATCACCTCCGACCCCCTGGACCGCGTCCGCTACCCGGTGGACGAGTGGGCGCTCGTCGAGACCGAGTACGCCCCCGACGAGCAGGGCGTCGCGGAGACGAACTTCGCCGTCGGCAACGGGTACCTGGGCCTCCGCGGCAACCTCGACGAGGGCCGCGGCGGCGTCCAGTACGGCACGTACGTCAACGGCTTCCACGAGACGTGGCCGATCCGACACGCCGAGGACGCGTTCGGCTTCGCCAAGACCGGGCAGACCATCATCAACGCGCCGGACGCCAAGGTGATCCGGCTCTACGTCGACGACGAGCCGCTCGTCCTGGCCGAGGCCGACATCCTGCGGCACACCCGGCGCCTCGACTTCCGCGGCGGGTACCTGTACCGCGAGACGGAGTGGTCGACGCCGTCCGGCAAGCGGGTGCTCATCCGCTCCCGCCGGCTGGTGTCCTTCACCGACCGGCACCTCGCCGTCATCGAGTACGAGGTGACCGTGCTCGACGCGGACGCCTCGCTCCTGCTGTCGAGCCAGATCCTGAACCGGCAGGACGTCCAGGACGAGTACCACGCGGGCATGCGCGCCGCGGCGAACGCCTTCGACCCGCGCAAGGCCGAGGCGTTCACCGAGCGGGTGCTCGAGCCGAAGCTCAAGCGCAGCACCGCCGGCCGATCCCTGTTGGGCTACCAGGCCGCGAGCTCGGGCATGACCATCTGCGTCGGGGTCGAGCACCACCTGGAGACCGACAACCACTGGGACGAGAGCTCCTCGATCGAGGACGACCTGGCCAAGCACGTCTACCGGGTGCAGGCCCGCCGTGGTGTCCCGACGCGGCTGGTGAAGCACCTCGTCTACCACACGTCCCGCGGCGTGCCGGCGCGTGAACTCGGCGACCGCTGCGACCGGACGCTCGACCGGGCGCGCGCCGAGACGGTCGACCAGACGTTCGACAAGCAGCGCGCCTGGATGGACGACTACTGGACCCGCAGCGACGTCGAGATCCCCGGGCAGCCGGAGATCCAGCAGGCCGTCCGCTGGAACCTGTTCATGCTCGCGCAGGCGACCGCTCGGACCGACGGGCACGGCATCGCGGCGAAGGGCGTCACCGGGTCCGGGTACGGCGGGCACTACTTCTGGGACATGGAGATCTACGTCCTGCCGTTCCTGTCGTACACGGCACCGATCGCCGCCCGGAACGCGCTGCGCTTCCGCTACAACATGCTCGACGCCGCCCGCTCCCGGGCCCGCGAGCTGAACCAGCGCGGGGCCCTGTTCCCGTGGCGGACGATCAACGGCGAAGAGTCCAGCGCGTACTACGCCGCGGGTACCGCGCAGTACCACATCGACGCGGACATCGCCCACGCGCTCATGCAGTACGTGCGCGCCTCGGGGGACCGCGACTTCCTCAAGCGCGGAGCGATCGACATCCTGGTCGAGACCGCACGGCTGTGGGCCGACCTGGGCTTCTGGCGTTCGAACGGCGACAAGAAGTTCCACATCGACGGCGTCACCGGGCCGGACGAGTACACGACGGTCGTCGACGACAACCTCTACACGAACGTCATGGCCCGGGCGAACCTGTGGTTCGCCGTCAACGCCTGCCACGAGCTCGCCGTCGACGACCCGGAGGAGTACGGCCGCATGGTCCGGCGCACCGGACTCGACCCGGCCGAGGTCGTCGAGTGGGAGCACGCCGCCGAGTCGATGGAGATCCCGTTCGACCCGCACCGCGGCATCCACCCCCAGGACGCCCAGTTCCTCGACAAGGAACTCTGGGACCTCGAGAACACGCCCGACTCCAAGCGCCCCCTGCTGCTGCACTACCACCCGCTGGTCATCTACCGGTTCCAGGTGCTCAAGCAGGCGGACGTCGTGCTCGCGCTGTTCCTGCAGGGCCACGAGTTCACCGCGGCCGAGAAGCGCCGGGACTTCGACTACTACGACGCCCTGACGACCGGCGACTCGACCCTGTCCGCGGTCGTCCAGTCGATCATGGCGGCCGAGGTCGGGTACCACGACCTGGCGGCGCAGTACTTCCAGACGGCGCTGTACGTCGACCTCGCCGACCTGCACGGCAACACCGCGGACGGCGTGCACATCGCCTCGACGGGTGGCATCTGGGGTGCGCTCGTCAACGGCTTCGGCGGTATGCGCGACCACGGCGGACGGATGTCGTTCAACCCGCGCCTGCCGAAGGACTGGGACCGCCTGACCTACCGCCTGACGGTGCACGGCTCGCGGATCCGCGTCGACCTCGAGGAAGAGCAGATGACCTTCACGGTCGAGACCGGCGACGGCTTCACCGCGTGGGTCCACAACCAGCAGTGGGAGGTCCCGGCCGGCGAGCCGACCGTCGTCCCGCTGCCGCACCACGGGCCGCGGATGAGCGGGCACGCGCCGACGACCAGCGACATCCAGGGCACGCTGCGGGCGGACGGCTCGGTCATCACCGCGTCGATCCCCACCATCTCGCTCGACCGCGCGTTCGAGATCGACGAGACCACCGCCTGACGACGGCCGGCGCGACGGCGGCCGGCACGACGGCGGCCGGACCGGAGGCACGGTGCGGGTCCGTCCCGCACCGCGCCTCGTCCGTCGTGTCCGGCTGGCAACGCCCCCAGCCGTGCCCGGGCACCGTGGTCCCCCGTGCCCGCCCGGGCCGACGGCGTCTCCTGCGGCACTGACCGTGCAACGAGAGGAGACACACATGGACGAGCGGTTCGCACGCAAGGTCGCGATCGTCACCGGAGCGGGATCGGGGATCGGGGAGGCCACCGCGCGCGCCTTCGTCGACGAGGGCGCCGCCGTGCTCCTGGTGGACAGCGTCGAGGAGAAGGTCCGGGCCGTCGCCGACTCGCTGCCGCCGGGCCGCGCGGTCGCCGTGCGCGCCGACGTGGCCGACCCGGCAGCGTGGGAGACGATCGTGTCCGCAGCGGTCGACCGCTGGGACCGGGTCGACGTCCTCGTGAACAACGCGGGGACCTTCACCTCGGGCGACATCACCGACATCGAGCCGGACGAGTGGCGCCGGGTCATCGACACGGACCTGTCGAGCGTGTTCTACGGCACCCGTGCGGCGCTGCCGTTCCTCCGCGAGACGAAGGGCTCCGTCGTCAACACCTCGTCGGTGTCCGGGATGGACGCGGACTGGCGGATGAGTCCGTACAACGCGGCGAAGGGCGGCGTGACGAACTTCACGAAGGCCGCGGCGCTCGACAACGGGCAGTTCGGCGTGCGGGTGAACGCCGTCGCGCCCGGGCTCGTCTGGACGGACATGACCCAGCAGCAGGCGGAGGACGAGGAACTCCAGCACGCGTTCGCCGAGCGGGTGTCGCTCGGTCGCGGTGGGCGGCCCGAGGAGGTCGCCGCCGTGATCCTGTTCCTGGCGAGCGACGCCGCGAGCTACGTCACGGGAGCCGTGCTGCCCGTCGACGGTGGCACGACCGCGAGCAACGGGCAGCCCGCGCAGTCCTGACCGCGGCGGGTCACAGGAGCTTCCGGAGGGTGTTCGTGTTGCGGGTCGTCGTCGTGCGCTTGAAGCGTGCGGCGGCGGCCCGCTTCGCGAACGCGGTGTCGGTGCTGGAGCCCTTCGGGCACGACCAGTACACGACGCCGTCACCCCGCGCGACCCGCTCCGTCGACTCGTCGACGATCAGGTCCACGAGCAGGGCGTCGAGCGCCGGGGCCGCTGAACCGAACACCACGTAGTCGTGCCGGTCGGGACCGGACGGGAACGGGAAGTCGTCGACGATCGCGGCGAGCCGACCGTGCGGGACGAGCACGATCCAGGCGTCGTAGCCGAACCGGTCGCGCAAGGCCTGCTCGACGGCGCCCGTGACCGTGGCAGCGTCCCCGTCCGCCGTGAACACGACGTTGCCCGACGCGAGCACGGTGCGCACATCCTCGTACCCGAGCTCGCGGAACAGCGCCGCGAGCTCCGCGCTCCGGATCGTGATCCCGTTGACGTTCACCCCGCGCAGCAGCGCGACCCACCTGGCCATGTCGGCACCGTAGCGCGCGCGACCGACGCGGGGCGATCCTCCTGTCCGATCCACAAGAAGTGTTGCGCAACGATTCTTGTGGATCTATCGTCGAGTCATGGACGTCCAGCGACTCGACGACGCAGCCCACATGCGGGCGCTCGCCCACCCGACCCGGCTGCGCATCGTCGGGCTGCTGCGCTCCGGCGGTCCGCAGACCGCCGCGATGCTCGGGGAGCAGGTGGACGAGGCGCCCGGGACGATCAGCTACCACTGCGGACGACTCGCGACCGCCGGCTTCATCGAGCCCGCTCCGGAACTCGGCACCGACCGACGTGAGCGTTGGTGGCGGGCCACGGCGCAGCACACGTCGTGGAACCTCGCCGACGCGTTCGACGACCCCGACCGGATGCTCGCGGCCACGGCGCTCGACCACACCGTCGCCCAGGCCTACGCCGACGAGTACCGGGCGTTCATCGACCACGTCCCGGCACTCGGCCGCGAGTGGGTCGCGGCCTCGAACAGCGGCGACCGGGTGCTCCGGCTGACGGTGGACGAACTGCGGGACCTCGGCGCCGAGCTGCAGGGCGTGCTCGACCGGTGGGAGGCCGTCAGTGTCGACCACGTGGCGGGCGACGGCTCCGAGCGTGTGACGGCGGTCGTGCAGAGCTACCGGTCGGCACGGCCGTGAACGCGCGGTGGCGGCTGCGGTCGCTCCTCGCGGTGCAGGTCGTCTCGCGCACGGGCAACGTCGCGACGACCATCGCGGTGCCGTTCGTGGTGCTCTCGCGCGGTGGGTCCGCGACCGACGTCGGCATCGCGGCGTTCGCGGCGACGGTGCCGATCGTGCTCGGCGGGGCGTTCGGCGGCGTGCTCGTGGAGCGGTTCGGGTTCGTCCGGTCGAGCGTGGTGTCGGACCTCGTCAGCGCGGTGACCCTCGCCGCGATCCCCCTCCTGGCCGGGACGGTCGGGCTGCCGTCATGGGGACTGCTCGTGCTCGTGTTCCTCGGCGGGTTGTTCGACACTCCGGGGGAGTCCGGGCGGCGGGTGCTCCTGCCGGGGCTCGCGACGGCCGCGGGCATCCCGCTCGAACGGGCGGTCGGGCACTTCGAGGCGTCCGTCCGGTTCTCCGTGCTGCTCGGTGCGCCCGCTGCCGGACTGCTCGTCGGCGCCGTCGGACCGCTGCCTGCGCTGGCGGTCACCGCGTCGGTCTTCGCGGCGGCGGCGGTGCTCGCGGTGCTGACGCTCCGCGGTGCGACGGTGCACCCGGCGCCGGACGCGGCGCCGGCCGAGCCGTCCGCGGGCTACTGGCGGGACCTCGGGGCCGGGCTGCGGTTCTGCGTGCGGGACCCGCTGTTCCGGCTCGTGATCGCGCTCGTGCTCGTGACGAACCTGCTCGACGCCGCGCGGTCCACGGCGCTGCTCCCGCTCTACGCCGACCGGGTGCTCGACGGCGCGCAGTCGCTCGGCATCGTCAGCGGGACCTTCGGCGGGGCGGCGTTCCTCGGGTCGCTCGCGTTCGGGTACGTGGCGCACCGGGTGCCGCGCCGGATCACCTTCGTGGTCTGCTTCGTGCTCGCCGGCGGTCCGTCGCTCGTGGTGCCGGCACTCGGGCTCGGGCTGCCGTGGGTGCTCGGTGCGTGCGTGCTGTCCGGGTTCGCGGCCGGGGCGCTGAACCCCATCCTCGGCGCGGTCGAGCTCGAGCGGATCCCGGCGCCGATGCGGGCCCGGGTGTTCGGGTTGCTGTCCGCGGGGTCGTGGGCGGGCATCCCCCTCGGCGGGCTCGTCGGCGGGATCGCGGCGGACGGCATCGGCGTGACGGCGACGTTCGGGATCGTGGCGGTGGTCTACACGGTGGTCACGCTGTCGCCGTTGCTCGGGGGGTCGTGGCGGTTGATGGAGCGGCGTGCGGCCGAGCCCCCAGCGCGGCTGCCGGTGCCGGTCTCGACTCCGTCGGCGTGAGGCGGAGCGGGGCTGTGCCGGGCCGGCTGCGCTCCGCACAACCGGAAGCACGGCGCACCACGGACTCCCGCGGCGCGGCGTGCTTCCGGTTGTGCGGGAGCACTCCGCACCACCGGGCGCCGACCCGCTCGGAGTGCCCCGAGCATCGCTCCGGTAGACGGGGTGCATGACTGACGAGCGATACGACGACGGCCAGGGTCCCGACGACGCGCACCAGGTACCGGAGGGGGTGTCCGAGGCGACCGTCGAGGCCCTCGGCACGCTGTCGGCCGCCCTCGAGGTGCTCGAGCACGCCCGTGGCCTGCTCTACGGGTTCCACCGCTTGACGGGGACGGCGGACCTCAACCTCGGGGACGCCGTCGAGCAGCTCCGGAAGGCGGGTCACACCGAGCTCGCGGAGCGGATCGACACCGAGCTGGTGGGGCGGAACGTCATCGACGGGCGGTGGACGTTCCAGATCGTCGAGGACTACGACGACAACTACTACGCGCTCGCCAAGGAGCTCGAGCAGACCGCCCGCGACCAGCTCGTCGGTGGGAAGCGCCACCTGTACGAGGCGAGCATGAAGGAGGACCGGCGCACGGACGGCCGTCGCCGCCACGAGGCCAAGCCGGCGGACCTGCGGGACTGATCCCGAGCCTCCAGGCCGGTCGGTCCCTTCGCGAAACGCAACGTGGGCGGCTCCGCACAGCGGAATGTCGCTGCGAGGAACCGCCCACGTTGCGTCTTGCGGGACGAGCGGGAACGAGCCGGGACGAACCGGTGAGCCGGCCCTGCTACCCCACCCCGAGCAGGGCCTCGAGCGGGCCGCGCGCGAAGTACAGCAGGAAGCCCGCGGCGACGACGTAGAGCAGCCACGAGACCTCGCGCCCGCGGCCGGACAGCAGCTTGATGAGCACCCAGCTGATGAAGCCCGCGCCGATGCCGTTCGCGATCGAGTACGTCAGCGGCATCACGACGATCGTCAGGAACGCCGGCAGCGCCGCCCCGAAGTCCGTCCACTCGATGTCCTTCACCTGCGCCACCATGAGCGCACCGACGACGACGAGTCCGGCGGCCGCGACCTCGAGCGGCACGACCTGCGTCAGCGGGGTCAGGAACATCGACGCCAGGAACAGCAGCCCCGTCACGACCGAGGCCATGCCCGTGCGGGCGCCCTCGCCGATGCCCGACGCGGAGTCGATGAACACCGTGTTCGACGACACCGAGGCACCACCGCCGGCGATCGCCCCGGCACCCTCGACGACGAGCGCGGACTTCAGGCGCGGGAAGGTCCCGTCGGGCTTCGCGACCCCGGCGGCCTTCGCCAGCCCGGTCATCGTGCCCATGGCGTCGAAGAAGTTCGTGAACACGAGCGTGAAGACGAGCATCGACGCGGCGACCGGACCGATGCGGGTGAACGCCCCGAACACGTCCGCGTGCCCGACGAGCGACAGGTCCGGCAGCGCGAAGAACGCACTCGGCAGCCCCGGTGCGTTGAGGTTCCACCCGGTCGGCGAGTCCACCGAGGTCGGGACCTTGAAGATCGCCTGCAGGATGATCGCGACGATCGTCGTGCCGATGATGCCGATGAGCAGCGCACCCTTGACCTTGCGCGCCATGAGCGTGCCGATGACGACCAGGCCGATCAGGAACACGATCGTCGGCAGGGCCGCGACGGAGCCGTCCTCGCCGAGCTGCAGCGGCGGCGACGCGTTCTTCGTGGTGCGCACGAAGCCCGAGTCGACGAGCCCGATGAAGGCGATGAACAGGCCGATGCCGACCGTGATCGCGGCCTTGAGCTGCGCGGGCACCGCCGTGAAGATCATCGTCCGGATGCCGGTCAGCGCCAGGATGACGATCACCACGCCGTTGATGACGACCAGGCCCATCGCCTCGGCCCACGTCACCTGGTGCACGACGCTCACGGCGAGGAACGAGTTGATCCCGAGCCCCGCTGCGATGCCGAACGGCAGATTCGCGACGAGTCCCATCGCGATCGTCATGACCCCGGCCACGAGGCCGGTGGCCGCGGCGACCTGGGCGTTCTGCAGCCAGCCACCGAGGACGTCGTGCGGTGCCTGGTCCTGGCTGAACCCACCGAGGATGAGCGGGTTGAGGATGACGATGTACGCCATCGTCACGAACGAGACGAGGCCACCACGGACCTCGCGGGGGATGCTCGACCCGCGCTGCGTGATCGAGAAGAAGCGGTCGAGGCCGGATGCGAAGCGGTTCCGGGGCGGGGTGTCGGTCTGCTGGGCGCTCACCGAAGGAGTTTACAGAACGCTGGGAGTGCGGCGGGTCGCGCTGGTACGGCGGTCACCGATCCGGTCGGGAGGCGCGCCCCACCTGGACGGGGTACGGCACCCCGGGTGCCGGGTCGCGTTCTGCGGCCAGACACGGTGTTGGATGAACAGGTGAACGAACGTCTGGACCGCGCGCGCATCGAAGCCGCCGTGCGCGAGCTCCTCCTCGCCGTGGGCGACGACCCCGACCGCCCCGAGCTCGAGCGGACGCCGGCCCGCGTCGCCGACTCCTACGCCGAGTTCTTCGCCGGCATCGGGGTCGACGCGACCGCGATCGCCCTGGACGGCGCCGTGCACTCCGAGGACGGCGAGCGCGGCCAGCTCGTGGTCGTCCGCGAGGTCCGGTTCCGCTCGATGTGCGAGCACCACCTGCTGCCCTTCATCGGGGTCGCGCACCTGGCGTACGCGCCGGGGGAGCAGCTCATCGGCCTCGGCACCCTGTCCCGCGTCCTCGACGCCGTGGCCTCGCGCCCGCAGCTGCAGGAGCGGCTCGGCGAGCAGGTCGCGGCGGCCGTGGCCGAGGGACTCGACGCCGCGGGCGTGCTCGTCGTGCTCGACGCCCGGCACCAGTGCGTCACCGCGCGGGGCGAACGGCAGTCGGGGTCGTCGACGGTGACCGTCGCGGCGACCGGCAGCCTCGCCGAGGCCGCGGGCCGTGCCGAGGCGATCGCGCTCATCGGCGCGGGCCTCGGCGCTGCCGCGGGTACCGGGAACGACCACGGGGCGGACGCATGACGACCGAGCAGCCGGCCACGAGCCTCCCGGCCGTGTCCACCGCACCCGGCTGGGTGGTGCCGGACCTGCGCGATCCGGTCCGCACCATCGGCCGCCGCGCCTTCGACTTCGACCACCGCGTCGCCGTCATGGCGATCGTCAACCGCACGCCGGACTCGTTCCACGACAAGGGTGCGACCTTCGCGCTCGACCGGGCCGTCGAGGCGGCGGTGCGCGCCGCCGACCAGGGTGCCGACTGGGTCGACATCGGCGGCGTGAAGTTCGCCCCCGGCCCGGAGCTGTCCGCCGCGGACGAGCTCGACCGCGTCCTGCCGGTCGTGTCCCAGCTCGCGCAGCAGTCCGACGTCGTCATCTCGGTCGACACCTTCCGACCCGAGGTCGCGGCGGCGACGATCGCGGCCGGCGCCAGCGTCGTCAACGACACCACCGGACTCTCCGACCCGCGGATGGCGTCCGTCGTCGCGGACTCCGACGCGACCATCGTCATCACGCACTCGACCGCCCCGCCCCGGCAGCACCTGCCGGAGCCGCCGACGTACGCGGACGTGACCGCCTCGGTGGTGACGTTCCTGCAGGAGCGCGTGGACCGGGCACTCGCCGCGGGCATCCCCGAGTCGCGGATCATCGTCGACCCGGGGCACGACCTCAACAAGAACACCGTGCACACGCTCGAGGTCACGCGGCGCCTGCCCGAGGTCGTCGCGCTCGGCTACCCGGTGCTCGCCGCGGTGTCGAACAAGGACTTCGTGGGCGAGTCCCTCGGACGCCCCCGTGGTGAGCGCCTGCCGGGGTCGCTCGCCGCGGCCACCGTCAGCGCGATGCTCGGCGCCCGGATCGTCCGGATGCACGACGTGGTCGAGAGCGTCGACGCCATGCGCATGGTCGAGGCGGTCCTCGGCTGGCGCGAACCCGTGGAAGCGAGGCACAACACGTGACCGTCCTGCCCCCGTCCGTCGCGGACCTGTCCGACGACGACCTGCTCGAGCTCTACACCGCCTCCGTGCCCGAGGGGCCGTGGCTGCGCGTGAACTTCGTGGCGACGCTCGACGGGTCGGCCTCCGCCTCGGGCCGCACCGCTTCGCTCGGCGGGGACGACGACCTGCGGGTGTTCGACCTGCTCCGCCGGACCGCCGACGTGGTGCTGGTCGCCGCGGGGACCGTGCGCGACGAGGAGTACGGCCCGATGGTGCTGCACGACGCCGATGTGGCGTGGCGCCGGGCGCACGGGATGCCCGACCACCCGGTCTTCGCGATCGTGACGAACTCGGCGTCGATGGACGCGTCGT
Source organism: Curtobacterium citreum (assembly GCF_006715175.1). Classification (NCBI taxonomy): domain Bacteria; kingdom Bacillati; phylum Actinomycetota; class Actinomycetes; order Micrococcales; family Microbacteriaceae; genus Curtobacterium; species Curtobacterium citreum. The sequence continues at coordinate 47,598 of NZ_VFMQ01000001.1, read as the reverse complement.
CGCGGGTCTTCACCGAGGCGCCGGTGCGGCCGATCGTGCTGACCTCCGGATCGGGAGCCGCGTCGTCGTCCGGGAAGGCCCTGGCGTCCGTCGCGGACGTGGTGGAGTGCGGCTCCACCGCTGTGGACGTGGATGCGCTGCGGGACGCCCTGGCCGCGCGGGGGCTGGACCGGATCCACTGCGAGGGCGGGCCGTCGTTCCTCGGGGCGCTCGTGGCGGCCGACGCGGTGGACGAGCTGACGCTGACGATCGACCCGTCGCTCGAGGGCGGGGAGGGGCCGCGGATCGCCACCGGGTCCTCGCCGGAGCTGCGGCGGATGCGGCCGGCGCACGTGCTGCTCGGCGACGGCGGGGTGCTGCTGACGCGGTGGGTGCGGGCGCGGGGCTGACGCGGTGCGGCGCGCGGGTCGCGCGGGCGGGGCGGCGTGGTGCCGAGTCTCGCGCTGGCGGACACGACTCGCGCTCCGGGACGCGAGTCTCGTCCGCCAGGCCGAGTCTCGGCGCGGCTAGGGTCGACGGTGTGATCGACGTCGTGGTGTCCGGGGTCCTGTTCGACATGGACGGGACGCTCGTCGACTCGACCACGGTGGTCGAGGCCGCGTGGGGTCGCTTCGGCGCCGAGCACGGCATCGACCCGGCCGAGATCCTCGCCTTCTCGCACGGTCGGCAGACGATCGACACCGTGCAGCGCTTCCTGCCGCACCTGTCGCCGGAGGACCAGCGCGCGATCGTCGCGACGATGATCGCCGCCGAGATCGACTCCACCGACGGCATCGTCGAGGTCCCCGGCGCCGCCGCCTTCGTCCGGCGCCTGCTCGACGCGGGGGCCCCGATCGCGCTCGTGACGAGTGCCCCGCGGGACCTCGCCGTGAAGCGCATGGTCGCGGCCGGGGTCCCCGTGCCCGACGCCCTCGTGCCGTCGGAGGACGCTGAGCGGAGCAAGCCGCACCCCGAGGGGTACCTGCGCGGTGCCGCCCTGCTCGGGCTCCCCGCCGAGCGGTGCCTGGCGTTCGAGGACGCCCCCGCCGGGGTCGAGGCAGCGCTCGCGTCGGGCGCCACCACGGTCGTCGTCGGGACCCTCTCGGCGCCGGTGACCGAGGGGCTGCCGCGCATCGCGGGGTACGACGGGCTCACGGTCGAGCGCGAAGGGGCCGCTTTCCGCGTCCGCGGCTGAACGTCGGCTCCGGACTGCGAACGCGTCCAGCGCTCCCCGACGACGGTGGTCGTTGCGGTCAGGACCCTCGACCGCAGGTGTGGCCGGACGATCCCGGCCCGGAAGGAGCGACCATGGCAGCCCTCGACGGCAAGAAGATCCTCGTCATCGCGACGAACTACGGCGTGGAGCAGGACGAGATCGTCGTCCCCACCGACCAGCTCCGTGAGCGCGGTGCGGACGTGACCGTCGCCGCGCAGGAGTCGGGCTCGATCGAGACCCTCGTCGGCGACAAGGACCCGGGCAAGTCGGTGTCCGTCGACACCACCATCGGCAAGGTCAGCGGCGCGGGCGACTACGACGCGCTCGTCGTCCCCGGCGGCACGATCAACGCCGACACCATCCGCCAGGACAAGGACGCGGTCGCACTCGTCAAGGCGTTCGCCGAGGCCGGCAAGCCCGTCGCGGCGATCTGCCACGGCCCGTGGACGCTCATCGAGGCGGGCGTGGTCTCCGGCAAGACGATCACCTCGTTCCCGTCGCTCCAGACCGACGTGCGGAACGCCGGTGCGGAGTGGGTCGACCAGGAGGTCCAGGTCGACGGCGGCCTCATCACCTCGCGGAACCCCGACGACCTGCCCGCGTTCGTCGACGCGATCGAGCAGGCGCTCACCGCCTGACGCCGCCAGCACGCGGTTCAGGGCAGCGGCACGGGGCGGGTCGTCCGGAGCACCGCGGGTCCGAGGGTCAGCACCCCGTCGGACTCCGGGTCGCACCGGACCCCGCCCCGTCCCCGCATCGCACGGAACGCCCCCGGTGCGACCTCGTGGTCCATCCAGGCGCACGGGTTCGCCGGGCGGTACCCGCGGAACAGCACGGGCTCCTCGCCGGGGACCTGGAGCGAGAATGGCTCCCCGCGCAGCGCCTCCACGTCCGCGCCGCGGAGCACCACGTTCCGCCGGGTCGCCGCCGGGTCCACCGCCGCGCCGAGGGAGCGGGCGACCTCCTCGAGCCCCTCGACGCCGATGACCGTCACGGTGGCGTGCACGTGGGCCCGGGCGGCGAAGTACCGGTCGCCGACGATGCCGAGTCCCGCCCGGAGCTCGATCCGATCGCGGAGCTCGGGACCGTCGGCCGGCAGCGCCCCGTCCGCCGGGCGCCCCTCGTAGCGGTGCCGGGGTGACGCGAGGAGCAGGACGACCTCCACGGGTGTCTCGACGCGCAGGTCCTCGGCCACGCGCCCACCGTAGTCGTCGTGGCAGTGGCGAGCGCTCCAGCGGCCGTCGCTGCCGTGTCCGATTCCCGCCAGTCACTGTCGCCGGCCCGTGTCAGGGTTGCCGCATGACCAGCACCGCGGACAACACCCTGCACGCCGAGCGCTACCGCGTCGTCGCCTCCCGCGACGCGCGGTTCGACGGTCAGTTCGTCACCGCCGTGCACTCGACGGGCATCTACTGCCGACCGTCCTGCCCCGCCCGCACCCCGCGCGCGTCGGGGGTCACCTTCTTCCGCACCAGCGCTGCGGCGCACCTCGCCGGGTACCGCGCGTGCAAGCGGTGCCTGCCGGAGGCGACGCCGGGCAGCCCCGAGTGGGACCTGCGCGAAGACGTCGCCGGCCGGGCCATGCGGCTGGTGCTCGACGGGGTGGTGGAGCGCGAGGGCGTCCCCGGCCTCGCCGCTCGCGTCGGCTACTCGCAACGGCAGCTCGGTCGCATCATGACGACCGAGCTCGGTGCCGGACCGAAGGCGCTCAGCCGGGCGCACCGCGCGCAGACCGCCCGCGCGTTGCTCACCTCGTCCGACCTCTCCGTTGCGGACGTCGCCTTCGCGGCGGGCTTCGCGAGCGTCCGACAGTTCAACGACACCATCCGCGAGGTCTTCGCCGTCACCCCCTCGCAGCTCCGCGCTCGCCGCGTGCTCCGCCCGGTCGAGGACGGCTGGCTGCACGTGCACCTGCCGGCCCGTGCACCGTTCGACGCACAGGGCCTGCTCGACTGGCACGCGCTCCACGCGCTCGCCGGGCTCGAGCAGGTGGAGCGGGACGACACGGGGCGGGTCACCTCGTACGGGCGGCTGGTCGACCTGCCAGGAGGCCCGGCTCGCTTCACGGCGTCGGCCTCGGCCACGCGGACGGCCGGCCCCGCAGCGGGTCGGACCGGCATCGACCTGCGGGTGCGACTCACCACCCTGTCCGACCTGCCGACGCTCGTCGCGCGGGTGCGCTCGCTGTTCGACCTCGACGCCGATCCGGAGGCGGTGGACGCGGTCCTCGCGGCCGTCCCGGAGCTCGCACCGGCGGTGGCCCGTGTCCCGGGGATCCGGCTGCCGGGGCACGCCGACGCGGACGAGGTCCTGTTCCGCACCCTCATCGGCCAGCAGGTGTCGGTCGCCGCCGCACGCACGGCGCAGACCCGACTCGTGGCCGCGCTCGGCGCACCGGTGCCCGACGACCTGGTGCCGGGCGGTCGACTGTTCCCGACGGCTGCGGTGATCGCGGAGCACGGTCGCGAGGTCCTCCGGGGCCCGGCGGCGCGCGTGGACACCATCATCCGAGTGGCCGAGGCGCTCGCGGTCGGCACGCTCGTCGTCGACGCCGGGCAGTCCCTCGACGAGCTCCGGGGCGGGCTCCTCGCGGTGAAGGGCATCGGCCCCTGGACCGCCGACTACGTGGCACTGCGGGTCCGGCACCACCCCGACGTATTCCTCCACAGCGACCTCGCCGTGCGGAACGGTGCACAGGAACTCGGACTGCCCGGTGCGGCGCGCGAGCTCTCCGTACGGTCGGAGCAGGTGGCGCCGTGGCGGAGCTACCTGACGATGCACTGCTGGCGGCCGATCGTCGACCGGGCGGCCGCCGTCGCCGAGACGAGCGCGCGGGCCGCGGCGGCAGCCGCCCAACGAAGCTGATCAACGAGGAGGACGACCGATGACCGACGCCATCATCCAGACACTGGACACGCCAGACGGGCCCTTCACCGTGCTCGAGGACTCGGAGGGCCGCGTGCTCGCCTCGGGGTGGACCGACGACGCCGAGCGCATCGTCGCCCGGCTGGCCGACCGACACCGACCCGAGCGCGTGGTCGACGGCACCGTCCGCGCTGCCGAGGCGGTGGACGCCTTCTACGACGGGCAGGTCGAGCACGCCATGCAGGTGCCCGTGCGGCAGTTCGGCACGGACCTCTTCGCCGAGGGGTGGCGACAGCTCCGGGCGATCCCGTCCGGGTCCGTGCTCACCTACACCGAGCTCGCGAGTGCCATGGGCCGGCCCGACGCGATCCGAGCTGCCGCGAGCGTGTGCGCACGGAACGCCCCGGCGCTGTTCGTGCCGTGTCACCGGGTCCTCCGGTCGGACGGCACCCTCGGCGGGTTCGCGTGGGGCCTCGACGTCAAGCGGTCCCTGCTCGAGCGGGAGTCGGTGGGCGCGACGGCGCTGGTGTGACGGGTACTGGCCGTCCTCCCCCTGCTTGCGGGTGGTGACGCGGACCGGGGCGCCTGCCATGCTCTCGGTACCGACACCAGCACGGTCCGTCCCGAGGACCCGACGCAGCGCCGTCGCACCACCCCGAGGACACCCATGCACGACGACCGTTCCCGCACCCCCGAGCACGCGGTGGGGCCTCCCGGAGTGCCCGGCGCCCCGGAGAGCGCCATCGCGCCGGCCCCGCTCCCGGCCGGGCACCTCTCGGCCGGGCAGCCCTCGGCCGGGCAGCCCTCGGCCGGACACTTCTCGGTCGGGCACCTCGACCGGATCGTGCACTCGGCGGACGGCACGCCGCTCGCCGTCTCCGAGGCCGGCTCCGGTCCGACCCTGCTCGTCGTCGGCGGCGCCTTCGACCACCACGGCACGCCGACGGTGGACCGGCTCGTCCGGGCACTCCGCGACCGCTACCGGGTCGTCACGTACGACCGGCGCGGCCGGGGCGCGAGCGGGGACACCGCCCCGTGGTCGATCGAGCGCGAGATCGAGGACATGGCGGCGGTCGTCACCTCGGTCCCCGGTCCCGTCGACGCGCTCGGCACGTGTGTCGGTGCGGGCCTCGTCCTCCGTGGACTCGCGGCCGGCGTCCCGCTCCGGCGCGCGGTGCTCTGGGAACCGCCGTACCGCGCGACCGTCGACCCGCACGCCGACGACGTCCTGCTCGCGGACGTCCTCGACGAGCACGTCGCCGCGGGCCACCGCGGGCAGGCGGTGCGGGCGTTCCTCGCCCAGGTCCTCGGCCTGCCGATGGGCCAGGTCACCGCCGCGCGACTCCGACCGCGGCTGTGGCGGGCCCTCCTCGCCGACGCCCACGTGCTCTCCCGCGACGTCCGGGTCCTCGGCGGACTGGCGGTCCCGCAGCGCGTCGCCGAAGCGGTGGGCGTCCCGGTGCTCGTCGCCGCGGGGGACGCCGGGGTCGAGTGGATGCGTGCAGCGGCTGCGGCGCTCGCCGAGGCCGTGCCGGGTTCGCGGTCCCTCGTCGTCCCGGGACAGGGGCACGTGCCCGACCCCGTGGTCCTCGGGCACCTGGTCGACCGCTTCACGGGAGTCGACGCACCGAGCGTCGATCCAGGGGACACCGACGCGCACTGACCGACCGGCTGCTGCGAGAGGATGGTGCGGTGACTGCTCCCCGCCTCGGCCTGCTGCTCGACGTCGACGGACCGATCGCCAGCCCGGTGACCCGGACCATCGCGATCCCGTCCATCGTCGAGGACCTCGTCGCCCTCGCCGCCGAGGGCATCCCGATCGTCTTCAACACCGGTCGGAGCGACGCCTTCATCCGGCAGGAGGTCGTCGGTCCGCTGCTCGCCGGCGGTCTGGCCGAGGGCACCCGGGTGCACGCCGTGTGCGAGAAGGGCGCCGTCTGGTGCTCCATCGGACCGCAGTACGACGGCGGCACGGGTGAGCTGACGGTCGCCGAGGACCTCGCGCTCCCACGCGACTTCGCGGACGAGATGCGCGAGCTCGTCCGGGCCGAGTACGCCGACCTGGTGTTCTTCGACGAGACGAAGCGCGCGATGGTGTCGATCGAGCAGCGCGTCGAGGTGCCGAACGCGACCTACCTGGCACGCCAGGCCGACTTCGACGCGCAGGCGATGGCGGCGCTCGTGCGTCGGGGCCTCGGCGTGCGCCGCCTCGACGACGTCCGGCCGGACGCCGACGGTGCCGTGCAGTGGCGCATCGACCCGACGATCATCTCGACCGACGTCGAGTCGGACCGGTCCGGCAAGGACCTCGGCGCGGAGCGGTCGCTCGAGCTGCTGTCGGCGGACGGCGAGCTGCCGGTCACCTGGCGCACGGTCGGGGACTCGCGCAGCGACTACGCGATGGCGGACTGGCTGCACGCGAACGGCCACGACGTCGCCCACGTCGACGTCCGACCCGCTGACGGGGTCCTCGCGACGCCGTACCCGGTGCTCACCGCTCCGGACGGGATCATCCACGACGAGGCGGGCGCACGCTTCCTCACGGACTGGCGCCGCGCCGCCTGACCCGCTCCGCGACCGGCGCCGCGCCGCCTGACCCGCTCCGCGACCGGCGCCGCGCCGCCTGACCGGTCCCGCGTGGGGCCGCAGCCGACGCGCCCAACCGGCCCCGTGCCTCCCGTCCGAGACGCCATCGTCTCCGCGAGACGCCCCGCTCGAGCCGAGACGCCGCCCCGTCCCACGGCGTCTCGCCGGCTTGGCGGCGTCTCGCCGGCACGGCGGCGTCTCGCCGGCCGGGGGCGTCCCGCCGTTGCGGCCCGAGCCCCGCCCCGCGCCGCCCGCACCGTTTGCGGACCGGGGTGGTACACCAGTACCCTTCCGGGGTCCACCGCCAGACCGATGACGGGAACCCCCCATGGCACTCCGCACCAAGTCGATCGAGGCCTCGCTGGCCGACTCCGAGGAGCAGGGCCGGTCACTCAAACGGTCCCTCAAGACGTTCGACATCGCCGCGATGGGCATCGCGGTCGCGGTCGGCGCCGGCATCTTCTCCGTCGGCGCGAACGCCGCCGCCAACTTCGCCGGACCGAGCGTCATCATCTCGTTCCTGCTCGCCGCCGTCACGTGCGGCCTGGCGATCATGTGCTACGCCGAGTTCGCGTCGACGATCCCGGTCGCCGGCTCGGCCTACACGTTCACCTACGCGACGATGGGCGAGCTCCTCGCCTGGATCGTCGGGTGGGACCTGATCCTCGAGACCCTCACCGCGAGCGCCGTCATCGCGAAGTACTGGGGGATCTACCTCAGCACCGCGTTCGGGGTGTTCGGCATCGACCTGCCCGACACGATCCAGCTCGGCCCGATCGGCTTCACGTGGGGTCCGGTGCTCATCGTCGGCCTGTTCACCGTGCTGCTGGCGTTCGGCACGCGCCTGTCGAGTCGGGTGTCCGCCGTCATCACGGTCATCAAGGTCGCGATCGTCGTCTTCGTCATCGTCGCCGGGGCGTTCTTCGTCAAGGCCGCGAACTTCGCGCCCTTCGTCCCGCCGGCCGAGCCGACCAAGGGTGCCGAGGGCGGCGTCCTGACGCAGTCGCTCGTGTCCTTCGTCACGGGCTCCGCGCCCGCGCAGTACGGGGTGTTCGGCCTGCTCGCTGCGGCCTCGCTCGTGTTCTTCGCGTTCATCGGCTTCGACGTCGTCGCGACGAGCGCCGAGGAGACCGAGAACCCGCAGAAGACCCTGCCCCGCGGCATCTTCATCGGGCTCGGCATCGTCACGCTGCTCTACGTCGGCGTCAGCATCGTCATCACCGGCATGGTCTCGTACCGGCGCCTCGCGGAGGAGGACGCCCCGTCCCTCGCCTCGGCCTTCGACATCGTGGGCCTGCCGTGGGCGGCGGGGATCATCGCCATCGGTTCGCTGATCGGCCTCACCACCGTCGTGATGGTGCTGCTGCTCGGCCTGTCGCGCATCGTGTTCTCGATGAGCCGTGACGGCCTGCTGCCCCGCTGGTTCTCGAAGACGAACCCGAAGACGCAGACGCCGGTCCGGGTGCAGGTGGTCGCGGGTGTGGTCGTGGCCTTCATCGCCGGGTTCACCGCGGTCGAGCGCCTCGAGGGCATGATCAACATCGGCACGCTCTCCGCCTTCGTCCTCGTGTCGATCGGCATCGTGGTGCTCCGCAAGACCCGTCCGGACGCGCCCCGCGCCTTCCGGGTGCCGTGGTCGCCGGTGCTCCCGATCATCTCGGCGGTGCTGTGCTTCTGGCTCATGCTCAACCTCGAGGTCGAGACGTGGCTGCGGTTCATCGTGTGGCTGGCGATCGGCTTCGCGATCTACTTCGGGTACAGCCGTCGGCACAGCCGGGTGGGCAAGGGCCTGCAGTAGGCCCGACGGTCGGAGCGGCTGCGACTCGTCCTCGGCGCAACGCGAAGCACTCCGCGCCACGGGTTTCCGTGGCGCGGAGTGCTTTCGGTTGTGCGGGCGCACGACACGGCGTCACCGCGCCGCCCCGCCGCGCGCTACGCGCCGACGGCCAGCGCGACGCCGAACGACAGCATCACCACGGCGACCAGCCCGTCGAACACGCGCCAGGTGAGCGGCCGGGCGAACAGCGGCCGCAGCAGCCGCCCGCCGAACCCGAGCGCACCGAACCACAGGCAGCTCGCCGCCACGGCCCCGGCGGTCCACCACCAGCGGTCGTCGACGCCCTGCTGGTTCGCCACCGACCCGAGGAACACGAGCGTGTCGAGGTACACGTGCGGGTTCGCCCACGTGAACACGAGCATGGTCAGGACCGCGGCCCGCATCGTCGGTGCGGCCGGGCGCGTGGTCACCCCACCTCGGCCGGGAGGCACGACCTCCGTCCGCCCCGCCGGCCCGGCCGTCGTGCTGGGCGCAGTCGCGCTGGGCGCGGACGTGCTGGGCGCAGTCGTGCTGGGCGCCGGCGCGCTGGGCGCCGGGATGCTGGTCCGGGTCTGCCCGGCGGGTGCCGCTGCCGGTGCCGGCACCCCGTCGTCGTCCGCTGCCTGCTCGACGCGCATCGCGTCCGCGGACGGCCGCAGCGCCCGCTTCGCCGCGAGGACCCCGTAGGTCAGCAGGAACGCCGCCCCCACGAACCGGATCACGACGACCGCGAGCGGGAAGCGCTCGACGACCACCCCGACGCCGAGCACGCCCGCCAGGATGAGCACCGCGTCCGACGCCGCGCACACGACGACGGCTGCAACGACCACCCGGACCGACGCGGTCACCGCCAACCGGAGCAGGTACGTGTTCTGGACGCCGATCGCAACGATCAGCGCGAGTCCGGTGCCGAGGCCGGCGAGCAGGGGGAGGAGCGCGTCCACCCGTCCGACGCTAGGGCCGACACGACCTGCAGGCCAGCTCAGGTTCCTGCAGCACCGTAAGCTCAGCTGCATGCTCCGGCTGCAGCGCGACCACCTCGAGACCCTGCTCGCCGCGGTCGACCACGGCACCCTCGACGCCGCGGCCCGGGCGCTGTCGATCACGCCGTCCGCGGTGTCGCAGCGGATCAAGGCCATGGAGCAGCAGCTCGGCCGGGTCCTGCTGCAGCGGACGACCCCGGTGGCGCCGACCGCCGACGGCGAGGTGGTCCTCCGGCACGCGCGTCAGGCGCGGCTGCTCGACGACGAGACCGCACGGGCGCTCGGGGTGGGTCCCGGCGGGGACGCAGCGCTGCCGGCGGTGCCCTCCGTCGCCCTCGCCGTGAACGCCGACTCGCTCGGTACGTGGTTCCTCGACGCGCTCGCCCTCGTCCGGGCGGGAACCGAGGTGGTGTTCGACCTGCACCGCGAGGACCAGGACCGCACGGCCGAACTCCTGCGCGCCGGCACCGTGATGGCCGCGGTCACCGCCGAGGCCGACCCGGTCCAGGGCTGCTCGTCCGTGCTGCTCGGCGTCGACCGGTACCGCGCCGTGGCGTCCCCGGCCTTCGTCGCCCGGTACCTGGACGGCGCGGACACCGAGCGACGGATGACCGACCGGCTCGACCGGGTCCCGCTCGTCGACTACGACCGCGACGACGACCTGCAGCAGGGGTACCTCCGCCGGGTCCTCGGGCACGCCCCCGGCGGTCCGCGCCACTTCGTCCCGACCTCGGCCGACTTCGCCCGCGCGGTGACGCTCGGGTTCGGCTGGGGGATGCTCCCCGAGGCGCAGTGCCTGCATGGCCTGCGGGAGGGCTCGTTCGTCGAGCTCACCCCGGGCCGACGGGCCGACGTGGCGCTCTGGTGGCAGCGGTGGAACCTGACGTCCCCGTTGCTCGAGCGCGTGACGGACGCCGTGCGGACGACCGCGCGGGAGTGGCTGCACCAGCCCGCCTGACGGGGCTCAGGCGGTCGCGCGCCAGCGGAGCCCGTCGACGAGCAGGCCGACCAGGTTCTGGCTCTGCTCGACGGTGGGGGCGCCGTGGCACAGGTCGGCGACCGCGCGGAGCAGCTGGGTCGCGTCAAGGTCGCTCCGGATGGTTCCAGCGGCCGAGGCGGCGTCGAGCAGCCCGGTCAACGCGCCGCCGAGCCGGTCGATGAACCACGGGTGCAGGCCCTCGAACGCCGGGTCCCCGGACTGCAGGGCGGCCGCGAGTCCGCGCTTCGTGGCGACGAACCCGGTGAAGCGCAGCAGCCACCGGGCGAGCGCCTCGTCCGGCTCGTGCTCGGCGCTGAGTTCAGCAGCAGCGTCCGCGCAGTCCTCGACGGCCTGCCGGAACACCGCGACGACCAGGTCGGACCGCTGGGGGAAGTGCCGGTAGAGCGTGCCCACACCGACCCCGGCGCGTTCGGCGACCACCCGGGCGGGGGCGTCGACGCCCTGCTCGGCGAAGACCGCACGGGCGGTGTCCACGAGGGCGTCGAGGTTGCGACGGGCGTCGGCGCGCACGGGGCCTCCGGTCGGTGGGTGTCGGGGTGCGCGGTCCGACCGCGCGGGGCTTGCGGAAACGGAACAGCGTTCCGTATGGTTCCGGAAGAGCGTTCCGGTTCCGTCCACGATACGGCACGGGAGCACCGGGCGCCACGGACAGGAGGCACTCCCATGCAGTACCGCACCCTCGGCCGCACCGGCATCCAGGTCAGCCCCTTCGCACTCGGCGCGATGATGCTCGGCACGGACGGCCGGATCGGCAACGGCGACGAGCAGGACTCGATCCGCATCGTCCACCGCGCCCTCGACGCCGGCATCAACCTCATCGACACCGCGGACCGCTACTCACAGGGCGGGTCCGAGACGCTGATCGGCAAGGCGATCGCGGGCCGCCGGGACGACGTCGTGCTCGCGACGAAGTTCAACGGCCCCATGGGCGACGACCCCAACCGGCGCGGCAACTCCCGACGCTGGATCACCCGCGCGGTCGAGGACTCGCTCCGCCGACTGCAGACCGACCACATCGACCTGTACCAGGCGCACCGCCCGGACGACACGGTCGACCTCGAGGAGACCCTGTCCGCCCTCACCGACCTCGTGCGGAGCGGCAAGGTCCGGGCGATCGGCAGCTCGGACTTCCCGGCGTCGATGCAGGTCGAGGCACAGTGGACCTCGGAACGCCGCGGCCTCGAGCGCTTCCGCTCCGAGCAGCCGACCTACTCGATCCTCAACCGCGGCATCGAGCGCGAGGTGCTGCCCGTCGCCCAGCGGTACGGGATGGGCGCGCTGGTGTGGAGCCCGCTCGCCGGCGGCATGCTGACCGGACGCTTCCGGAAGGGGCAGCAGAGCGACCTCGCCCGCGTCGGGATGTTCCGGCACAACCAGGACGCGCGCCGGATCGACGCCGTGGAGCAGGTGGCGGCGCTGTCCGAGGACACCGGCATCCCGATGACGCACCTGGCGCTGGCGTTCGCGATCGCCCACCCCGGGGTGACGAGCGCGCTGATCGGCCCGCGCTCGACGGAGCAACTCGACGACCTGCTCGCCGCGGCCGACGTCGCACTGTCCGACGAGGTCCTCGACCGCATCGACGCGATCGTCCCGCCCGGAGCCGACGTCTCCCGGCTCGACCAGCAGTACGAGCCGCCGGCGATCACCCGGCAGGAGCTCCGGCGCCGCCCGCTCGCCGAACGCTCCGCCGCCTGACCCCTCCCTCCCCCCCTCGCAAGACGCAACGTCGGCGGATGCTCGCAGCGCGATACCGCTGCGAGGATCCGCCGACGTTGCGTTTCGCGGAACGCGCCGCCGCGGAACGCCGCCCCGCCCCGACACGCGCGCCCGGCGCCGGGGCGTGCGGGAATGCGGGAAACCGCAAGGATCGGCGCTCCGGTGCCGAGTTCACCCGCTGGACACACGGCGCGGCCGACCGGCTCGTAGTGTCGACCAGACCGACGGCGACGGGCCGTCGCCGCACGACCGCTCACGACACACCGAACAGCGCGTCCGCACCCTCGGACGCCGTCCCCCCGATGCCGGGTCCCTAGCCCCGGCACCGAACCCATGTCGCCACAGTCGCCGACGCCCGTCTCGCGTACCGTCGGCGTCCCCGCCTGCCGGTCGCGAGTCTCTCCCGACCCGACAGGAGAACCGCCATGTCCGCACCCACGGACCTCCGCCGCCCGCGCCCGGACGCGGTGCCGAACCCGCCGTACCGGCGGAACTCGCCCCCGCGATCGCCCGACGTCGGCGAACCCACGGACACGGCCGCGGCCCCGAGTGTGGGCGCGACCGCCGCGCCGAACCAGTCGCGCACGACGGGTGCTCCGTTCCTGTCCAGCACGCCCCGCGACCGGGTCCGCCGGCGCGCCCAGGGCGAAGCGGTCCCGCACGTGCGACCCCGCTCCGAGAGCCGCGCGCACAGCCCGGTCATGGTGCTCATCGTGCTCGTGGCGACGCTCGGCGTCATGGCGTACGCGGTGTTCCTGCTCGACCCCGCCAACCGCGGCGACTTCCTGCCGTACGGCCTGGTGATCGTCGCGGAGAGCGTCCTCGTCGGCCAGGCCCTGCTGTCGATGTGGACGATCCTGTCCGGCGGCGCCGACCCCCGCGACTTCGCGTTCCACCACACCCAGGACACGCTGTTCGACCGCGACGCCGTCGCCCGCGACGGCCTGACCGACCAGCCGCACCGCTGGCCGATGCACGTCCGCGGCCGCCGGGTCGAGGTCGACGTGTTCATCACGGTCTACGGCGAGGAGCTGTCGAAGATCGCCGCGACCGTGCAGGCCGCCCTCGCGATGCGCGGCGAGCACCGCACGTGGGTGCTCGACGACGGCCGGAGCGACGAGGTACAGGCGCTCGCCGCCGAGCTCGGCGCCCGCTACGTCCGCCGCCTGTCCTCGCACGGCGCGAAGGCCGGCAACATCAACCACGCCCTGACCCTCGCGAAGGGCGACTACTTCGCGGTGTTCGACGCCGACTTCGTGCCGAAGCCCGACTTCCTGTTCGAGACCGTCCCGTTCTTCGCGGACGACGGCATCGCGTTCGTGCAGACGCCGCAGACCTACGGCAACCTGCACAACCTGGTGTCCCGTGGCGCCGGCTACATGCAGACCGTGTTCTACAAGTTCATCCAGCCCGGTCGGAACCGCTTCAACGCGGCGTTCTGCGTCGGCACGAACGTCGTCTTCCGCCGCAGCGCGATCGACGAGGTCGGCGGCATCCACACCGACTCGAAGTCCGAGGACGTCTGGACCAGCCTGATGCTCCACGAGCGCGGGTGGAAGTCCGTCTTCATCCCGATGACCCTGGCCGTTGGTGACGCCCCGGAGACCATCGAGGGCTTCACGAAGCAGCAGCTCCGCTGGGCCACCGGCGGGTTCGAGATCCTGCTCACGCACTTCCCGTTCAACCCGAAGCACCGGCTGTCGATGGACCAGCGGCTGCAGTACCTGGTCACGGCGAGCTTCTACCTGACGGGCATCGTCCCCGGGCTGCTGCTCCTCGTGCCGCCGCTCGAGATCTTCTTCGACCTGCGCCCGATGAACCTGTCGATCGGCCCGGGCGAGTGGGTGCTGTTCTACCTCGGCTTCTACCTGATGCAGGTGCTGCTCGCGTTCTACGCCCTCGGGTCGTTCCGGTACGAGACGCTGCTGCTCGCGGCGGTGTCGTTCCCGATCTACGCGAGCGCGCTCTGGAACGTCCTCTGCGGCAAGGAGCAGGCCTGGCACGTCACGGGCGCGAACCGCGGCCGGACCCCGTCGCCGTTCAACTTCATCGTGCCGCAGGTCCTGGTGTTCGTCTTCCTCTCGCTGACGAGCGTGGTCGCCGTGTGGCGCGACCTGCACAACGGACAGCTCACGCTCGCCACGGCCTGGAACATCACGAACACCCTCGTGTTCCTCGCCTTCATCGTGGCCGCGTTCCGCGAGCAGGCCCGGAACCGCGTCGCCGACCGCGAGCGCGCCCGTGGCGGCGTCGCCCGCCCGGCCCTCCCGCTGGCGCAGGCACCCGCCAGCCCGATCCGGACGACCGTCGTCCGACCCGACACCCTCGAACCCCAGCGCGCCGCGATCGCCGGCGTCGCGACGCAGGACGGACACCGCGCATGACCTGGACCAACCGACTCCGACTCTTCGGCGGCCTGCTGGTCGTCCTGGTGGTCGTCGCCGCCTGCACGCTGGTGTTCAACCAGCGGCAGAGCGCCGTCGCCAGCACCTCCGCCGCGATCGCCGCGCAGGAGTACGCCGTGGGCACCGACTACGGCGGCACCGTGACGCAGGAGTACGTCGAGGAGGGCGACACCGTCCAGAAGGGTGCCAAGCTCATCCAGGTGCAGAGCCTGCAGCTCGCACAGGACATCCGGAAGGGCGTCGTCGGGGCGGACACCCAGACGAGCGCCTACGACATCGGCGAGGACGGGCTCATCACGTTCAAGGCCGAGGTCTCCGGCACGATCGCGAAGATCGACGTCAAGACGGGTGGGTACGTGCAGGCCGGTTCCGAGCTCGGCACGATCCACAAGGCGGACAGCCTGTTCGTGACGTCGAACTTCACCGTCACGCCCCGCGACTACGGCCGCATCCGCAACGGTGCCGAGGTCGAGCTCCGCCTGCCCGACGACCGCACCGTCACGGGTCGCGTCAAGAGCGTCAGCGTCGAGACGAACGCCGACGGCCAGGCGAAGACCACCGTCGACGTGGAGAGCCGCGAGCTGTCCGCCTCGCCGTCCTCGGGGATCACGAGCCCCGGCACGCC
Source organism: Curtobacterium citreum (assembly GCF_006715175.1). Classification (NCBI taxonomy): domain Bacteria; kingdom Bacillati; phylum Actinomycetota; class Actinomycetes; order Micrococcales; family Microbacteriaceae; genus Curtobacterium; species Curtobacterium citreum. The sequence goes on along the minus strand of NZ_VFMQ01000001.1, from coordinate 32,404 downwards.
GGTCGACGCGACGCTGCACCTGCAGGACGACGGCGAGCTCGCCGGGGTCACGGACATGGTCCGGGACTTCTCACGCCAGATCGGGCTGTAGCCGGTGCGCCCCGCGTCCCGGACCGACGGGGCGGGCCCGACCCGTGCCTCCCGTCCGGTCCTGCTGGTCACCCTGGTGACGGCCGTCACCCTCCTGGTCACCGCGTGCACCGGGCCGGGAGGCACGGATCACCCGACCCCGTCCGCCTCTGCCACCGACGCGGCGGCCCAGGCGCGCGCGGTCGCCGCCCTGGGTGACGTCACGTCCTCCACCGCGGGGACGATGCGCCTGGCGGACGGGCTGTTGCCCCCGACGAACCGGTGGTTCTCCGGGCTCGTGTTCGGCGCGGCACCGCAGCCGGTGTTCCCGTCACCGATCTCGTGGCAGGTCACCAGCGGCGGGTTCGCCGCCGGGCTGCCGGACGTTACCGCGACCGAGAAGACCATCGCGGGCGGCGCCGTGCCGCAGGTCGGCTTCGACCTCGGCGCGACGAGCACCCTGGTGTCGGCGTACGACGCCGTGTCGGTGACCGTCGAACACCGCGACGGCGACACCGTGCTCGGCCACTCCGTCGTCGCCGAGGGCTCACCGCTCGTGTCCTACACGGCCGCACGCGACGAGCAGCTCCGCGCCACCACGCCGCTCACCCGCACCGGTGACGGCACCGCGACCATGACCGGCGGCGGCCGCACCTGGCAGGTCGTCGTCCGCGACGGCACCGTCGACGCCTCCGGGATCGCGCTGCGGGAGGGCGGCTCGGTCGTCCTGCTGCCGACCCCGGACGGGGCGAGCGCGTCCCAGGTCGCACGGCTCATCGCAGCCGCGCGACCCCTCGCCGGCACGACCCTCGAACGCAGCGCGACCCGGTCCACGCAGCGCACCACGCTCGGCTACGACTTCGGCGGCGGTGCGGGCGTCCTCGTCCCGCAGGCCGGTCAGGGCACGTCCGGTCTGTCCTGCACCGGGCTCGAGGTCGCGACCATCACCGGGCCCGCCTCGGTCTGCACCGGGACCGCCCTCCGGTTCGCAGCGAAGACCGTGCAACCCGACGACCGTCTCGACCTGTCCGGGCTCTCCGCGGCGGACCGCACCACGCTCTCCGAGCAGGTCCGCGAGGACGCCGCCGGGGTCGACCCGTCGTCGTACGCCGCCGACACCTACGGCGGCGGCAAGGACCTGTACCGCGTCGCGACGCTGTACCGGCTCGCGGTCGGGCTCGGTCTCGACGACCAGGCCGCCGCGCTGAAGTCGTCCATCGTCAGCGAGCTCGACCAGTGGTTCGACGCGTCCGGCTGCGGCGACCGCAGCGCCCGGTGCTTCCGGTACGACCCGACCGTGCACGGGCTCGTCGGGCAGCAGCCGTCCTTCGGGTCCGACGAGTTCAACGACCACCACTTCCACTACGGCTACCTGCTGTCCGCGGCGGCGATGGTCGCGGACAGGGACGACGCGCTCGTGTCCCGGTGGCGGACGGTCGCCGACCTGGTCGCGGCGGACATCGCCTCGCCGACGCAGACGACGTCCTTCCCGGCGCTCCGCGTCTACGACCCGTACGCGCAGCACTCGTGGGCGTCCGGGTACTCGCCCTTCGCGGACGGCAACAACCAGGAGTCCGCGTCCGAGGCGGTGTCCGCCTGGAACGGCGTCGCCCGCTGGGGCACGGTGTCCGGGTCGGCGCCCCTGCGCTCGGTCGGCACCTGGCTGCTGTCGAACGAGGCGGCGTCGGCGCAGCGCGACGTCCTCGACCCGGACCTGTCCGCGTTCCCGGGCTTCACGCACCGGGTGGTGTCCCTGAACTGGGGCGGCAAGCGCGACCACGCGACGTGGTTCAGCGCCGCGGCGGCGGCCCCAGCCGGGATCGAGCTCATCCCGATGCCGGCGATGGCGGGGGAGTACGCCGGCGCCGGTGGTCGGGCGCAGATCCAGCGGGTCCTCGACGAGGCGGTGCCGGACGGCCGCTACGACGTGCAGTTCGGCGACTACCTGCTCATGTACCGGGCGCTCGGCGGGAAGTCGGACGCGGCGGCGGCGCTCGCGGACGCGAAGCGGTTGCCGGACGCGGTCGTCGACGCGGCGAACTCGCGGTCGTACCTGTACGCGTGGATCATGATGCGGACGTGATGCGCGGACCCGCTCTGCGGGCGCTGCTGGCCGCTCCGGCGCTGCTGGCTGCTCCGGCTACGTCTGGCAGCGTGGGCACCAGTAGGTGTCGCGCAGGGTCAGCTCGGAGTCGCCGAGCTCACCGTGCCGGATCGGCGTCCCGCACCGCAGGCAGGGCTTGCCGGCCCGTCCGTACACCCAGAAGCGCCGACCCGGGCGGTCGACGCCCGTCGTCACGCGGGCGTTGCGGTCGCGGTTCGCCAGGATGAGCCGGCTCGCGAGCGCGATCGTCCGCGCCGGGTCCTGCACCTGCCCGACCGACCGCGTCGGCAGCACACCGCGCAGGAAGCACAGCTCGTTCCGGTACACGTTGCCCAGGCCCGCGAGCACCCGTTGGTCGAGCAACGCCAGTCCGACGGGGCGGTCCGGTTCGGCCGTGAGGTTCGCGAGCGCCCGGTCGGCGTCCCAGTCCGGGCCGAGCAGGTCCGGCCCCAGGTGTCCGACGACCTCGGACTCCTGCTCGCGCGGGACCACCTCGAGCACCCCGAGGGTGAAGCCCACGGTGGACACGTCCTCGGCGTCCAGCACCACGCGTGCCTGGTGCGCCGGCCGTCGCCAGCGCTCACCCGGGGCGTAGACGTCCCACCGGCCCTCCATCTTCAGGTGCGAGTGCACGGTCAGGTCGCCGATCCGGTGGAGCAGGTGCTTGCCGCGCGGGACGACCTCGTCGACCGTCCGACCGACCAGGTCGAGCGTCGCGAACGCGGGCACCCGGAAGTCGGAGCGGGTCAGGACCTTGCCGGCGAGGGCGGTGTGCAGGCGTCGGGCGGCCCGGAAGACGGTGTCACCCTCGGGCACGGCACACCGTCCCGCTCGGAGTCGCGCCGGTCGTGCTCGGTTCAGACACGGAGCCGCACCCCCTGCGGGGTCGCGGTGAAGCCCGCCTCGCGCAGGGCGCTGCCGAGCGGGCTCTCGAGGACGAACTCCCCGTCCACGCGTTCGACCGCGAGCTTCCGGAGCCCCGAGCGCACCACCGCGGCGATGGACCGGGCCGCCGCGAGCAGGTCCGCCGGGTCGTCGGTGAACGTCAGGACGGACTTCCCGCCCCGTTCGACGTAGACCACCAGGCGGCCGTCGACGGTCGTGACCAGCGCGCCGGCCTTCCGCCCGGGTCGGTGCCCGCGGGTCTTGGCCGTGCCGGTGGAGGCAGCTGCGGCTCGCACCGTGCTGGTGCTGGTGCTGGTGCTGGTGCTGGTGCTGGTGCCGGCGGCCGCGACGTCGGAGCCGTCGGCCGCGCCCGTGGTGTCCGCCGGGTCGCCGTCGGACGGCCACGGCAACGCCGCACCGTACGGGTTCGCGGGGTCGGTCGCGGCGAGGGTCAGCGCCTGGCGCTCCCGGTCGGCGTCGGCGCGCTCGTCGTCGTCCAGGTCCCGCGCGTACGTCCGGAGCCGGTCGACCGTGGGGCTCGTCGCGAACTGCGCCGCCCCGAGTCCCTCGACGAAGTACCCGCGGCGGGCCCGACCGGACTCCTCGAACCGGCTGAGCACCCGGTACACGCCGGTGAATCCGCCCCGCACGCCCTCGACCTGCACGGCACCCCGGGTCACGACGCCGTACCGCTCGAGCAGCTGCTCCGCGGTCGCGGCGGCGCGGACGGTGCCGTCGGACTCCGCGAGCGGCAGCAGCGACCACCGGCCGCCGACCGACGGCGGTCCGGACTGGGTCGGGAGCGTCGGTCGTCGCCGGCCGCGGTAGGGCCGGGAGCGCGGCGCACTCGTGCTCTTCGCCTTCCCGCCGAGCATCGCGCGGAGCGGGGCGAAGGTGTCGTTCGTGATCTGCCCGGCCCAGACGAGGTCCCACAGCGCCGTCGCCAGGGCGGTGTCGTCCGTGCTGCCGACCGCCTGGCCGAGCTGCCGGAAGAAGTACGCGCCGCCGCCGGCGAGTGCGCCGAGCACGTCGCGCTGGAGCTCGGTGGTCTCGTCGCCCGAGGGCTCGGCGAGCGTCGTCTCCGCCGTGTCCGCCAGGTGGAGTCGGACCCACCCGTCGTTGCCGGGGAGCGTGCCACCGCCGGACCACAGGACCTCGCCCGTGGCGGTGAGCTCGTCGAGCATGCTCGTCGAGTAGTCGCTGACCCGGGCGGGCAGCACGAGGGTCTCCCACGCGCTCGCGGGCAGGGCGACGCCGGCGAGCTGGTCGATCACCTGCAGGACACCGTCCACGCCGCGCAGCCCACCGCGGGTCCCCGGGGTGTGCACGTGCTGCCACGCGGGCAGGAAGCGCGCGAGGGTGTCCGGCGACACCGGCTCGACCTCGTGCCGCAGGGCCGCGAGCGACTTCGTGCGGATGCGGCGGAGCACCTCGGCCTCGCACCACTCCGCGCCCTGTCGGTCCGGCCGGAACTCGCCCTCGACGACCCGGCGGTCGGCGACGAGTCGGCGCAGGGTGTCCTGGACGACCGCGACGCCGAGCCCGAGGCGTCCGGCGGCGTCCTGCAGCGAGAACGGTCCGTGCGACCGCGCGTACCGGCCGACCAGGTCGCCGAGCGGGTCGGCGACGGGCTCGACGAACGCGGTCGGGACGCCGATCGGCAGCGGGACCCCGAGGGCGTCCCGCAGGCGCGAGGCGTCCTCGATCACCGCCCAGCGGGTCGTCCCGGCCTGGCTGAAGGAGAGCACCCGCCGGTCGCGCTCGAGTGACTCGAGGGCGGTCCGCACCGTGGCTTCCGCCGCCTGCTGGTCGGCCGCGTCGGCGAGCCAGCTGCGCGCCGTCAACTCCGGCAGGTCGAGCGCCCCGACGAGCCGGAGCACGTCGACGATGCCCTCGGCGTCCCGCGCACGGCGGTCGGGCGACAGCCGCTGCAGGTCGCGTTCGACGGAGGCGATCACCTCGGGGTCGAGCAGCTCCCGGAGCTCGGCGCGCCCGAGCAGCTCGCCGAGGAGCGTCGAGTCGAGCGACAGCGCCGCGGCCCGGCGCTCGGCGAGCGGGGAGTCGCCCTCGTACATGAACGCCGCGACGTACCCGAACAGGATCGACCGGGCGAACGGTGACGGCTGCTCGGTCTCACGCTCGACCAGGCGGATGCGGCGCTCGCCGATCTGGTCCGCGATGCCGAGCAGCGCGGGGACGTCGTACACGTCCTGCAGGACCTCGCGCACGGTCTCGAGGACGATCGGGAACGTCGGGTACTTCTGCGCGACCTCGAGCAGCTGCGAGGCGCGCTGCCGCTGCTGCCAGAGCGGTGACCGCTGCCCGGGGTTCCGGCGCGGCAGCAGCAGGGCGCGCGCCGCGCACTCGCGGAAGCGCGCGGCGAACAGCGCCGAGCCGCCGACCTCGTCCGTCACGACGGCCTCGAGGTCGTCGCGCTCGAACACGAACAGGTCGGCCCCCGGCGGCTCGGCGTCGGTCTCCGGGATCCGGACGACGATCCCGTCGTCGGCGGCCATCGCGTCGCCGTCGATCCCGTGTCGTTCGCGGAGCCGGGCGCCCACGGCCAGGGCCCACGGGGCGTGCACCTGCATCCCGTACGGCGAGTGCAGGATGAGCCGCCAGTCGCCGAGCTCGTCACGGAACCGCTCGACCACCAGGGTCGTGTCGTTCGGGACGTGTCCGGTGGCCTCGCGCTGCTCGCGGAGGAAGGTCAGCAGGTTCGTGACGGCGCGGTCGTCCAGCCCACCGGCGGCCACCCGTGCGCGGGCGTCCTCGTCAGAGGCGCCCTCGACCTCGCGGACGAACGCACCCGTCGCCTTGCCGAGCTCGGCGGGCCGGCCGATGCCGTCACCCTTCCAGAACGGGACGCGTCCCGGCTGCCCGAACGCCGGGCTGACGAGCACCCGGTCGTGGGTGATCTCCTCGATGCGCCAGCTGGTCGCGCCGAGGGCGAACACGTCGCCGACCCGGGACTCGTAGACCATCTCCTCGTCGAGCTCGCCGACGCGGGACGCCTTCTCGCCGACCATGAACACGCCGAACATGCCGCGGTCGGGGATCGTGCCACCGCTCGTGACCGCGAGCCGCTGCGCTCCCGGTCGCCCGGTCAGGGTGCCGTGCACGCGGTCCCACACCAGGCGCGGCCGGAGCTCGGCGAACTCGTCGCTCGGGTAGCGCCCCGTCACCAGGTCGAGCGTCGCCTCGAACGCGGAGCGCGGCAAGGAGCTGAAGGGGGCACTCCGCCGGACGAGCTCGAACCAGTGCTCGACGTCGACGGTGTCGATCGCACCGGCGGCGACGGTGTGCTGGGCGAGGACGTCGAGGGGGTTCGCGGGGACCGAGATCGACTCGATCTGCCCGGACACCATGCGCTCGACGGTGACCGCGCTGTTCACGAGGTCGGCGCGGTGCTTCGGGAACAGCACACCGCGGGAGATCTCGCCGACCTGGTGTCCCGCGCGGCCGACGCGCTGCAGGCCGCTCGCCACGGACGGCGGGGCCTCGACCTGCACGACGAGGTCGACCTCGCCCATGTCGATACCGAGCTCGAGCGAGCTCGTCGCGACGACGCAGCGCAGGCGCCCGGACTTCAGGTCGTCCTCGATGATCGCGCGCTGGTCCTTCGACACCGAGCCGTGGTGCGCCCGGGCGAGCACCGGGACCGCCGGGTCGGACCCGCCGCCGTCGGTCTGCCCGGACTGGCCGATCACCTGCGCCGGCGGCCGCTTCGGCTGGGCGACCGGAGCGTGCGCGGACGCGCGACCGGGCGACTGCCCGACCGGTCCGGCCCCAGCACCGCCCGGTCCGGACCCGGCACCGGCAGCACCGACGGCCGCCGGTTCTCGGACGTCCCGCGCCGCCAGCACCCGTTCCTCGTGGATCTCGTTCAACCGCGCGGTCAGGCGTTCGGCGAGTCGTCGGGAGTTCGCGAAAACGATCGTCGACCGGTGCTCCTCGACCAGGTCGACGACCCGTTCCTCGACGTGGGGCCAGATCGAGCCGTTGGTCGGCGACTCGGTGGCGTCGGCACCGACCGGGGGTGCGCCGAGCTCGGTCATGTCGTCGACCGGCACGACGACCCGTAGGTCGAAGGTCTTCTGCGCGGGCGGCGCGATGATCGTGACGGGTGCCCGGCCGCCGAGGAACCGAGCGACCTCCTCCGCGGGCCGCACGGTGGCGGAGAGACCGATGCGCTGCACGGGCGCGTCGAGCAGGTCGTCGAGCCGCTCGAGCGACACGGCGAGGTGCGCCCCGCGCTTCGAGGACGCGACCGCGTGCACCTCGTCCACGATCACGGTGTCGACGTTCACCAGGGTCTCGCGCGCCGCGGAGGTGAGCATGAGGTACAGCGACTCGGGCGTCGTGATGAGGATGTCGGGCGGCTGGCGGAGCAGGCGCTGCCGGTCGGCGGACGGGGTGTCCCCGCTCCGGACCCCGACGGTGACCTCGGGCGGCTCCGTGCCGAGCCGCCGGGCCGTCTGCGTGATGCCGACCAGCGGACTGCGGAGGTTCCGCTCGACGTCGACCCCGAGGGCCTTGAGCGGCGAGACGTAGAGCACCCGCGTGCGCTGCTTGGCGGGTGGACGGTCCGTCGCGCTGATGAGCCGGTCGATCGACCACAGGAACGACGCCAGGGTCTTGCCGGACCCGGTCGGGGCGATCACCAGCGCGTGCTGACCGGTCGACACGGCGTCCCAGGCGCCGGCCTGCGCGGCGGTCGGGGCGGCGAACGCGCCGCGGAACCACTCCGCGGTCGCGGGGGAGAAGCGCTCGAGGACGTCCGTCATGGTCCGTCCCATCCTGCCCGCGGCCACCGACAGCGGGCCAAGGAAGACCGATGCTTGACATCGCGATAGTTAGCGATCTATCGTTGACGCATCGCGACACGCACACAACAGGTCGCGAGCCCACTTCACCCGACACACAGAAGGAGTCCTCATGCACACCATGCACGACGACCAGATGCACGACCGCCGCGACCAGCGCGGCACCGGTCCGCGCGGCCCCCGCTTCGGCGGCGCGCGGCAGCACCACGGGCACGGCTTCCCCGGCCGCGACCGCGGTGACCACGACCACGGCGGACGCGGTGGCTTCGGTCCCGGGTTCGGCGGACGCGGCTTCGGCCCGGGCTTCGGTCCCGGGTTCGGCGGCGGCCCTGGCTTCGGCCGCGAACGCCGTCGTCGCGGCGACGTCCGTCTCGCGATCCTCGGCCTCCTCGCCGAGGGCCCGCAGAACGGCTACGCCGTGATCAAGACCATCGCCGAGCGCACCGGCGGCGCCTGGAAGCCGAGCCCCGGCTCGGTCTACCCGACGCTCCAGCAGCTCGTCGACGAGGACCTCGTCGTCTCGACCGGCGACGGGCGCAAGACGCTGTTCGAGCTCACCGAGGCGGGCAGGGCCGAGGCCGCGGCCAAGGCGGACGAGATCGCCGCGGCGTTCGACGCCGCCCCGGGCATGCCGGACACGCAGCGTGAGTTCGTCGAAGCACTCCGGAAGACCATGGGCGTGCTGCACGTGTACCGGTCGAGCGCGACCGACGAGCAGACGAAGGCGGCCACCGCGAAGATCGACCAGCTCCGCAAGGACCTGCTGCAGATCCTCGCGGACTAGCGGCTCACGTCCGACGCGACACGACGACGGCCGGGAGGCACGTGGCGGGCCCGCCACGTGCCTCCCGGCCGCTTTCCTGCCACCCCCGCAACCCGTCACCCCCTCGCCCCGTCACCCCCTCGCCCCGTCGATGGAGCAGAAGCCGTCGCGTGCACGGAGGCGACCCGACGTCGTCTGCTCCATCGACGGGGCGGACGGAGGGGCCGCGACCTCCGCTGCCCGCGTCAGTCGGCGTCGACGAAGGCGGCGACGTCGGCGAGCTCCGCGGACGACACCGCGTGTGCCAGTCCCGCGTACGTGCGGTCGGTGACGTCCGTGTGCGCGGCGGCCCACGCCTGCGTGCGTGCGGTCGCCTCCGCCGGGATCACCGGGTCCAGGTCGCCGTGCCCCAGGAACACCCGGGGGCGGATCGTCGCCACGGCCTCGTCGCGGGAGTCCGCGACCCCCGGCACGACGAAGCCGGACAGCGACACCGCGAACGCGAACGCCCCCGGTCGCGCGCGCAGGAGCTGCAGCGCCATCGAGCCACCCTGCGAGAACCCGAGCAGTCCGATACGGGGATGGTCGGCCGCGACGTCGTCGATCCACGCGAGGACCTCGTCGACGGCATCGTCCACCGGACCGACCGCGGGGGACCCCGGCGTCCCGAGCGGGTACCAGGAGAACCCGGGACCCCACGGCATCGGGGCGCGCAGCGACGCGGCCGTCCACGCGGGCGGGAGCGCGGGTGCGATCCCGAGCAGGTCCCGCTCGTTCGAGCCCACCCCGTGCAGCAGGACGAGCAGCGGCGTCCCCGCCCGCTCGTCGGCCGGCCGGGTCCACTGCACGACGTCCGCATCGATCACGTGGACGACGCTAGCCGTCCACGGCGACCGCGGCGTGCGCCGAACTCGCCGGGGCGACTGGTAGACACGGTGCATGGCCTCGCTGCGCACCCCCGACCCCGACTCCGGCTGGCTGTCCGACGAGGAGCTCGCGAACATCCGCCGGCGCCTGCCGATCTGCTACGTCGAGGCGCTGCCCGTCCGCACCGACGGCCTCGGCGTGGTGACCGAGGTGGGCGTGCTACTGCGCGTCTCGCCGAGCGGGTCGATCGCCCGGACGCTCGTCTCCGGCCGCGTGATGTTCGGCGAGTCGATCCGGACCGCGCTGTTCCGGCACCTCGAGAAGGACCTCGGTCCGATGGCGTTCCCGCAGCTCCCCGCGAGCCCGACGCCCTTCACGGTCGCCGAGTACTTCCCGCTCCCCGGCGCCTCGGTGTTCACCGACGAGCGGCAGCACGCGATCTCCCTCGCGTACGTCGTGCCCGTGACGGGGACGTGCGAGCCGCGTCAGGACGCCCTCGAGCTCACGTGGATGAGCCCGATCGAGGCGGCCTCCGACGCCGTCGCCGAGGAGATGGAGGGCGGTCGCGGCGCCCTGCTCCGTGCGGGCCTGGCGTCCGTCGGGGCCCTGCACTAGCGGGACCCGCCCGCTGCCCGCGCGGCCTCCGCCCGCCGCACCTGCACACGACGAAGCCCCCGGGACCGATCGGTTCCGGGGGCTTCGCAGCGCGGTCGCTGGGACCGGCTTCAGTGCTTGTCGTTGCGGAGGCTGTCCGCGACGCCGTGCGCCGCGTCCTTGACGTCGTCGACGCCCTGCTTGGCCGACGCCTTGGCCTGGTCGGTCTGACCCTCGGCCTTCAGCTTGTCGTTGCCGGTCAGGTTGCCGAGGCCCTCCTTGACCTTGCCGACGAGCTTCTCGCCGGTGTGGTTGTTGTCTTCGCTGCCAGCCATACGGTCTCCTTCCAACGACGGACGATTCCCCGTCAGCCGCTCGCGCGGCGTCCGGTGCAGGAGAACCTACGCCGCCGGACGACCAGGCTCGCACCCGGCGTCCAGGTTCGGACCGGACGGGCCGGTCAGCCCTGGCAGATCAGTGGCGGTCGGCCGACCCCGCCGGACGCGAGGCCCGACGCGAGCCGCTGCGACGCCGCGCGCCGCCCGACTCCGAACCGGCGCTGCGCCCGCCGACGTACCCGCCCTCGGACGACCACACGGCGCTCGACCCGCCGCGCACGACGTCGCTCGAGGCACGACGGCCGGAGCCGCCGCGACGCTGTCCACCGGTCGCCGGGGCCGCGGTCGCCGGAGCCGCGGCGGCACCGCGACCCGAGGTCGACCGGCCGCCGCGCCCGTTGCCGGACCGGGCCGACGTGCCGGACGCACCGGTCGAGGCGGGCTGGGCCGCGCCTCCCGACCGTCCGCCGCGACCACGGCGACGACCGCCGCCCTCGCTGCCGGAGCCGGCCGACTCGGCACGCGGCGCGCGCTGGCGCTGCTGCTGCTGGACCGGCTGCTCCTCGACGTGCCGGATCGGTGCGACCTCGCCGACGAGCTCGGTCACCGCCGGGGACGTCGCCGTCACCTGCTGCGGCTTCACCGAGATCGCGGCGGCGCGCATCATCTGCGCGACGTCGCGGCGCTCGGCCGGCAGGGTCACGGTCACGACGTCACCGGAGGAACCGGCACGCGCGGTGCGGCCCGAGCGGTGCAGGTACGCCTTGTGCTCGGTCGGCGGGTCGACGTGCACGACGAGCTCGACGTGGTCGACGTGCACGCCACGGGCGGCGACGTCGGTGGCGACGAGCACGAGGGCCTCGCCGGACGAGAACTTCGCGAGGTTCCGCTCCCGGGCGCCCTGCGACAGGTTGCCCTGCAGGTCGACGGCCGGGATGCCCTGGCTGGTCAGCTGCTTCGCGAGGCGCTTGGCGTGGTGCTTGGTGCGCATGAAGAGGATGCGGCGACCGGTGCCCGAGGCGAGCGTGCGGACGAGGTCCTTCTTCGCGTCGGCGTCGGCGACCTCGAACAGGTGGTGGGTCATCGCCTCGACCGGGCTGGTCTCGTCGTCGACGGAGTGCATGACCGGGCTGTGCAGGAACTTCTTGACGAGCTTGTCCACGCCGTTGTCGAGCGTCGCCGAGAACAGCAGGCGCTGCCCCTGCTCCGGCGTCGCCTGCATGATCTTCGTCACGCCGGGCAGGAAGCCCATGTCGGCCATGTGGTCGGCCTCGTCGAGGACGGTGACCTCGATGCCGTCCAGGTGCACGTGGCCCTGCTGCATGAGGTCGGCGAGGCGACCCGGGCAGGCGACGACGACGTCGACGCCACCGCGGAGCGCGTCGACCTGCCGGCCCTGGCCGACACCGCCGAAGATCGTGGTGGTGTTCAGGCCCATCGCCTTCGCCAGCGGTGCGAGGGTCGCGTCGATCTGCGTCGCGAGCTCCCGCGTCGGGGCGAGCACGAGCGCACGGGGGCGACCGGCGCGACGCTTGCGGGTCGAGGCCGCCAGACGCGCGGCGAGCGGGATCGCGAACGCGATCGTCTTGCCGGAACCGGTGCGGCCGCGGCCGAGCACGTCCTTGCCCCGCAGGGAGTCGGGGAGCGTGTCGACCTGGATCGGGAACGCCGTCTCCTTGCCCTGCTGGACGAGGACGTCGACCATCGGCGCCGGGACGCCCAGGTCGGAGAAACGGACGGAGGAGGGGGATGCGGTCATGGTGACCTTTCGGGCCGGCACGTGCCGGCCGTGGGCGCGCTCGTGGTCGGCGCGCGGGCGGGATCCCCGCATCAGCGTGGCTGACGCGGTCGCCGCAGCAGAGAGCCTGGCACCGGATGTGACGGTGCGTGATCATCGACCGGATGAGGGTCGGGAGTCCGGGGCGTCCGTACGACGCACGAGGCGATCGGCGCCTCGAGTACCCCCAGCATAGCGGGCGACCCGTGATCGCGGGGATGGCCGTTCGCCGAGCGCGTGCGATGATCCCGGAGTGCGCCCCCGCAGGACCCCGCTGACCCCGACCAAGGCCGCCGTCGCCGCGGTGGTGACTGCCGTCCTCGTCGCCCTCGGTGCGACGGCCTGTGCGGGCGGTGGTGCCCCGACCGCGACCGCGCCCGTCGGTCGGGCCCCGGCTCCCATCGGGTCCGCGGCGGTCCGGGCCTTCCCGGTGTCCGGCCTGCCGGACTACCAGCTCGGCGGTCCCTACGCGCCCCCGGCCGGCGTGACGATCGTCGAGCGCGACAGCACCGCGCACCCGGCGGCCGGCACGTACTCGATCTGCTACGTGAACGGCTTCCAGACCCAGCCCGACGAGACCGACGCCTGGCTGTCCGACCACCCGGACGCGGTCCTCCGCGACGACGACGGCGAGCCCGTGTCGGACCCCGGCTGGCCGGACGAGGTGCTCCTCGACACCACCACCGCCGCGAAGCGTGCCGAGGTCGTGGGCGTCCTGCGGCGTGACGTCGCGCGGTGTGCCGACCGCGGGTTCGACGCCGTCGAGTACGACAACCTCGACTCGTGGACCCGCTCCGGGAAGCGCCTGACGCGGGCGGACAACCTCGCGCTGGCGTCGGCGCTCGTGCGGCTCGGGCACGAGCACGGCCTGGCGGTCGGGCAGAAGAACACCCCGCAGCTCGGGACGTCTGGCCGCACGGCGACGGGCTTCGACTTCGTCGTCGCCGAGGAGTGCGTCCAGTACCAGGAGTGCGGCGCGTACACGGCGGCCTACGGGGACCGCGTGCTCGACGTCGAGTACGCGGACACACTCGACCGGTCGTGGTCGTCGGTGTGCGCGATGCGCGACCGTCCGCCGATGACGATCCTGCGGGACCGCGACCTGGTCACCCCCGACGACGACGCGTACGTCTTCGAGCACTGCTGACCGCGCCGGTCCCGTCCGCTTCCGTCCCGCAAGACGCAACGTCGGCGGTTCGGCGCAGCGCGATGTCGCTGCGAGAATCCGCCGAGGTTGCGTTCCGCGGTCGGGAGTGCGGGTGACGGCCGGGAGGATCGGGGCCGGGTCGCGCGGACCGGTCGCGTCAGGCGGGCCAGGCCTCGCGCAGGGCGACTGCCGCCTGGTCGGCGGACAGGCCCGCCTCGCGCGCCGCGGCCACGAGGGCGCGTGCGGCCTCGGCGACGCTGTCCGGCACGGCCGCCGGGCGCACCACCCGGGTCCCGGCGCCGCGAGCGGTGTGCACGAGACCCGCCTCCTCGAGCATCTGGTACGCCCGGGCGACGGTCCCGGAGGCCAGCCCGAGCTCCTCGGCCAGCGCCCGGACACTCGGCAGCCGCTCGCCGTCCACCAGGTAGCCGGCCCCGATCTGGGCCGCGATCTGCGACCGCACCTGCTCGAACGGCGGCACCCGGCCGCCGGCGTCCAGGGCCACGAGTCCCGTCATGCGCTCCACCCTTGCGTCCCGTCCCTGCGTTCGGTCAGAAGTCGTACTGCTCGCCGACCGGGATCGGCACGGCGACGGTGTTCCCGGGCGGCGCGAGCGGGCACGCCCACGCCGGGTCGTACGCGCACGAGGGGTTGTACGCGAAGTTGAAGTCGAGCACGAGCTCGCCGTCGTCGCCCCCGAGGTCGGCGCCCTTGATCGTGTCGAGCAGGTACCGGCCGCCGCCGTAGGTCCCGCGCGCACGACCGGCGCTCGCGTCCTTGACCGGGACGAACACACCGCCCGCGTAGCCGCCGTGCGACCACACGTCGAGCGACCCGATGCCGGGGAGCCGGACGACGCCGAGCCGGTCGAAGTGCACCGTGCCGTCCGTCCCCGTCTCGACGTCCATCGCCAGTGCCTCGGCGGGCTCGATGCGGGCCCGGAAGCGCCACTCGGGGTCGTAGTCCGGCACGGGCAGGGCCTCGAAGTCGCGGGCGTCCTCGTCCAGCAACGGACTCGCCGGGTGCTCGCCGAACATGGCGTCCCGGGTCTCCCGCCACATCGCGTGCGCGGTCTCCGGGTCCGAGGTCGCGCGGACCCGTCGGTACAGGTCGAAGGTCATCCGCCGCCAGTCCACGGTGGCCAGCGTGCTGTGCACGCGGTCACGGGCCCTCGGCTCCTGCGTCTGGCTCACGGGTCGAGCGTACGCCGCGGTCCGTGGACGGTGCCAGCGGCGCGGCGGTCGTCGGTGCTCCCGGGTCTGGGCGCTCGGGTCCGGGCTACCAGGTCGGTGCGAGCTGTCGCATCCGGAGTGCCCGCCACTGCCAGATCACCCACATGCCCGGCCAGAGCGCGAGCCCGAGGACCGCCGGACGCATCCGGTAGGTCAGGCGGTCGAGCAGCAGGGTCCGGCCGTCGCCGAGGTCGACCGTGGCCATCCGGTGTGCCATGTCCATCCGGCCGAACAGTCCGGAGACGCCGCCGCCGTTGTCCCGCTGCACCGGGACGCCCTGGACCTCGTACAGGTCGATGTCGACCTGCGTGTCCCCGCTCGGCAGGACGCCGAACGCCGCGGCCGTGATCGGCTCGGCCCTGCCCGGGGTCCAGCGCTCCGGGAACCCACCAGCCGCGCGCGACCGGTAGACGAGGAACGGCTTCGTGACGGCGACCATCACCGACGGCGACAGCAGGGCGTCGCGGACGGCGTCGACCGGGGCGTCGAGGACGATGCGGAGACCGACGTGCATGCCGGTGACGGTACGCGGCGACGCTGGGACGCCGGGGTCGGGCTGGAACCGGCCTGTGGGGGAGCCGGGGTCAGGCGTGTCGGGCAGCGCGGCGACGCGAGCCCTCGGCGCGGTCCCGGGTGCGCAGCCGCTCGGACAGGGCGAGGCGCACGGTCGGCCACTCGGCCGCGGTGATCGAGAACACCACGGTGTCGCGGAGCGTGCCGTCGCGACCGATCGAGTGGCTGCGGAGGACGCCGTCCTGCTTCGCCCCGAGCGAGGCGATCGCCGCGCGTGACTGGTGGTTGTGCCAGTGCGTGCGGAACTCCACCGCGATGCACTGCCAGGCGTCGAACGCGTGCGAGAGCAGGAGCAGCTTCGCCTCGGTGTTGATCCCGGTGCGCTGGGCCGCCCGGGCCAGGAACGTGTGGCCGATCTCGACCCGGCGGTTCACGGTGTCGACGTTCATGAAGGTCGTCGCCCCGACCACGCGCCCGGTCGGCCGGTCCCGCACGGCGAAGGGCAGCATCCGCCCCGCGGCGTGCTCGGCGAGACGGCGGTCGATCTCGGCGTCGACCGCGTCGGGGGCGGGCACCGACGTGTACCAGGTGCGCCAGAGGTCGCCGTCCGAGACCGCCGTCCGCAGGTCCTCCGCATGCTCGGCCTCGAGGGGCTCGAGGGTGACGCGGTCGCCGTGCAGGGTGGGGACGGTGGCGATCTCCATGGTCACCGATCCTACGGTCGGGCGATGGGTGCCGAGGTTGCTCGACCGCACCTGTGGAGACCGGGCCTGTGGGAACGGACAGCCGGGTCGCGGCCACTATCGTGTCGCGGGTGGCAGCACGCATGCAGGAGCAGTACCAGGTCCGGTTCGCGTGGGGGACGACCGGCGCCGATCGCATCGCCCGCGACGCGCACCTCGTCGTCTGGGTGGACGTCCTCCCGGACCGCCGCGGCACCGCACCCGCCGACCGGCTGCGCGCCCTGCGCGCCACGGTGACCGGCGTGCCGGACGGTCCGGAGGTCGTGCTCGGCCACCTCGGCGACGCGACCGCCGTCGCGGAACGCGTGACGCGCCTCCAGGCCGAGCGTGGTGACCGGTGCGTCGTCGCGGTCGTCGCCGCCGGGCGCACGCACGCGCATCCCGATGCCGCCGACGACGCGGGCGAGACGGCGGACCGCGCTGATGCACCCGACCAGGCCGTCGAGGACCTGCTGGCCGCCGGTGCCGTGGTCGACGCCCTCGTCGCGGTCGGCATCGACCACACCTCACCGGAGGCCGCCGCGGCCTGCGCCGCGTTCACCGGACTGCGCCGAGCGGTCCGGCACCTCGTCAGCGCGGCCGAGGGGGCCGCGGTCCTGGACCCGGAGGACGTGCGGACGGCGCTCGCCGCCGGACCGGACCTCGTCACGCTGCGAGCGGCCGCGCAGCGGGAATCGGGTCCGCGCGCGTAGCGTTCCCGATCGCAGGCGTCGACCGGGCGCCGTGAGTGGAGGAGCACGTCATGAAGGCAGTCGTCGGCGACACCGTGATCGCGGAGGCCCCGCAGGAGGACCTCATCCAGATCGAGGGGAACTGGTACTTCCCGCCGTCGAGCGTGAAGCCCGAGTTCTTCAGCGAGAGCGACACCCAGTACCACTGCCCGTGGAAGGGCGACACGCAGTACTACACGGTCACCGTGGACGGGCAGCCGCTGCCGGACCGCGCCTGGTCGTACCCGACGCCGATCCCGTCGTCCTTCGACCGCGTCGGCAAGGACTACTCCGGGTACTACGCGTTCTGGAAGGACGTCCGCGTCGTCGACTGACGCGGTGTCCGACCCGCTGGTCGCGCTCAGCCGGTGACGGTGAGCGCGACCAGTGTCACGTTCAGGGCCACGATCACGAGCGCGATGACCGCTGCGACGACCCGGGTCACCACGGCGTTGACGTCGGTTCCCATGACGCTCCGCCGCGAGGTGTAGACGACCAGCGGCACGATCGCGAACGCGATGCCGAAGCTCAGGACGACCTGGCTCACCACGAGCAGCATCGTCGGGTCCACCCCTGCCGTGAGCAGGACGAGCGCGGGCACCAGCGTCACGAGCCGACGGACCAGGAGCGGCACGCGGACGTGCAGCAGTCCGTGCATGATCTCGGCACCGGCCATGCAGCCGACCGAGGTCGAGGCCAGCCCGGACGCCAGGAGTCCGACCGCGAACAGCACGCCGACGACCGGGCCGACGTTCGTCTCGATCGCCCGCTGTGCACCGGGGATGGTGTCCGTGCCGGCGACCCCCGGCAGCGTCGCCGCGGCGAGGACGAGCATGCAGATGTTCACGCCGCCGGCGACCACGAGCGCGAGGGCGACGTCCCACCGCGTCGCGACGAGCACCCGGCGTCGCTCGGGTCCGGCCGGGACGTCGCCGTGGCGGTCCCGGGCGAGGGCCGAGTGCAGGTACACGGCGTGCGGCATCACGGTCGCGCCGAGCATCGACGCCGCGAGCAGCACCGAGCCGGAGCCCTCGAAGCGCGGGACGAGCCCGCCGAGCAGCTCCGTCGGGGACACCGGCGCGACGAGCAGCCCGGCGCAGAAGCCGACCGTCAGGATCGCGAGCATCGTCGTGACGACGGCCTCGAAGGTGCGGGTGCCGCGGCGGCTGTGCAGCGTCAGGATGAGCATCGACACGATCCCGGTGACGAGCCCGCCGGCGACGAGCGGCAGCCCGAAGAGCAGGTGCAGGGCGAGTGCCCCACCGATCACCTCGGCCACGTCGGTCGCGGCGGCGACGACCTCGGCCTGGGCCCAGAACAGCAGCCGAGGGGTGCGGCGCATCCGGAGGCCCAGGTGCTCCGGGAGGGATCGCCCGGTCACGACGCCGAGCTTCGCGGACAGGTACTGCACGACGACGGCACTCGCGTTCGCGGCGACGAGCACCCAGAGCAGCAGGTAGCCGTACTGCGCCCCGGCCGTGAGGTTCGCTGCGACGTTGCCGGGGTCGACGTAGGCGATGGCGGCGACGAACGCGGGGCCGAGCAGCGTCAGGCCGGCGGCGCGCTTCGCGGGCGTGCGCTCAGCGGCACGCGGCGGGGTCGAGACGTCGGACATGCCCCCAGCATGCCAGAGGATTCGGCATGCCGAATCTTTTTGTTCGGACTGCGTTCTGGTGGCTCGGGCCGGGTCAGGCCGCCGCGCGCCGTGCCCGGTGCGCCCGCACCTTCGCCCGGTTGCCGCACCGCTGCATCGAGCACCAGCGCCGGGTCCCGCCGCGCGAGGAGTCGTAGAAGACCAGGCCGCAGTCGTCGGCCGAGCACCGGCTCAGCCGGGTGGCCTGCCCGTCCGCCGCGAGGTCGTCGAAGCCCACCTCGGTGAACAGGGCGACCGCATCCCGCGCGACGCTCGACAGCGCCTGCGCCAGTCGGACCCGGTTCGCGCCGGCGCGACGACGCCCGCCGGGCAGGCTCGGCGGCACGTCGGGCAGCGCGGCGAACAGGTTCACGGTGTCGATGTCGTCCGGGGCCGGACGGGTCCGACCGGTGCCCGCGCGGAGGCCGGCGCCGATCGCGGTCCGCTCGGCGGCGGTGGACGCGGGGGCCGGAGCGGCGGCGACCGCGAGGCGGCCGATCGCGGCCCGGAGTGCCCGGGCGTCCTGCAGCTCCCGCGCGGTCGCGCCGACGTCGATCGGCTCGGTGTGGTCGCCGAGCCACTCGTCCAGGTCGGCCGGGGTCACGAGCAGCTCGCCGAGCCGGGCACGGGGGCGCCGGGCGTCGGGGTCGTCCGCGAAGCCGCCGGTGTGCGCGAAGTCCAGGGCGATCCGTCCGGCGTCGAAGAACCACGACGACCCGCTGTCCGTCCGGATGTGCTGCCCCGTGTGCATCCGTCCAGGCTAACGGCTCCCCGGCGCGCCTCCACCGGTGGACCCGATCATGCGGTAGCCGCGCGGCGCTCCCAGGTGATGAGGTTCCGCGGGTCGAACCGCCGGGAGCACGTCGCGCACGCGAGCGGCCGGGTCGGGGTGCGGTACCGGAAGTGCTCGTGCCCGGCGGGGCACGTGCCGACCCACGGCGCGAGTTCCGAGGCCACGGGCCCGGCGTACAGCCGCGATCCGGTGTACCCGATGCCGGCGGCCGTCCGGCGCCAGGTGGGGCCGTGCCCGGCCCGGGGTCCCGCCAGGGCGTGCGCGACCTCGTGGAGCAGGACCTGCTCGACGTCGGCGTCCGACACCCGTGCGGTGATGTGCCGGCTCACGGTGATCCGGTGCCGGCCGAAGTCGCACTGTCCGGCCCGGGTCTTCGCATGGTCGAACGCGAACGTCCACGTGCCGTGCCCGAGGTGGGCGGCGATGAGCTCCTCCGCCCGCCGTCGGACGACGTCGGGCGCGGTCACCGCAGGTCGTCGCCGCGGTCGTCCCGCGGTGCCTGGCCCTTCTGCGCGGCCTTCGCGGCGATCCGGCCCCAGATGTCGTCGGCGTCGGTCCGGGCGGCGTCGGGGGCGCCGAGCACCCGGCGGCGCACCGGGGGCACCTGCTTCACGGGCTCGGCGACGCGCGTGGTGGGCGTCTCGTCCTCGGCCCGGCGTGCGGCGACCTCACGGGCCGTGCGGGGCTGCTCCGTCTGCTCCCGCGGCTGCGCGGCGACCGCGCGGAGCGCCGCCTCGATCGCCGTCTGCAGGGCGTCGGTGCGCTCGGACGGGGCACCGGCCTGCCGGAACGCCTGGTACGCCCGGGACAGTGCGGACCGGGCCTCGTCGAACCGCGAGAGCTCGAACAGCGACCAGCCCTCGAGCTCGGCGGCGGCGCCCTCGAGCTCCGGCCACTCCTCGGTCCTGGCGGTGTCCCGGGCCATGGCGGCCTCGGACGCGGCACGCTCGTAGCGCCCGAGGTCGTGCAGCACGTGGGCACGTCGGATCCGCGAGGCGACCTTGTCGGACCGCTCCCCGGTGAACATCGTCAGCCGGAAGACCTCCTCCGCGACCACGAGGGACTCGTCGAGCCGCCCGAGCAGCCGGAGGAGCTCGGCACGCTCGGCGAGCGCCTCGGTGCTGCGGCTCTGCCCGAGGTCACGCAGGCGCTGCTGCACGGCCTCGGCGTCGACGGCGGGGCGCAGGCTGATCGGCGCGAAGGTGCTCCCCGGGCTGACCCCGGCGGTCACCGGAGCGGCATGGCGGGGCTCCCGGGCGCTGTCGGCGCGGTCGGGCTGCTGGCGGTCGTCGGGCGGGAGGGACATCGGTTCGAGGGTAGCCGCGGCACCCCGTGAGCGGGCGGTGCCACGCGCACGGGGGCACGAGACACGACGACGGCCCGCCCTGCGCGCGCAGGACGGGCCGTCGGTCCGGAGACCAGGTCTGGGCTCAGCCGTGACCGGGGGTGGGCTCAGCCGTGACCGGGGGTGGGCTCAGCCACCCATCACCGAGGCACCGGCGACGACGGAGTACGTGACGACGAAGGCGAACACGCCGACGACGGCGATCACGAGGGCGAGCACACCCCAGACGCGGCCACGCCCGGTCGCCATCGCGACGATCGCCTGGATGATCGCCCACAGACCGAGCACGGTGCCGAGGACGAACAGGAGCGCCGCCGCGATGATGCTCGCGTTGCCCTGCAGGTCGCGGAACGCGTCGGGGCCGAGCGCGTTGGCGTCGCCGCCGTTCCGCAGGACCTCCTCGAAGGCCTGGCTGGTCGCGATGGCGGACCCGAACAGGAACCCACCGATCACGCCGACGACGAGTGCGACGATCGCGACCACGAACGCGACGACGCCGGCGGTCTTCTTCTTGCGCTTCGGCTCGTCGTAGGACTGCCACGCCGGGGCGTTCGCGCTCGTCGGTGCGGCCGCGGCGGCGTAGGGCTGGTGCGACCCGTGCTGCTCGCCCCACGTGGGGGAGTCGGCCGGGCGGCCGTCACGGTCGCCGTGCTGCTCGCCCCATCGCGGCGCATCGGACCGCTCGCCGTACCGCGGAGCGTCCGCTCGCTCGTCGCTGCGCTGCCCGTACCGCGGGGCGTCGTCGCGCTCGCCGTGGCGGGGCAGGTCCCCGGCGCGGTCGGCCGACCCGTGCTGCGGTGCCTCGCCCCAGCTCGGTGCGCGGCCGTCACCCGTCCGGTCCTCGTTGCTCCGGTCGTCGTTCGTCATCAGGGGACTCCCTTGCTCGGTCGCGCTGCTGCGCGGTCGTGTCCCCCATCCTGGCAGCCGACGTCCGCCCGCGACCGGATCCGCCCGACCGGACGCGCGGACCGTGTCCCCCGGGTGGACCGGCCGGTACCGGTCGCGCGCGTGCGGCTCGCGCGTCATCGCGGACGTCGTACGACAGCGGCGGTGACGCACGACAGCGGCACCCGCTGCACCGCCACCCGCCGCAGCGGCATCCGCCGCCCCGGCCTGGAGGATCGTGGCCGCGCCCGCCCCGCCCCGCGCGCCCGCCCGGCGTCAGCCCCCGAACACGCTCCGGTTCGGCTCCGGCGACGCCACCGCCGTCTGGTCCGTGACGACCGGCGCCCCCGCCGTGAACGCCCGGAGCTCGGCCCCGTGCACGACCTTCGACGGCAGCGGGTCGGACGAGTAGAGGCGGGGCATGTCGGCCACGGGCAGGTCGGACGGCGACCCGAGCAGCACGATGTTCCCGAACCGCCGGCCCTTGAGCATCCCGGTGTCCGCGACGGCCGCCACCGAGGGCAGCACCGCCTGCAGGGTCGCCGCCTGCCCCCGGGCGAAGGCCAGCCCGGCGCCGTCCGCGACGTTCACCGCGACGATCCCGATGGGCGACAGGAACTCGGCGACCGACCGGTAGAACTCGACGCTCGTCACGTGCGCCGGGATCCGCGAGCCGCCGAAGACGTCGACGACCGCGAGGTCCACGGTGCCGCGGAGCCCGGCGGGCAGCTTGCCGAGGACCTCGCGGGCGTCGCCGTACCGGACCCGGATCGACGCCCCTCGGGGGAACGGCAGGGCCTCGCGGACGTGGTCCACCAGGTCCCGCTCGAGCTCGACGACCTGCTGCCGGGACCCCGGCCGGGTCACCGCGACGTACCGGGGGAGCGTCAGGGCGCCCGCGCCGAGGTGCAGCGCCGTGATCGGCCCACCGGGGAGCAGGTCGATCGCGTGCCCGATCCGCCGGATGTACTCGAAGGCCAGGTGCGTCGGGTCCTCGAGGTCGACGTGCGACTGCGGCGTCCCGTCGACGACGAGCGTGAAGGACCCCAGGCGGTGCCGGTCCGGCTCGACCGAGGCCCACCCAGCACCGATCCGGAACCCGTCGAACGCATCTGCCATGCCCCCATGGAACACCACCGCCGACCCCCACCCGGACCACCACCCACGGGTGGTGTGCCCGACGCCGTGCGCTCGCGAGGCTGGTGTCACCGGTCGGGGACCCCCGCCGGTCGACCACCGGAAGGGGACACCGTGTCCGTCCAGCTCCTCGCGAACATCGTCATCGGCCTCGCCCTCGTCGGGTTCCTCGCCTACCGCCAGGCCACCTGGCAGTACCTCGACCCTGCCCGGGTCTGGCGGACGCCGCTCGTCCTCGGCGTCGTCGGGATCGTGGTGCTCGCGCAGTCCGCCGCCGCGGTGACGACGCTCGACGTGCTGTTCCTGGGCATCGAGGCTCTCGTGAGCGTCGCCGCCGGTCTGGCGATGGGCGGCATGACGCGCTTCCGGACCGCCGGGGCGCCCGACGACGAGGGTCGCACCCTGCAGGCCCGCACGGGCTGGGCCGGGGCAGGGCTCTGGCTGCTGCTCATCGTCGTCCGGGTCGGTCTCGACGTGCTCGGCGGCCACCTCGGCGCGCACCTGCTGACCTCCACGGGTGCGATCCTCCTGGTCCTCGCGCTCAACCGGGCCGCCCGTGCCCTGGTCGTCGATCAGCGGATCCCGCGTGCCGCCCGCGGCATGATGGTCCGGTGACCGCCGGACCCGGACCCTCGAGGACCGCCGCCTGGACCGACCCCGTGCGGGGCCGGTCCGGCTCCGCGCTCACCCGCGTCCTCAACCTGTCCGGCATCGTGGTCGTCGGGTACTGGTTCGTCCGCGCCGTGCTCGACGACGGAGCCGCCGCGTGGGTGTGGACCCTCGGGGTGGTGGCGCTCGCCGCGTGGCTGCTGCGGGTCGTCGCCCGGACCGAGCGGGTGCTCCTCGTGGCGACCTGGGTCATGGTCGTCGCCGGCTCCGCGGTCGTCGTCCCCTCGCGCACCGTGATGGTCGCGATCCCGCTGGTGGCCGTCGTCGTGATCGGCGCGAGCCGCCTGCAGCCGGTGTGGGCCGGTCCGCTCGCGGCGGTCGTCGCCGTGGTCCTCGTCGCGGGGACAGCCGCGGCACTCGCCGCCCCGGTCTCGGTCGTCCTCGGCGCCGGCGCGGGCGTGCTGCTCGCCGCCGTGGTCGGCTTCAGCCGCCGGCAGCTCCGGATCGCCGAGGAGCGCACCCGTCAAGCCGAGGCCGAGCAGCAGCGCGCTCAGCTCCTGGCGGACCGGGCGCGCACCGCGCGGGACGTGCACGACGTGCTCGCGCACTCCCTCGGCGGGCTCGTGCTCCAGCTCGACGCGGTGGAGGCCCTGCTCGAGGCCGGCCGCGTCGACGAGGCCACCCGCCGCGCCGGAGCCGCCCGCGCCCTCGCCGCGAGCGGACTCGCCGAGGCGCGGCGGGCCGTGCACGCGCTGCGCGACGACACCGTCCCGCCCGCCCCGGAGCAGCCGACGGATCTGTCCGCGCTGGTCGCGGCGCACCGCTCCTTCGGCGGGACCCTCACCACGCACGGCGACCAGGCGCTCACCGCCGTCGACGCGGCCCACCGGCACGTCGTGGTCGCGGCCGTCCGGGAGGCACTGAGCAACGCCCGCAGGCACGCCCCCGGTCGTCCCGTGGTGCTGTCGGTCGACCGGGACGGCTCCGCCGTGCGGGTGACCGTGACGAACCCCCTCGACCCCGCCGGTGGAGCGGGTGGTCCCGGCGACGGGCACGGGCTCGCCGGGATGCGGGAGCGCTTCGCCGAACTCGGCGACGACTCGGGGGTCGAGGCCGGTACGGCTGGTCCCGAGTTCGTCGTCGCGATGCGGGTGCCGGCGGTGACCGCGTGACGATCCGGGTGCTCGTGGTGGACGACCAGGCGATCGTGCGGGACGGGCTGGTGACGGTGCTGTCGCTCGTCCCCGACCTGCAGGTGGTGGGCGAGGCGGCGGACGGCGCCGAGGCGATCGCGATGGTCGCGGCCGACCCGCCGGACGTCGTGCTCATGGACCTGCGGATGCCCGGGACGGACGGCCCGACCGCGACGGCGTCGATCGCCCGGTCGCACCCGGGCGTCGCGGTGCTCGTCCTGACCACCTACGCCGACGACGACTCCATCGTCGGCGCGCTCCGCGCCGGTGCGCGCGGGTACCTGACGAAGGACGCCGGGCGCGCGGAGCTCGCGACGGCGATCCGGGCGGTCGCGACCGGGCAGGCCACCTTCGACGCCGAGGTCGGCGCGCGCCTCGTCGCCCAGCTCGCCGCCCTGTCCCCGACCGCCCCGTCCCCGACCGCGCCGACCCCGCTGCGGGACCGCTTCCCGGAGCTGACCCCGCGCGAGGCCGACGTGCTCGAGCGCATCGCGGCCGGTCGGACGAACCCGGAGATCGCCGCCGAGCTGTTCCTGACCGTCCCCACCGTGAAGTCCTACGTCAACCAGGTCTTCGCGAAGCTCGGCGTCCGCACCCGCGCGGAGGCCGTCGCCCTCGTCCTGCGCTGACCCCGGCGCGACGCCACGGCCGACCCAGCCGACGTCAAGGGTCGTCACGTACCGTTCACCCGGTCGTCACCCGACAGGTGTCGAGCAATCCGCCTGTCGACGTGACCACGACGCGGCCAGGACCCCCACCGCACGCCACCCTCCCCACGCGGGTGCCGCACGGACCGGCCCTCCCCGCGCCGCCGGCGTGCGCCATGCGTGCGCCGCCCCCTCGACGTGCGACGGCGCACCGCCCCACGCGTGCGCCGACCTCCCCCTGCGCGGCACGCGACCGGCCCCACCCGCAGGAGTACCCCGTGATCGACACCGTGAGCGTCCCGACGTTCCGCCCCGCCGAGGCGACCCGACCCACCCGGACGACCCGTGCCTCCCGGCCGACCGCCACCCACGCGCCCGTGGCCGCCGACGGCGAATCGGCACCCACCTGGATGCGCGCGCTCGGCGCGGTCCTGCTGCTCGGCGGCGGTGCGCTGACCGCGGCCGTGCTCGGCTGGCCCGGAGACGCACCGGAGGTCGCGCTCCTGGTGCCCGGTGTCGTGGCGCTCGTCGGCGGTGCCCTGCTGCTCCTCGCGCGGACGCGCATCGCGGTGACCGACACCGACGTCGTGCTGCGTTTCCGGCCGCTCCCCGCACGCCGGATCGACCGCCGGCGGATCGCCGACGTCGCGGTCGTCGAGGCGGACGCGGCCACGTACGGCGGGCTCGGCCTGCGCGTCCGACGGGGCGTCCGTGCCCTCATCCTGACGCCGGGACGGGGCGTGCGCATCACGGACGACCGCGGCCGCGTGACGTTCGTGCGGGCCGAGGAGCCGGAGCGCGTCCTGCACGCGCTCGACGACTGAGATCGGTCCCGGCGCCGGGTGGCCGGCGCCTTATACACGCCTGCGACGAATCCGGTCAAGCCAGGACTGGACAGCGCGGGTCAGGGCGACCTATGATTGCAGTTCGCGCTCCCTGGCATTCGTGTGTCGTCATATTGCGGTCGAACACGCGCCCTGGTGCAGCCGGTCCCGTATATGGCGGCGGGTCCCGCTCACCGATCTTCGCACAAGTCCAACCGGACGCTCGTCCGGCTGTGCACCGTGTGTCGGTCCCGGGGTCGCGCCGAGCGATCAATCCACTCACCTACGTGCTGCTCGTCAGTACCGGCCCGACGGGGCCTACCGGAGGTCACACCCTTGGCTGCTGCGCCCAACGCATCCACCAACCCCAAGAACGGTCGCAACCACTCGCGACTCTCGTTCGCCAAGATCACGGACACGCTCACGGTCCCTGATCTGCTCGCACTCCAGACGGAGAGCTTCGACTGGCTCGTCGGCAACGACGTCTGGAAGGCCCGCCTCGCCGAGGGACAGGAGCAGGGTCGCACCGACCTCGCACTGCACTCCGGCCTCGAGGAGATCTTCGAGGAGATCTCCCCGATCGAGGACCTCGGCGAGACGATGCAGCTCTCGTTCACGTCCCCGGAGCTCGAGGACCCGAAGTACTCCATCGACGAGTGCAAGGAGCGCGGCAAGACCTACGCCGCTCCGCTCTACGTCAACGCCGAGTTCATGAACCACATGACCGGTGAGATCAAGACGCAGACCGTCTTCATGGGCGACTTCCCGCTCATGACCGAGCGCGGCACGTTCATCATCAACGGCACCGAGCGCGTCGTCGTCTCGCAGCTCGTCCGCTCGCCGGGCGTGTACTTCGAGCGCCAGCAGGAGAAGACGTCCGACAAGGACATCTACTCCGCGCGCATCATCCCCTCGCGCGGTGCCTGGCTCGAGTTCGAGATCGACAAGCGCGACCAGGTGGGCGTGCGCATCGACCGCAAGCGCAAGCAGTCCGTGACCGTCTTCCTCAAGGCCCTCGGCCTGACGAGCGAGGAGATCATGGAGGAGTTCCAGGGCTTCGCCTCGATCGAGTCGACGCTCGAGAAGGACGCCGTCCTGACGAAGGAAGAGGCGCTCAAGGACATCTACCGCAAGCTGCGTCCGGGCGAGCAGGTCGCCGCCGAGGCCGCGCGTGCGCTCCTCGACAACTTCTACTTCAACCCGAAGCGCTACGACCTGGCCAAGGTCGGTCGCTACAAGCTCGACCGCAAGCTCGGCATCGACGCGCCGCTGTCGGACTCGGTGCTCTCCGTGCAGGACATCGTCCGCACGATCAAGTACCTCGTCTCGCTGCACGCCGAGAAGACCACGCTCGACGGTGTCCGCGACGGCGAGCCCGTCCAGCTCCGCCTCGACGTGGACGACATCGACCACTTCGGCAACCGTCGCATCCGCGCGGTGGGCGAGCTCATCCAGAACCAGGTCCGCACGGGTCTGTCCCGCATGGAGCGCGTCGTCCGCGAGCGCATGACCACGCAGGACATCGAGGCCATCACGCCGCAGACGCTCATCAACGTGCGTCCCGTCGTGGCTGCGATCAAGGAGTTCTTCGGGACGTCCCAGCTGTCGCAGTTCATGGACCAGAACAACCCGCTCGCGGGTCTGACGCACAAGCGTCGCCTGTCGGCCCTCGGCCCGGGTGGTCTGTCCCGTGAGCGTGCCGGCGTCGAGGTCCGCGACGTCCACCCGTCGCACTACGGCCGCATGTGCCCGATCGAGACCCCGGAAGGCCCGAACATCGGCCTGATCGGCTCGCTCGCGTCCTTCGGTCGGATCAACTCGTTCGGCTTCATCGAGACGCCGTACCGCCGGGTCGTGAACGGTCAGGTCACCACCCAGATCGACTACCTGACGGCATCGGAAGAGGACGACTTCGTCGTCGCCCAGGCCAACGCGCCGCTCACCGACTCCTTCCACTTCGCGGACGACAAGGTCCTCGTGCGGAAGAAGGGCGGCGAGGTCGAGCTCGTCGGCAAGGACGAGGTCGACTACATGGACGTCTCGCCGCGCCAGATGGTGTCGGTCGCGACCTCGCTCATCCCGTTCCTCGAGCACGACGACGCGAACCGCGCCCTCATGGGTGCGAACATGCAGCGCCAGGCCGTGCCGCTCCTGCGTTCCGAGTCGCCGCTCGTCGGCACCGGCATGGAGGGCTACACCGCCATCGACGCCGGTGACGTCGTCACCGCCGACAAGGCCGGTGTGGTCTCCGAGGTCTCGGCCGACGCCGTGACCCTGCAGCTCGACGAGGGCGGCACGCAGACCTACTACCTGCGCAAGTTCGACCGCTCGAACCAGGGCACGAGCTACAACCACCGCGTCATCGTCTCCGCAGGCGAGCGCGTGGAGCAGGGCGAGGTCATCGCCGACGGCCCCGCGACGGAGAACGGCGAGCTCGCGCTCGGCAAGAACCTCCTCGTCGCGTTCATGCCGTGGGAGGGCTACAACTACGAGGACGCGATGATCCTGTCGCAGAACCTCGTGAAGGACGACACGCTCTCCTCGATCCACATCGAGGAGTACGAGGTCGACGCCCGCGACACCAAGCTCGGCAAGGAAGAGATCACCCGCGACCTGCCGAACGTCAGCCCGGACCTCCTGGCCGACCTCGACGAGCGCGGCATCATCCGCATCGGTGCCGAGGTCCGCCCCGGCGACATCCTGGTCGGCAAGGTCACGCCGAAGGGCGAGACCGAGCTCTCCGCCGAGGAGCGCCTGCTCCGCGCGATCTTCAACGAGAAGTCGCGCGAGGTGCGCGACACCTCGCTGAAGGTGCCCCACGGTGAAGAGGGCACGATCATCGGCGTCAAGGTCTTCGACGCCCAGGACGGTGACGACGAGCTCGGCTCCGGTGTGAACCAGCGCGTGGTCGTCTACATCGCCCAGAAGCGCAAGATCACCGCCGGTGACAAGCTCGCCGGTCGTCACGGCAACAAGGGCGTCATCTCGACGATCCTGCCGGTCGAGGACATGCCGT
Source organism: Curtobacterium citreum (assembly GCF_006715175.1). Taxonomy (NCBI): domain Bacteria; kingdom Bacillati; phylum Actinomycetota; class Actinomycetes; order Micrococcales; family Microbacteriaceae; genus Curtobacterium; species Curtobacterium citreum. Next base: position 3,754 of record NZ_VFMQ01000001.1, on the reverse strand, counting down.
TCCTGGCGGACGGCACCCCGGTCGACATCGTGCTCAACCCGCTCGGCGTCCCCGGCCGCATGAACTTCGGCCAGGTCCTCGAGATCCACCTCGGGTGGCTCGCGAAGCAGGGCTGGAACGTCGAGGGCATCCAGGAGTGGGCGTCCGCCCTCCCCGAGGCCGCCCGCCACGCGGAGCCCGGCACGAAGGTCGCCACCCCGGTGTTCGACGGTGCGTACGAGCGCGAGATCGAGGGCCTCCTCGACTCCACGCTCCCGAACCGTGACGGGGAGCGCCTCATCGGCTCCTCCGGCAAGGCGCAGCTCTTCGACGGCCGCTCCGGCGAGCCGTTCCCGGAGCCCGTCTCGGTCGGCTACATGTACATCCTCAAGCTGCACCACCTGGTCGACGACAAGATCCACGCCCGTTCGACCGGTCCGTACTCGATGATCACGCAGCAGCCGCTGGGTGGTAAGGCGCAGTTCGGTGGCCAGCGATTCGGTGAGATGGAGGTGTGGGCGCTCGAAGCGTACGGCGCCGCCTACGCCCTCCAGGAGCTCCTGACGATCAAGTCCGACGACATCCTCGGCCGCGTGAAGGTCTACGAGGCGATCGTCAAGGGCGAGAACATCCAGGAGCCGGGCATCCCCGAGTCGTTCAAGGTCCTCATGAAGGAGATGCAGTCGCTCTGCCTGAACGTCGAGGTCCTCTCGGCAGACGGCCAGGCGGTCAGCCTCCGCGACACGGACGACGAGGTCTTCCGTGCCGCTGAAGAGCTCGGCATCAACATCTCCTCGCGGTTCGAGTCGTCCTCCGTCGACGACATCTGATCCCCGCCCGCACCGACACGTCTCGAACTCAGCAAGAGAGAAGAACATTGCTCGAAGCAACTTCCTTTGACGCCATCCGGATCGGTCTCGCGACCGCCGAGGACATCCGTCAGTGGTCGTACGGCGAGGTCAAGAAGCCGGAGACCATCAACTACCGCACCCTGAAGCCCGAGAAGGACGGTCTGTTCGGCGAGCAGATCTTCGGTCCGTCCCGGGACTGGGAGTGCGCCTGCGGCAAGTACAAGCGCGTGCGCTTCAAGGGCATCGTGTGCGAGCGCTGCGGCGTCGAGGTCACCAAGTCCTCGGTCCGTCGTGAGCGCATGGGCCACATCGAGCTCGCCGCCCCCGTCACGCACATCTGGTACTTCAAGGGCGTCCCGTCGCGCCTCGGGTACCTCCTCGACATGGCGCCGAAGGACCTCGAGAAGGTCATCTACTTCGCGGCGTACATGATCATCGACATCGATGAAGAGGGCCGTCACGCCGACATGCCCGGTCTCGAGAACGAGATGCGCCTCGAGATCAAGAACCTCGAGGGTCAGCGTGACTCGATCATCGCCGACCGCCTCAAGAAGCTCGAGGACGACCTCGCAGCGCTCGAGGAAGAGGGCGCCAAGGCCGACGTGAAGCGCCGGACCAAGGACACCGCCGAGAAGGAGATGTCCCAGGTCCGCAAGTCCTTCGACGAGGACATCACCCGCCTCGAGCGCGTGTGGGAGGACTTCCGCAACCTCAAGGTGGGCGACCTCAAGCCCGAGGACGCCGTCTTCCACGAGCTCCAGGACCGCTTCGGGATCTACTTCGACGCCTACATGGGCGCCGAGGCGATCAAGCTGCGGCTCGAGGCGTTCGACCTGGCCGCCGAGGCCGAGGCGCTGCGCCTGCAGATCGCCGAGGGCAAGGGCCAGAAGAAGATCCGCGCGATCAAGCGTCTGCGCGTCGTCAGCTCCTTCCTCGCCACCGGCAACTCGCCGGCCGCGATGGTGCTCGACGTCGTGCCGGTCATCCCGCCGGAGCTCCGCCCGATGGTGCAGCTCGACGGTGGCCGCTTCGCTACGTCGGACCTCAACGACCTCTACCGTCGTGTGATCAACCGCAACAACCGTCTCCGCCGTCTGCTCGACCTCGGTGCCCCCGAGATCATCGTGAACAACGAGAAGCGCATGCTGCAGGAAGCGGTCGACGCGCTGTTCGACAACGGTCGTCGTGGTCGTCCCGTCACGGGTACCGGCAACCGCGCCCTGAAGTCCCTGAGCGACATGCTCAAGGGCAAGCAGGGTCGTTTCCGCCAGAACCTGCTCGGCAAGCGCGTCGACTACTCGGGCCGTTCGGTCATCATCGTCGGCCCGCAGCTCAAGCTGCACCAGTGCGGTCTGCCGAAGCAGATGGCGCTCGAGCTGTTCAAGCCGTTCGTCATCAAGCGCCTGATCGACCTGTCGCACGCGCAGAACATCAAGTCGGCCAAGCGCATGGTCGAGCGTTCGCGTCCGCAGGTGTGGGACGTGCTCGAGGAGATCATCCGCGAGCGCCCCGTGCTGCTGAACCGCGCGCCGACGCTGCACCGTCTGGGCATCCAGGCGTTCGAGCCGCAGCTCGTCGAGGGCAAGGCCATCCAGCTCCACCCGCTCGTGTGTGCTGCGTTCAACGCGGACTTCGACGGTGACCAGATGGCCGTGCACCTGCCGCTGTCGGTCGAGGCCCAGGCCGAGGCCCGCATCCTGATGCTCGCCTCGAACAACATCCTCAAGCCGTCGGACGGCCGTCCGGTGACCCTGCCCGCACAGGACATGATCATCGGTCTGCACCACCTGACGACCGTCCGCGAGGGCGCCGTCGGTGAGGGCCGTTCGTTCTCCTCGGTCGCCGAGGCGATCATGGCGAAGGACCAGAACACGCTGGACCTCAACGCGATGGTGAAGATCCGCATGTCGGGTGTCCACTTCGCCGAGGGCGAGGCTCCCGAGGGCTACGAGGTGGGTCAGTCGATCCTCCTCGAGACCACGCTGGGCCGCGCGCTCTTCAACGAGACCCTGCCGGCGGACTACCCGTTCGTGCAGCGCGTCACCGACAAGGGCACCCTCTCCGCGATCGTCAACGACCTCGCCGAGCGCTACTCCAAGACCGAGACGGCCGCCGCGCTGGACCGGATCAAGGACGCGGGCTTCTACTGGGGCACGCGCTCCGGTGTGACCGTCGCGCTCTCCGACGTCGTCACGCCGCCGCGCAAGAAGGAGATCATCGCGGGCTACGAGGTCCAGGCCGCCAAGGTCCAGGGCGAGTTCGACAAGGGTCTGATCACCGACGCGGAGCGCCGCGCCGACCTGATCAAGATCTGGACCGAGGCCACGAACGAGATCGCGCAGGAGATGCGCGACAACTTCCCGATCGACAACACCATCAACCGCATGGTGTCGTCGGGTGCTCGTGGTAACTGGCTGCAGGTGCGCAACATCGCCGGTATGCGTGGTCTGGTGAACAACCCGAAGGGTGAGATCATCGCCCGCCCGATCATCAACTCGTACCGCGAGGGCCTGACCGTGGCGGAGTACTTCATCGCCACGCACGGTGCGCGCAAGGGTCTGGCGGACACGGCGCTCCGTACCGCTGACTCGGGCTACCTGACGCGTCGTCTCGTCGACGTCTCGCAGGACGTCATCATCCGTGAGGACGACTGCGGCACGACCCGTGGCCTCGAGCTGCCGATCGCGACCAAGGGCGAGGACGGCAAGCTCGTCCGCGACCCGCGCGTCGAGAACACGGTGTACTCGCGCACCCTGGCCGTCGAGGCCGTGGACGCGAACGGCACCGTGGTGGCCGAGGCCGGTTCGGACGTCGGCGACGTCCTGCTGGACACGCTGCTCGAGGCCGGTGTCGAGAGCATCAAGGTGCGCTCGGTCCTGACCTGCGAGTCCGCCGTCGGTGTCTGCGCGAAGTGCTACGGCCGT